>JAQBPQ010000112.1 GCA_028287445.1 Cohnella sp.
ATGATCAATACCGATAAGTCCGAACGGATGGTCGGCCGGCTGATCCCCAGGTGTTCGGCGATTTGTTCTCCGGTGACCGGGGCGTGCCGCTTCACCAGTCCGATAATCTCTATCTGTCTGGGCGTCAGTTGGATATCGGTAGCCTCCTTGTACAAATTCCCCGTTATCCCAAGCATACACGGCTATCGCCGTCCTCTTCGCGGCGGTAAACGTTTATGTCGGAGACGTTTCAGAAAAGTATAGGTGACAACTTGTAGTTTCTGAAACGTGAACAAAAGCCGCTTCGGAGTGAAGCGGCCGCGTTTTTATTTGGGGACTTTCTCCCAGTCTTTCAGGAATCGCTCGATTCCGATATCCGTCAGCGGGTGTTTCCACAGCGACGGCAGCAGCGAGCCGGGAATCGTGGCGATATGAGCACCTGCAAGCGCTGCGGCTTCCACATGCCCGACACCGCGGATGCTGGCCGCTATGATTTCAGCAGGCAAGTCGTACAGGTCAAGAATGTCACGCAGTTCGCGCACCAGCTTCATGCCGTCCACCCCGATGTCGTCCAGACGTCCGACAAACGGACTAATAAATGTGGCGCCGGCCTTCGCGGCCATCAATCCTTGCGCCACGCTGAAGACCAAGGTGACGTTCGTCTTGATGCCTTCTTGGGCCAGACGGTGTGTGGCCTCCAAACCGGCCTCCGTCATCGGAAGTTTGATGACCACGTTCGGTGCCCATTGGGCAATCTCGTGCGCTTCCTTCAGCATTCCGTCGACATCGAGGCTGATCACCTCCGCACTCACCGGTCCGCTGACGATCGAAGTGATTTCCTGAATCACTTCCTTAAACACACGGCCTTCCTTGGCGATGAGCGAAGGATTCGTCGTAATGCCGTCCACTAGGCCGAGCTTCACGATTCGTTTGATTTCTTCAATATTTCCTGTATCCAGAAAAAATTTCACGTGGCTACATCCTCTCTTGGCGAATTTTTCGGCTGACAAATCTATTTATGGTATACCACAAATAGATTTGTGACACAATAATCAACTGTTCATCCCGTTGGGATGGTCGGGATAAGAATAACCGGAAAACGGTATTTTTACTCCCTCATTCCGGTCAATTCGTTACTTCGGATACAACAAAGGTTTACTCGGCAAATAATGCACGGTGCGGATGAAACGGATCGTCCGGGTTTTGGCACGCATGACGATCGATTGCGTCTCCGCCCGTTGGTCCGGCAAATAACGGACGCCTCCGAGAAATTCTCCTGGGGTCACCCCGGTCGCAGCGAAGATCACGTCCCCATGTCCGACCATGTCGTCCATCGATAACAGGTTATACGGGTTCTCGATGCCCATCTGAATACAACGGTTGTATTCACTTCCGTCTGCGGGCATTAACCGGCCCTGCAGCTCGCCGCCCAGGCATTTAAGCGCTGCTGCTGCCAATACGCCTTCCGGCGCTCCGCCCGAGCCGGCATACAAGTCGATGCCGGCCTCCGGAAATGCCGGAGCCATCGCGCCTGCCACGTCACCGTCAGACAGAAACTTGATGCGCACACCCACCTTGCGCAAGCTGCGCACCATCTCTTCATGCCGGCGGCGATCAAGAATCATCACGGTCAGATCCGATATCGGCTTACGGAGTTCTTCCGCCGCCTTGCGTAAAGTCAATTCGATCGGATCGGTAAGTTTGAGTTTCCCTGCCAGCGCGGGCCCGACGGCCAATTTCTCCATGTACATGTCGGGAGCGTGCAACAGTTCGCCTTTGCCGGCCATGGCAATGACCGACATCGCGTTGTTCAGCCCTTTGGCCACGATATCCGTGCCTTCCAACGGATCGACCGCAATGTCCACTTCCGGTCCGTTCATGCTGCCAACTTGCTCGCCGATATACAGCATCGGCGCTTCATCCATTTCACCTTCGCCGATGACGACCGTCCCCCGGACCGAAACGGAATCGAACATCGTTCGCATAGCGGTGGTGGCTGCATTGTCGGCCGAGAACTTATCTCCCCGACCCATCCATGGCGCGGACGCCAGCGCCGCCAATTCGGTCACGCGAACGATTTCAAGTGCAAGTTCCCTCTCCATGCCGCAATCCTCTCCCCGTGTGGATGTCGTTTTATATGGTATATCACATAAATATTTATGACACAATATATATTTGATGCTTGCCGCGCATAGTTTCAGAAGCATTCGCCCATCCTGACAAGGAAACTAAGACATTTTCATCCGAGAGGAACGTGGTTTCCTATGGCTAATGTCAATATGGCGATTGTGTTCTATAGTTCGACCGGAACCAATTATCAATTGGCTCAGTGGGCGGCGGAAGGCGGCAGAGAAGCCGGGGCGCAAGTTAAAATCTATAAAGTTCAAGAGTTGGCGCCTCAATCCGCCATCGATGCCAATCCGGCGTGGAAAGCCCATGTGGAAGCCACCCGAGACATCCCGGTCGTGACCCCGGACGATATCGTTCAAGCGGATGCGATTATTTTCAGCACGCCCACCCGCTTCGGCAACGTTGCTTCCCAAATGAAACAGTTTCTGGACACGACCGGCGGCATCTGGTTTCAAGGGAAAACCGCGAATAAAGTGGTCAGCGCGATGACATCGGCTCAAAACGCGCATGGCGGTCAAGAGGCGACGATATTGTCTCTTTATACGACGATGTATCATTGGGGAGCGATTGTCGTGGCGCCCGGTTATACGGATCCCGTTCTTTATGCGGCCGGCGGCAATCCCTATGGGACTAGCGTAAGCGTGGACCAAGACGGCAAAATCGCAGGAGATGCCCAAGGGGCCGTCGTTCATCAAGCGAAACGGGTGGCCATGGTGGCGGAATGGATCAAACGGGGAATCTCGAACGGTTAAACAGGTATAGGGACTTGAGACAGCCTGAGAAAACTCGACTGTCTCAAGTCCCTATGCCTGTAAAGTCATTATTTAGCCGATGATCAACGCATACACGATGCCTGGGCCGTGTACGCCGATTGTCAAATCGTTCTCGATATCCGCCGACCGGCTCGGTCCGGAAATGAAATGAATGCCCGCAGGCAGGGCGCCGGTTCCGCTACGATCAAAGTCGCCTAAAATTTCCCCAAGACGGGTCTTCAACCGCTCGACCGGAACGATCGCCATCAGAACGGTCGGCAGCAGACTGACGGAACGGCCTTTGCCGGCATCGGAAAGCACGGTTATGGAGCCGGTATACGCGGCAGCATAATCCGCATAGACGACACCAAAGTCGGCTTCCGCCGCGCGTTCTTTCCAGTTGTCCCCGGGCTCCCGGTTCCAAACGGCGACCCGGACAGGTTCCGGAAGACAGCCCTCCAAATTCAGTGCTTCCAGTTCCGGTCCGTCTTGCCGCAGGATATGACGGGCTTCCATCTCCGCGGCTTTACCCGCGATGAAGCTTCGGGCCGCGTCGAGATCCGGAAGCCGTGACACATGACCTCCCGCTGAACGGAAATTTTCCGTGAACCGCTCGATTCTCTCCGTAACAGGCCATTCGAACGTTTGCCAGAAATCCGGGGCCCCTCGGAACGGATGAGCCGGTTTGTCCAAGACGCGGGGACGTTGCAACTTAGCCGCAATGCCGTTTATGAAGGCTTCCTGCTTAGCCAGGGACCGGGATTCCATCTCGGCCAGCCAACTGCGCTCTGTATCAGGCATGTCCGTGTCCTCCTTGCTCCTGTCCCCGTTCTTGTCGTTTTTGCTCCATCCGCTTCTGGACGGTCGGATCGATCTCGCTCAAGCCGCTGCGTATTTCCTGTTCCAGCGTGTCCCAACGCTGCCGAAAAGAGCGGTCGGCCAACGCGGGCGTGACACGATAGGAGCTCCAGCCTTTGAGCGGTCCAACCTTCATTCGAATACCCCCGTCGCGAACAACGAGTTTTTGCCCCAGCTGAGCAAGCTTTAAAGCGGTCCGGTATCTTCGCGCACCGCCCATCACGGCGGCAAAACCTTTCATGCCGAGTGATTCCGCCTTGCTGCCTCTTCCCGCTTCCACCTTACGCCGCCTTAAGTAGACCAGCATTTCATGCAGCGGAATTTTGACCGGGCACGCTTCATAACAGGCGCCGCACAGGCTCGATGCATTCGCGATGTCATCCCACTCGGCGACGTTGCCATTCAAGGCCGGGGTTAGCACTGCGCCGATGGGGCCGCTGTAAGTACCGCCATAGGCATGTCCGCCGATATGCCGATATACCGGACAAGCGTTCAAGCAGGCGCCGCAGCGGATGCAATTCAGCAGCTCCTGGAACTCCGGATCGCCCAACTGCAGGGATCGGCCGTTATCCACGATGATGATGTGCATTTCTTCCGGTCCGTCGGCGTCATGCTTGCGTTTGGGCCCTGTGATGCCGGACATGTAGACGGTCATCTTCTGCCCGGTGGCGGAACGCGGAAGCAGCGTCGCCATCACTTCGAGATCGGCCCACGACGGAATGATGCGCTCCATGCCCATCAACGTGATTTGCGTTTTCGGCACGGTGGTCACCATACGGGCGTTGCCTTCATTTTCGAACAATACCATAGAACCGGTCTCCGCAATCGCAAAGTTGCAGCCGGTCATTCCGATATCTGCTTCCAGAAATTTTTCACGCAGCTTTCTTCGGACAAATCCCGCAAGAATGGCCGTGTCCGGCGGCAGAATCTCACCCGCCTCTGCCGACAACAGATCGGCGATTTGGTAGCGGTTTTTATGGATGGCCGGAATGATAATATGGGAAGGGGTTTCCCCTGCCAACTGGATGATGTATTCACCAAGGTCGGTTTCCACTGCCTCAACACCGATCGATTCGAGCGCACGGTTCAAATGGAGCTCTTCCGTTACCATGGATTTGGATTTGACGACCGATCGGGCACCACGGTGTTCGGCGATCGCCAGCGTAATCTTTACGGCTTCATCAGCGGTTTCCGCAAAATGTACATGCACACCATTGGCGCGGGCGTTGTCGGCAAATAAATTCAGGTAGTAGTCCAGATAAGCGATCGTATGTAACCGGATTTGCTTCCCCCGTTCCCGCCACTCCTCCCAATTCCCGTGCTGTTCTGCCGCCGCCTCTTTGCCGTTTCGCAGTCTCTCCGTGGTGAACTTAACTGCCTTGCGAAGAAAATCATCGTTAAGCGCAAGTTGGGCCCTTTCTTTGACGGTCGAGGCCGTTGTTCCCCTATCGATCATGCCTGCTCACTCCTTCCTCCAGCAGCTCGGCCAAATGAATCACACGAACCGCGCCCCCCCGGTATCGCAAATTGCCCGCGATGTTCATCAGGCAAGCCATATCGAGGCCGACCAGCACTTCGGCTTCGCTCTCTAGCACATGATCGGTTTTCTCCGTCACCATAGCGCCCGAAATATCGGCCATTTTCACCGCGAACGTTCCTCCGAATCCGCAGCAATCTTCCGCGAACGGCAAGGGCACAAGCTCGAGTCCTTTCACGTTTCGCATCAATTCCAACGGTTCTTCCCGCACCCCAAGAAGCCGGCTGCCGTGGCAGGATGGATGGTACGTCACTTTAAATGGAAAACTGGCGCCGACATCCGTGATTCCCATCACCTGTACAAGAAACTGGGTAAATTCATAGGATTTGCGTTGAAGGTTTTCCGCTTTCTCCAACCAGACCGGCTCGTTCTCGAACAGTTTCGGATAATGATGGATCATACCGGTACACGAGCCTGAGGGTGAAATCACGAAATCGCTGTCTTCGAACGCTTCGAGAATCGTTCTGGCGGTTGTCCTCGCTTCCTTCCAATAACCGCTGTTGAAAGCGGGCTGGCCACAGCAGGTCTGGACCCGCGGGAAATCAAGAACGACGCCGTTCCTGGCGAGCAGCCTGGCCATCGCTTCCCCGACTCGCGGATAGAGTGCGTCGCCCAAACAAGTGATGAACAAGGAAACCTTCAACTTACGCCACCTCCCAAGCTGGAATGGTTTAGACGAGCTTCGTCCCGATAGACCGCTCCTGCAGCTGGTCCCACACTTCCCGCGGCAAACGGCGATCCGTGATCACCGCGTCCACCTGGCTCCAGTCGGCGACATGGGTAAACGCCTGTACGCCGAATTTGCTCGAGTCCGCTAACAGGATCACTTGGTCCGCCATTCCTATCATTTTCTGTTTGACCCTGGCCTGCAGCTCATTGGACTCGCTGATTCCCCGCTCCAGATGTACGCCTTTGCATGAGAAAAACAATTGGTCCACGTGATACATTTCAAGAGAACGCTCGGCGAGCGGCCCCACGTACGAAAGCGATCGCTGAGCCAGCAGACCGCCGGTGGAGATCACTTCAATCTTTTCTTTCGCGGCCAGCTCGATAGCCACTTTGATCGAATTGGTCAAGACGGTGAGGGGAATGTCCGGCAAACTTCTCGCCATATACCAGGCCGTCGTGCTGGCGTCCAATAAGATGCGGTTCTTGGCTTGGATCCGGTTCACGGCTTCTTCCGCAATCCGGCGTTTCTCCTCGGCATGTTCGATCTCGCGTTCCGAATAAGGAATTTCCGCGTGGAGAGCAGGCCAATCTTTCACGCTCACCGCCCCGCCGTGGGAGCGGCGAAGCCGACCGGCCGCCTCGAGGCGGTCCAAGTCCCGGCGGATCGTTTCCTCCGTCACTTCGCACCATTCGCTAAGTTCGGTAACCCGCATACTTCCATGCTCGTTCACAAGCTGCACAATCTTTTCATAGCGTTCTGCCGGCAGCATTGGTTACCTCTTTCCGAAATTGAATGAACCCATCCGCATCTTCTCCAGAAAACGGGAATAGGCGTCGTTCCAGTCCGTCGTCATGGCCGGCTCGTATTCGGTCACCGGGAAGGAATCCCGAATGACACGACGGGCTTCCCAGATATCCCGGAACTCGCCTTTTGCGATCCACTGAACGGCCAAATTGCCGATGGCGCTTGCTTCCGACGGGCCCGCCCATACCGGTTTGCCGATGGCATTCGCTGTCCATTGGCACAGCAGCGTGTTGTGGATGCCTCCGCCCACCATATGCAAACCTCCAAAAACATGGCCCGAAAGCTTCTCGGTTAATTCCAGCACATACCGGTATTTCAACGCCAGATTTTCCAAAATGCATCGAACGATTCCGCCTGTATCATCAGGTGGTTTCTGTCCCGTCTGCCGGCAGTATTGCTGGATTCGTGAAGACATCTCGCCCGGAAACAAAAACAGAGGATCGTCCGGATCCAAAAACAACGCGAAAGGTTCAGCCCTTTCGGCCAGCATGATCAATTCGGCGAAAGAGTACGATTGACCGGCGCGTTCCCACTCCCTACGCCATTCTTGAAGCAGCCATAACCCCATGATGTTTTTGAGAAGCCGATACGTGCCGCCGACTCCGCCCTCGTTCGTGAAGTTCAACTGCTGCGCCAATTCGGTCAGTACCGGACGCTCGACTTCCGTGCCGAGAAGGGACCATGTGCCGCAGCTCAGATAAGCAAACGTTCTTGTCACTGCAGGCACCGCCGCTACCGCGGAAGCCGTGTCGTGTTCCGCCACCGCAAACACGTCTACAGCACCGATGCCCAACTCCGCCCTAACGGAATCGCGCACAACACCCGCCGCAGAGCCGGGGTTCAGCACCTCTCCGAACCAAGAGGCCGGTACATCCACCCGACGGAGCAGCTCGTCATCCCATGTTCCATTTGTCGAATTATACAATTGTGTCGTGGTCGCGTTCGAAAACTCATGGAACATGTCCCCAGTCAGGAAATACCGCAATAAATCGGGGATCATCAAGAGATGCTCGGCTTGCCGGAGCAGAGGCGAATCAGCCTGCTTCAACGCATAGAGCTGAAAGATGCTGTTGAACGGAAGAAACTGTATACCGGTTCTTGCAAACACTTCGGAGGCCGGAATTTGTGCCAGAAGCCGATCCATCATGCCGTCCGTATGTCGATCCCGATAATGGTAAGGGTTGCCGAGCAATCCCCCGTCCGAGCCGATAAAACCAAAATCGACCGCCCATGAATCGATCCCCAGACTGATCGGCTCCATTCCCTTAAGCTTCGCCTTCAACAGTCCCTGCTTGATTTCGTGATAAAGTCGAAGAATGTCCCAATGCAGACGATGGCCCACCTGAACCGGGTCGTTGGGAAACCGGTGAAGCTCTTCTATTTCGATCCGGCGATCCGTGAGACGGCCGAGTATGGCACGACCGCTGCTCGCGCCGAGGTCAAAAGCGAGTATGCCCGACAATTCGCATCATCCTTGTTTCAGGATCTTAAACCCCGCGGTTAAGTAAAACGCCTTGTTCATACTTTTTCACTTCCACCAACCACTCTTCACGAACCGGAACACCCATTTGGGCGCAATAGTAATCCCATACCGCTCCGAAAGGATACGTTTTAAACTCTTCCGATAAAGCCAGACGGGTCGTGTAGTCTCCTGCCAGCTCCGCTTTCTTCAAAGTTTCATACGGTTCGAGCATCGCCCGCATCAGAGCCTTGATCGTGTTGCGCATGCCGATCACCCAGGCTGCAACCCGATTGATGC
>JAQBPQ010000133.1 GCA_028287445.1 Cohnella sp.
GGAAAAAGCGGACCTGTCGAGGAGGCGAAGCCATATGCCCGCTGGAACGGCGATTCTCAAGCTTGGCGATTATGAACTAAACGTGACGCATCCGGACAAGCTGATCTGGCCGGACATGAACATTACGAAGCTGGATTATATTCAGCGGCTCGCGAAGCTCGGTCCTTATCTGCTGCCGCACAGCGAGAACCGGTTTCTGACCACGATCCGATTCCCGGAAGGAATCCACGGAACCTCCTTTTATCAAAAGAATTGTCCGCGTCCCGCACCGGACTTTGTGCGGACGGCGAAGGACGGAAGCATTCAATACGTGGTGCTCGACTCGCTCCCTACTCTCGTATGGCTCGGGAGCCTATACAGTTTGGAACTTCATGTTTCCTGCGAGCGAATCGGAGATCCGTTGCCGGACCGTTGGATTCTCGACATCGATCCGTCGCTCGACGAGGAGCCCCGGATCATGGAAGCGGCGTCGCTTGTCGGAGAGCTTCTGCATTCGCTGGGGTTGGATGCGGTGCCGAAAACCTCAGGTGCAACGGGTATTCAGGTCGTCATGCCGATCCAACGGGGTCCGACGTTTGACGATCTGCGTGCATTCGGTAAATTCGTTTCGGAATACCTCACCGTCCGGTACCCCAAATTGTTCACCGTGGGGCGGCTCAAGAAAGATCGGGGAACGCTGATCTACCTGGATTATTTGCAGTTCTACCCCGGTAAGACGCTGGCCGCTCCTTACACCACCAGGGCCCGACCCGGCGCTCCCGTGTCTACGCCCCTTACATGGGAAGAAGTCGGCCGCAATCCCCATTCGACCGACTTCAATTTGCTCAACATCGAAGAACGGCTGCAGACACGCGGCGACCTTATCTCGAAGATGAAGCCCCAGCAGCTGGCTCGTGTGCTTCAATCCATCTCCCCTCTGTAAATTTATCTGGAGGATAAGGCGTGCTGGAATTCGTTGGTCTCTCTTATAGCAGGGGCGAAAGCATACGCGCCAGCGCCTGTTTGGCTTTGACCTTCCGCGGCCTCCTGCGGAACGCGGCCAGCTCCAATTCCAGGCTGTCCTTCAAATCCTGCAGAAAATCCTTTTCCAGTTCGGCGATTCGATCCGCGTGAAACAGTAGTGCATTGGTCTCAAAATTGCTGAAAAAACTTCTCAAATCTATGTTGGCTGTTCCCACGGATGCCATCAAGTTGTCGACAATGACGACTTTGGCATGGATAAAACCTCTGCTGTACTGCCAGAAGCGTACGCCGTAGCTCATCATCTCATCCACGTACGACATAGTCGCGGCATGGACCAGATACGTATCCGGAACAAGCGGCACGATCAATCGGACATCCACGCCGCTCATCGCCGCAATTTTCAGAGCCATCGAGATACTGGCGTCCGGGATAAAATAAGGCGTCGTGATCCATATTCTTTCCTTGGCGACGGAAAGTGCGGCGAACAGTGTCTCATGAATGGCGTCGTCGCGCCGGTTGGGCCCGCCGGCCACAATCTGGATCGCTTCTTTCCCCTTGCAGTGGTGGACAGGCAGGAATTCGGGATCCCTCGGATTCCTGCCTGTGGCTGTCTGCCAATCCTTCAAGAACACTTCCTGCAGGCCATACACCGAATCCCCTTCCAGCTCCATATGCGTATCCCTCCAAAACCCGAGCCTCGCATGTTTGCCCAGATACTCGTCCCCCACATTAATGCCGCCGACGAACCCTTTGGTTCCGTCCACCACGAGGATTTTGCGATGGTTGCGGTAGTTCATCCTTTTTTTCATAAAAGTCGGCCGCAGCGGAAAGAAACAGGCGTATTCGGCTCCCGCTTCCTTCATTGGCGTAAAGTAGCTTTGCTTCAGCTTGATGCTTCCGATTCCGTCATAGAGCAGCCGCACTTGCACGCCGTTTCGCGCTTTGCGGATCAGCTCTTCGCGGAACAATCGCCCCGTTTCATCGTCACGGATAATGTACGAGGAGAAATGAATGTGATGCTGCGCCGCCCGGATCGCCTCGAGCATGGCCTTGTATGTCGCCTCGCCGTTGGTGAGCAGCCGCGAATGGTTACAGCCCGTAATCGGAGCGGCACCCGCCTTGCGCAGAAGTTTGAACAGCCTCTCCTGGTGGGCGAATTCCGGACTTGGCATGTCCTCCGGCTGCCCGATCAGATGGCTTTTGTCGATAATTTCCGCCCGCCGTTGTTGATCAATCCCTCCGTGCCTCTTGACTCTTCTCCGTCTTCGATATTCGTGAGCCAGGAAGTAATACAGGATAAAACCGACGATCGGAAACAAGAAAAGGATCAACAACCAGGCCATCGCGTTGGCTGGGCGTCTATATTCCAATACCATGATGGTTGCTGCTTGGAATACGAACACAAGCAATAACACGAGCAGCCAATGCATCCGTTTACCCCTTTTCGCGAAATGTGTATGAAATCCATTCTTAGCATGAGAAATTCCTCAGAATGATATTACCCTTCAAGCAGTCGAATGGCAATTATACAGCATTACCCATAAGGGAAGGAAATCAAAAAAGACAAGCGGATTGTACCCCCGCTTGCCTTGTCTGGACAATCATGAATATCGCTCAAGCCAAAAACCTGCCGTAACGCTCGCCGAACAGCTTCTCATTGCGGATAATTTGCGCGAAAATCGACATATGGGACGATACCGGCGGTTTACCCACATCTTTCATACGGTGGAGCACCAGCCTGATTTTATCCGCCAAATCCTCCCGGTTTTCCGATTTGAAGGTGGCTCCCAGCAAATACGTCTCAATCGTGT
>JAQBPQ010000158.1 GCA_028287445.1 Cohnella sp.
GATGCGAGTTACAGCGTGGAGATCGAGATTCTGGGCCACGATCGCCGCGGCCTGCTGAACGAAGTTCTGCAAGCCGTGTCGGAGACGAAGACGAACATTTCCGCGGTTTCGGGCCGAACCGACAAAAACAAGTTGTCGATCATTCATATGACCATTCTCATTCGCAACAAAGAGCATTTGCAGACGGTCGTGGACAAAATCAAACGAACCAAGGATATTTTCTCCGTACAGCGGATGATGCAATAGAACCGGGGGTTTGCAGGGTGAAGGTAGTCGTACAGCGGGTGTCCGAAGGCCGGGTGACCGTGGACGGACAAGTCGTGGGACAAATCTCGGCGGGCCTGCTGTTGTTGGTTGGCATCGGGCAGGAGGACGAAGATTCCGACCTCGTCTGGATGGCGGATAAGCTGACCGGCTTGCGGATTTTTGAAGATGGCGACGGTAAAATGAATCTGGCGGTAACCGAGATTGGCGGCGCCGTGTTATCGGTATCGCAGTTTACATTATACGGCGACTGCCGCAAAGGAAGACGTCCCAACTTTATGGGGTCTGCTCGTCCGGAACAGGCGGAGGCCATGTACGATCGGTTTAACGGATTGCTTCGCGAACGCGGTGTACATGTGGAGACGGGACGATTCGGCGCGATGATGGAGGTAGCCATGGTGAACGACGGTCCCGTAACATTAATCGTGGACAGCCGAAACTGAATTCCGACGGTTGAAGCGGGCCGGGCACGGCAACACTAGATGTCGAGAAACCTTTTGCGGGACGGAAAGGAAGATCGGCATGCGGCAATCGCGCAAGGAAGCGAAGATACAGAAGTTGATGCGGGAGGGCTTGAATCCTGAACGCAGGGAAGCGATGGTTTTTCCGGAACAAACTTCGACGGAGTTCGCCGATGAGTGGTCTTCGGGCCCATGGGTAGGATCACGGAACGGGAAGCGCGACAATCCCGGCGGCCGGGGTTAACGGAAATCGGACGAGAGGGAGCCCTATCAGGTATCCCATTTTGTAACGAAACTGTAACCTGGTTTTCATGGTTCCTTAAAACAAATGGACTAGGATATAGATGACCCCCTTTTATCAATATATTTTTTGATTGGACCTGCCGGAATACCGGCAGGTTATTTTCTTTCCGGATACAGACGTACCCGTGTACCTTGACACACACCTTATCGACCCGGTACAATGATAGTCAATTGTATCTTGCCCCTGATTCCAAGACGGGAACGAGTACTCCGCCCCCAAGCCCCCAGAGAGGAAAGCCTTCGGCTGCAAGCTTTCCGGCGATGAACGGACGAACGACCTCCCCGAGAACCCGATGCGAACGGCGACGAGCCCAGTAGGATCGCGGCGTATACCGGGCGTTAACCGGAATGAAGAGCGGAAGCCGCTGCCTAATCGCGGTTTTTCGAACCACGGGTGGTACCGCGGAAGCAGTCAACGCTTCCGTCCCAGACATGATGTTTGGGGCGGGAGCTTTTTTTGACGTTTCAGAGAGTATAAGTTTTCACCTCTACTTTTCTGAAAAGTCTCCGACATAAACGTATGCTGCCATCCAAGGACGGCGACAGCCGTTTATGCTTGTACCCTCGTATACCTGTCGGTACAGGATGCGACGAGCAGTAGAAAGGGTGAAACCGATGAAGACGTTCCAAAAACCGCCGGGCACGCAGGACGTGCTCCCGAATACGGTGGAAACGTGGCAGTTCGTTGAGAAGACGGCGAGAGACTTGTGCCGCCGCTTCCATTATCGCGAAATCCGCACGCCGATGTTCGAAGCGACGGAATTGTACCAGCGCGGGGTCGGCGAAACGACCGACATTGTGGAAAAAGAAATGTACACGTTCGAAGACCGCGGACACCGGAGCATGACGCTTCGTCCCGAAGGAACGGCAGGCGTTGTCCGCTCTTACGTGGAAAACAAGCTGTACGGTGATCCGGACATCGCGAAGCTCTATTACATCGGCCCGATGTTTCGCTATGAGCGGGCGCAAGCCGGTCGGTACCGGCAGTTCCACCAGTTCGGAGTGGAAGCTATCGGCTCGGACGATCCGGCGCTGGACGCCGAAGTGATTGCCCTTGGCTATCAGTTTTACAAAGAGGTCGGATTGAACGGCATAACGGTCGAAATCAACTCTGTCGGGACGCCGGAAATCCGCGCCTCATTCCGGACGAAGCTGCTGAATTTTCTGGAACCGATGAGATCCAGCCTGTGCGAGGACTGCCAATCGCGGATGGATCGCAATCCGCTGCGGGTGCTCGATTGCAAGGTGGATCAGCCGAAGTTCGAAGGCGCTCCGTCCATTCTCGACAGCTTGGATGAGGAATGCACGGATCATTTCACACAGGTTCGACAAAGTCTAGACGCCATGGATATCCCTTACCGGATCAATCCCCGGTTGGTGCGGGGGCTGGACTATTACACGCATACCGCTTTCGAATACAAGGCACAAGGCATCGGCTCCATCGACACGGTCGGCGGCGGCGGGCGCTACAATGGTCTTGTGGCGGAAGTGGGCGGAGACGATCGGCCCGGCGTAGGCTTGGGGATAGGATTGGAACGGACGCTTTTACTTCTCGAAAACCAGCAGATTCAGCCGAACATGGATACCGCTTTGGACGTTTATGTAATCACCCTCGGTGAAAACGCGGATCGCGAATCGCCCGTGATCGTGCAAAAACTGAGGAATGCGGGACTGGCCGTGGATCGTGATTATCAAGGCCGTAAGATGAAGGCGTTGTTCAAGGCGGCGGACCGAACGGGTGCCCGCTTCACGGCGATTCTCGGTGACGACGAATTGGAGCGCGGCGAGATTGCTCTGAAAAACATGGCCACCGGAGAACAACAACATGTGCCGCTTTCAGAGTTGGCCACCGTCGTTTTCAGCTTTATAACCGAGCACAAAAAGGGGAACAACCAACCATGATGCTTAAAAACCAAGACTGTGGAACGATCACGAAACAGCAAGTCGGAGAAACGGTCATTTTGAACGGCTGGGTACAAGGCTGGCGCGATTTCGGCGGCATTTTGTTCATCGACCTGCGCGACCGTACGGGGATCGTTCAGATTGTGTTTAACCCGGCCTTCTCTGGACAAGCTTTGGACATCGGCAATCGGGCTCGCAACGAGTTCGTGCTTGCCGTAAAAGGAAAAATCGTGCAGCGCGATGCCGAAACGTTCAACCCGAATTTACCGACCGGCGAGCTGGAAGTTCAGGTGCACGAGGTAGAAATTTTGAACGCCGCCAAAACGCCTCCTTTTCCGATTGAGGATGGGGTGGAAGTGGATGAAGCGCTTCGCCTGAAATATCGTTATCTGGACCTGCGCCGTCCGGAAATGCAGAAGACGCTGCGGCTTCGCTCGAAGGCCACCAAAGTATTCCGTGATTTTCTTGACGACAGCGGGTTTATAGAAGTAGAGACGCCGATATTGACCAAGAGCACGCCGGAAGGTGCAAGGGATTACCTGGTTCCGAGCCGCGTTCATCCGGGCGAGTTTTTCGCTTTGCCGCAATCCCCGCAACTGTTCAAGCAATTGCTGATGATCGGTGGTCTGGAACGATATTTTCAAGTGGCGCGCTGCTTCCGGGATGAGGATTTGCGGGCGGACCGCCAGCCGGAGTTCACCCAGGTGGACATCGAGACGTCTTTCCTGTCTCGGGATCATCTGCTCGAGATGATGGAGGAGCTGATGGTGAAACTGCTGCATGAAACGGTCGGCGTCGACATTCCGACTCCATTCCAGAGGCTGACGTACCATGATGCCGTCCATAAATACGGTTCCGACAAGCCGGACTTACGGTTCGGTCTTGAGATAGAAGATGTCACCGATATCGTCAAGAACAGCGATGTTAAAGTATTCGCATCGATAGCAGCATCCGGCGGCGTCGTGAAGGCGCTGAATGCCAAAGGCTGCGCCTCTTGGAGCCGGAAGGAACTAGACGACCTGCAGCCGTTCGCTTCCCGTTATGGCGGTAAGGGTATTGCTTGGATCACGGTGAAGGAAGGCGAATGGCGCGGTCCGATCGTGAAGTTTTTCAAACCGGAAGAAATCGAAGCGCTGACTGCGAAACTTGGAGTGGAGGAAGGCGATTTGCTCTGTTTCTCCGCAGACAAGCTGAAGACCGCTGCGGACGTGATGGGCAACTTGCGTCTGAAGATCGGACGGGATCTGGGTCTGATCGACAACAGTGCCTTCAAGTTTCTATGGGTGGTCGACTTTCCGCTGCTTGGCTGGGATGAGGATGGGAAGCGTTGGGTGGCGGAACACCATCCGTTCACGCGTCCGCGCGATGAAGACCTCCCGCTGTTCGACAGTGACCCGGGAGCGATCCGTGCGCAAGCTTACGATATTGTGCTGAATGGGTACGAAGTCGGAGGAGGTTCGATGCGGATTTACCGTCGCGAAGTTCAGGAGCAAATGTTCCGGGCGCTCGGCTTCTCTCCCGAGGAGGCGAAGGACAAATTCGGATTTTTCCTGGATGCCTTCGAATACGGCACACCACCGCATGGCGGAATCGCATTTGGCTTGGATCGGCTTGTCATGCTGCTCGCGGGCCGCACGAATTTGCGCGAGACGATCGCGTTCCCGAAAACCGCCAGCGCCACCGACCTGCTCACCGACGCGCCGTCTCCGGTCGGCGAACGTCAGCTCGACGAATTGCACATTCGACTCTCGGCCAAGGGCATAGCCGCACAAAACATACAAGGTGCGCCGGCATCAGAATCCGCCGTGCAGTCTTAACCATGTAGGAGAGGGATGAGACGATGCTTCATCAATTCTCCCGAACGGAACTCGCCATCGGTCCGGAAGGGCTGGAAAAACTCAAAAACAGCACCGTCGCCGTGCTAGGGATCGGCGGCGTCGGCTCGATTGCGGCGGAAGCGTTGGCCAGGTCGGGCGTGGGCCGCATCGTGATGATCGACAAGGATGTCGTCGACATCACGAATATTAACCGGCAAATCCACGCCCTCATGACCACAATCGGCCAACCCAAAGCGGATTTGATGCGGGACCGTATCAAACTGATCAATCCCGACTGCGACGCGGTGTCGCTTCGGATGTTTTATACGGAGGAAACGTGCGAGGAACTGTTCAAGTTTCCGCTTGATTACGTCATTGACGCCTCCGACACGATTTCGTACAAAATCCATTTAATCAAAGAGTGCTTAATCCGGAATGTCCCGATGATCTCCAGCATGGGGGCGGCCAACAAAATGGATCCGACCAAGTTCCAGGTGGCCGACATTTCCCAAACGTCCATGGATCCGATCGCCCGCGTGATCCGCCAGAAGCTCCGCAAGGAGGGGATCAAACGGGGTGTCAAGGTGGTATTCTCCACGGAATTGCCAATGAAGCCGAGGGAAGACGTGACCCAGCGAATCGTGCCCGATACCGCGCCCAAGCAAATCCGCAAAGCTCAGCAGCCGCCTGCCAGCAACGCGTTTGTCCCTCCGGTCGCCGGATTGATCATGGTAAGCGTCGCGATCCAGGATCTGTTGTCTCAGAAGGAGGCTTGAACCGTGGATGAAGCGCTTATCAAAAAGTTGAAGCTGCCGCAAGCCGGCCGGATCGCCATTATCGAACCTCCTGAAGGTTATCTGGGGGCGATCGGTAAATCGGCCCAGGAAACGGCGCTCGAGTCGGGAGTCGAAGCCGTTTGCGATTTCGTCCAGTTGTTTGCCCGAAACTCGGCGGATGTGGAACGATTGGCTCCCATTGCCATACGGGCGGTGAAGCCCGATGGCCTGCTTTGGATGTGTTACCCGAAAGGGACGTCCAAGCTGAAGACGGACATCAACCGGGACACCGGATGGAAGATCGTGGAAGAAGCGGGATGGGAAGGCGTCGCCCTCGTGTCGGTTGACGATACGTGGTCGTCCATGCGGTTTCGTCCGCAGTCGGCCGTCGGTAAAACCCGCGTTCCGCCGGCAGAACGCCGTGCGGCCGCAGATCGTGCGGAACCGCTCGAAGTGCCTGCTGATTTGCGCGCCTCTTTGGACGCTCATCCGGAATCGGCTGCCTTTTTCGATCAATTGGCACCTTCGCACAAGAAAGAATATGTAAGCTGGATCGCCGATGCCAAAAAAGCGGAAACCCGGTCCAGCCGCATCGCCAAAACGTTGGACAAGCTAAGCCAAGGACTCAAACGTCCTTCCGATAAACCCTAAATGGCAACACACAAAACCCTCCGATCCCCACACGGGAAAGGAGGGTTTTGTGTTGAAAACATTTTTTCGGACGAGCCGGATGGACGGCGATCTTTTTCTTTTATTAACGATCAAGTGTAAGTCATGAATTGAAATTTACGGAATGTAGACGATTTACCAATGCAAGGAGACATGCGGATACATATTTCTAAAGACATAACCGCAAAGGTTTGTTGGTAATTGAGGAAAGGGAGGACACCGATGAATAAATCTACCCAATTGAAGCGATTGATCCAGTCACCGACAACCGACTATATCATGGAAGCTCATAATGGTCTATCCGCAAAGATCGTTGAAGAGGCTGGCTTTAAAGGGATTTGGGCCAGTGGACTTTCGATTTCCGCTTCAATGGGCGTAAGGGACAACAATGAAGCTTCTTGGACCCAGGTGCTGGACGTCTTGGAGTTCATGAGCGATGCAACAAAAACCCCGATTTTATTGGATGGGGACACGGGATACGGAAATTTTAATAATGCCAGACGATTGGTGAAAAAATTGGAGCAGCGACAGATTGCAGGGGTATGTATCGAAGATAAACAGTTTCCCAAAACAAACTCTTTTATTAAAGGAGAAGCGCAGCTTCTTGCCCCTATCGATGAGTTTTGCGGCAAAATAAAAGCTATGAAAGATACCCAGCAAGATGAAGATTTTGTGGTCGTAGCGAGAGTGGAGGCTTTTATCGCGGGCTTAGGACTTGATGAAATGCTCAGAAGAGCAGAAGCTTACCGTCAAGCGGGAGCTGACGCAATTCTTGCACACAGCAAAAGATCGGATATCACCGAGATTGAATCGTTCGTGAAAGAATGGAGCGGCAGACTGCCGATTATTATTGTCCCCACCAAATATTATATGACACCCACAAACCGCTTTCACGAATTGGGAATCAATTTGGTGATTTGGGCAAATCACAATTTAAGGGCGTCGGTGAATGCCATGCAGAATATAAGCAGAAAATTATACACGCAGCAAAGTCTCAGTCAAATCGAAAAAAACGTATCCCCCCTCGAAGAAATTTTCCGACTTCAAAACGCGCAGGAGCTTGAATCGGCGGAAGAAAAGTACCTTACCGGCTTACCTTTTGAAGAAGGAAGCGAATAGGAGCCAAACGGTTAGTCATTCATGCGTGGAATACCGTGCCGGACTTCAAAGGCACGGTTTTTTATTTGGAGGGAGTGAGCCTGCGGATTTCTTGGCTTTTCCACGTTCATCTAACACATGGAAATCCCTTGGTGCATTAACTAAGTACAAATTCACAGGAAGGTGGTTTAGTCGAAGACTGATCGACATGCACTTGAGAGGAGAATCCAATTTATCATGCAAGTGAAATACACCACCCATTTGGACGAATTACCCGGTTTGACTGACGGAGAGAGGGCCGCCTTGAATAAAGTGACCGACAAATTCGTTTTTAGGCTCAACGATTATTATTTGCAGTTGATTGACTGGTCGAATCCGAATGACCCCATCCGAAGACTCGTGATACCGGACTCTAATGAACTTCGGGAGTACGGCCGATGGGACGCTTCCGACGAAGACACGAACTACGCGGTAAAAGGATGCCAGCATAAGTACCGAACGACCGCTTTGCTGCTCGTCTCGGAAGTATGCGGGGCCTATTGCAGATTTTGCTTCCGTAAACGTTTGTTCCGAACGGACGTGAAAGAGGTTATGCCTGACGTGCAAGACGGAATCGAGTATATCGCGAGAACACCTGAAATTAACAATGTGCTTCTGACCGGCGGCGACCCGTTGATCCTGGCGACCAGTAAAATTCGCAATCTGCTGGAAGCTCTAAGGTCGATCGAGCATGTCAAAATTATTCGAATAGGCTCGAAGATGCCTGTGTTCAACCCCATGAGAATTTACGAAGACCAGCAGCTGCTGGATGCGATTAGGACTTATTCTACGGAAGAGAAACGGATCTATATTATGGCGCATGTTAACCATCCCAAAGAAATCACACCGGAAGCAAAAAAATGTTTCAAGGCACTTTATGACGCCGGAGCCATCGTCGTGAATCAGTCGCCTGTGTTGAAAGGAATCAATGATGATCCCGCGGTGCTCGGCGAATTGCTTGATCAGCTTTCATGGGCAGGAGTTACTCCTTATTATTTTTTTGTAAACAGACCCGTTGCGGGCAACAGCGGATTCGTTCTTCCGCTGGAAGAAGTCTACCGAATCGTGGAACAAGCCAAATCCCGAACGTCAGGATTAGGCAAACGCGTGAAGCTTTGCATGAGTCATACTTCCGGAAAAATCGAGATCCTCGCAATCGAAAACGGCAAAGCTTATTTAAAGTATCATCAGTCGCGTGACGGGGAGTATGGGAAAATGATGATTTTAGACTGCCCGGCGGAGGCCGCATGGTTTGACGATTTGCCCGGAAACGAAAAATATTGGAACAAACCGACCAAGAAAACGAACGAAGTCATTTCCGTCAACGAAATGCCGGATATGCCTCAGAAAAAACAAATGAACTCATGAGGTGAATAGGAATGCATAGTTCTAACCGGTCTTCTTCGACTTCAAGTCCGATTGTCGGAGTGTATGTTGGCAGCGAAACAATGACACTAAGTGAGGTTAGAAATCACAGCAGAATCCGCAAACTGGTGGAAGCGAACAAGGAAGCGGGCACAACGCTTTTCTTCTTCACCACTAAAGACGTGGATTTCTCTAAAAAGCAATTTACGGGGGCTTACTTTGATGATAAGGAAAAAAGATGGTTGAAACGATCGTTTCCATTACCGGACGTTGTTTATATCCGGGGAGGAGGGGGGCACGGTGAAACTGCCGAGCTTCTTGAAAAATTCGACCGCCTGGGGATTAAAAGGATCAATCCGATCCATGCCTTTAATAAGAGCGAGTTATATCACCACTTGTACCAAGTTGAAAACGTGCGTCCTCATTTACCTATTACCTTAAATGTTGAAAATAAGAGTGAAATGAAAAACGCGATTCTGAAGCTCGGGAAAACGTATGTGAAGGCGTGCCGCGGCAGGAAAGGGCTGCAAGTGATGCGCGTTACAAAATTGCCTAATAAAACCGGTTATCTATACAGTTATTCGATTATCGAGAAATTGGTTCGCAGGAAAGCAAACAATATGGATAGCTTGCATAAAACGATCAAAGCCTTTTTCGGCGATAAAAAAGTGATCGTACAGAAAGCGATCGATTTGGTAAAGATCAAAAATAACCGTCTTGTCGATTTTCGCGCTGAAGTGCAAAGAAATAAAAACAGCGAAATCGATATTGTGGGAGTTTGTGCGCGGGTAGGCCGACCTAATTCCCCCATTACAACCCATTCGGCCGCTTATCGGTATGATGTTTATCTCCCTAAGCTGTTTCCCCGTTATACCGCCAAACAATTAAATGTTTTGAAAAAAAATATCAAAGATTTTTTACACAAAGTTTATTTGGGCGTGGAGAAAGCATACGGAACATTCGGGGAAATGGGCATAGACTTTGCAGTGGATAATAAAGGAAAGTTATGGCTGATCGAATGCAATGCCCAATCGGCCAAGGTTTCAATCGCAAAAGCATATGGGTCTAAAGCGCGGCGAATTTATTTGAACCCGCTTGAATATGCGAAAATGATCGCCAACGGCAACGACAACCAGTCATCCAATCAAAGCAGCCAAGGTTCCGGCAACAGTCGAAGCAGTTACAGCGACAACAGCAGTCACAGCAGCCGAAGCAGTTATAGAAGCATTCAAGGCAGTTGACTGTAGGAAGGTGCGTATCATCGATGATCAACACCAAAAGTTTTGGGAGAGAACTAAAGAAATTGGGTTTTGATTTTTATAGCGGCGTACCCTGCTCCTTTTTAAAAAACTTAATCAATTATGCCATCAACGAGTGCGAATATATAGGAGCGACGAACGAGGGGGACGCGGTCGCCATTGCGTCAGGAGCCTTGTTGGGAGGAAAGAAACCGGTTGTTTTAATGCAGAATTCGGGTCTATCGAACGCGGTTTCTCCGCTGACATCTCTTAATTATCCGTTTCGAATTCCGGTACTGGGGTTCGTCAGCTGGCGAGGGCAGCCTGGTTACGCGGATGAGCCGCAGCATGAGCTGATGGGACGAATCACGACAAAAATGCTTGATTCCATGCAGGTGAACTGGATGTATTTGTCTACTGATTGGAAGAAAGCCCAACGACAGTTGTCGCTGGCAGCCCGGTATATTGAGAACGATCGTCCCTTTTTCTTCGTGGTAAGAAGTGGAACTTTCGAACAAGAAACACTGCAAAAGCAAGAGCATTCCTTCAGCGTGAACAAAGTAAACGTTGCTGAGCACGCCGACGATGAGCTGCCTACCCGTCAAGAAGCTTTACGGGTGATAAATGGATGGAAGGATGGGAAATCGGTCCAGCTCGCGACAACCGGAAAAACCGGAAGGCAATTGTACGAAATCGAAGATGCTTGCAATAACCTTTATATGGTCGGTTCTATGGGGTGTGTCGGTTCCTTCGGCCTTGGGCTTGCGCTTAGTAAACCAGACTTCGATATCGTCGTTATCGATGGAGACGGGGCGCTGCTGATGCGCATGGGGAGCATGGCCACAATTGGTTACCATAATCCGCAGAATATGATTCATATCTTACTGGATAATAATGCCCACGATTCTACAGGGGGACAGAAGACGGTTTCCCATAACGTTCATTTTGTAGATATTGCAACCTCCTGCGGTTACTCAAAATCCATTTATGTCCACAATCTAGACGAACTGAATACATGCCTGGAACAATGGAAAATGACAAAAGGCTTGACCTTTCTTCATCTCAAAATTTCTTCAAGCACCGAGGTCCAGTTAAGCCGGCCCGCAATGAAGCCTTATGAAGTCAAAGCACGGTTAGAGAAGTTTTTGAATGGCAATTTCTCCGGATCTGAAGGAGAGGGAAGCTGATGCAGCCTGTCAGAAGAAATATTTTACTCACTCCCGGACCTGCAACGACAACTCATCGCGTTAAACTTGCCCAAGTGATACCTGATATTTGCCCCCGTGAAAAAGAATTCGGCCAACTAATGGAAACGGTTTGCACCGAATTGACCCGTATCGTTGCCGATTCGGAGAGTTATTCGACTGTATTGTTTGGTGGTTCCGGTACTGCCGCAGTCGAATCCATCTTAAGTTCCGTCATACATCCGGGCGATCTGGTTCTGATTGTGAATAACGGCGCGTATGGCAAACGAATGTGTGAGATTGCGGAAGCTTACGGATTGGACCATTTGGTATTCCACAGTCCTCCTCATGTTGCCCTTGATCTGACTGCCCTGGAATCGCTTCTGAACACGAGCCGCCGGAAAATCACCCATATGGCCGTCGTTCACCATGAGACGACGACTGGACTTCTTAACGACATTGAAGCGATTGGCGCTTTGTGCCGGAGTCATGGAACTCACCTGATTGTGGATGCCATAAGTTCTTTTGCAGCCATTCCGATCAACATGTGCGAAATGAATATTCATTATGTTGCGGCCAGTTCCAACAAAAATCTTCAAGCGATGGCCGGGATATCGTTCGTCGTCGCCGAAACGGCATTACTGGAAAGAAAAACTTTTACCAAACCGAAAAATTATTATTTGAATTTGTACGCCCAAT
>JAQBPQ010000181.1 GCA_028287445.1 Cohnella sp.
ATCGAGAAGAACCGGGTGTATCAGGAGCAGTTCCTGCTCTTCATGGTCATTATCTTTCTCATGTCCACCGCGCTCGCGATCGTAATCGCTAACATCCTGGTTCGACCGATCCGGCAGCTGAAGGAAAAGATGGTTGCGGCGGGAGCGGGAGATTTCGTCGAGCGGGTCGATTATGACGCGCATAACGAGATCGGTGATATCATCAAAAGCTATAACCGGATGATCGGTCAATTGGATCAAACCATCCGTGAAAACCTGAGCATTATGGAAGAGAATGCGAAAAACAAAATTAGGGAAAACGAGCAGCTGTCCATGAAAACCCGCGCAGAGCTACACATGCTGCAGGCGCAAATTAATCCCCACTTCCTGTACAATACGCTCGAGGCCATCAATATGCGAAGCATGCAAAGCGGTAATCAGGAAATCAGCACCATCGTCGGGGCGCTGGCCGATCTCTTTCGTTACAGCGTCTCCAAAGGCGCGGATACGGTCCTGTTGATGAACGAGCTGAATCATGCGGCGAATTATATCACCATCCAGCAAATTCGGTTCGGCCACAGCTTCGAGGCGGAGTTCGACGTTCCGGAAGAATTGAAGGACAAGCGGGTGTTAAGGTTCATTTTGCAGCCGATTCTCGAAAATGCGATCAAGCACGGTTTTGCCGGCTGGCAATACGGCGGGCGGATCCGAATCGCCGCTTCGGCAACGGAAGAAGAGATGCGGCTGACGATCGGCGACAACGGGGTAGGCATGCCGAAGCAAGCGCTGGAGCATCTGAGGGCCGAGATGGAGAAGGGACTGGGCGACTGGAGCGGGGATGGAGGCGGGATCGGGTTGAAGAACGTTTATTATCGCCTGAAGCTGTTCTATAAAGACCGGGTGTCCATGGCGGTGGGCAGCGAATTGATGAAAGGCACTGAAATTACGATTGCATTCCCCCTGTACGAATCCGGAGAGTCATCGGAACCGGCTTAGCCAAAAAGCTTGCGAATGCCATATAAATCGGAGGTTTACCCCATACAAGCACCTATTCGGACGATGGTATCATTGCAGGAAGTGAAGCTCAAATTGATCAGGGGGTAAACAAATGAGAAGAATGGCACTCTTATTGACACTCACCATGCTGATCGTCCTGCTGGCTGCATGCGGAGGCAAAAGCGGAAGCGGCAATAATGGAGGCGCTTCTGCGACCAATTCAAGCGTCAAAACCGCGGGTAATACGGCGACGGCAGCGGATTCCGGCAAGACGGGTGAAGTCGTGACGATCCGAACCAGCATCAGCGACGGAGAGCTTTCCAAAGATCAGATCGCAGAGTTCGAAGCGAAGTACCCGAACATCAAGATCGAAATCGAACAGCTGGACGGAACGAAGCTCGCGGCGGAGCTCGCGACCAACAGCGCGCCCGATGTCATTCGGATCAGCGGCGCATTCGAGACATCGTCCTATGCCATCCGCGGCATCGCAATGGATCTGACGGACCGCATCGAGGGAAGTTCGGTGATCAAGATGGAAGACCTGGTCCCGATGGCCAGCGTATTCCGCTTCGACGGCAAGAAAATCGGTGCAGGTGCCATCTACGGACTGCCGAAAGACTGGTCGAACGACTTTGCCATCTGGTACAACAAAAAAGCGTTCGACGCCGCAGGCGTTCCGCTCCCGGACTCGAAGCAGCCGCTGACCTGGCCTGAGGTCATGGAACTTGCCAAGAAGCTGACGAAGAAAGACGGAAATAAAATCAAGCAATATGGTCTGGCCGCCAGCGAGTGGGGCAAAACCGAACCGAACTTCAACCTCTTGCTTCAGTACGTTTTGAGCGCGGGTGGTAAAATCAATGCAGCCGACAATGCCACAATGGATTTCAACGTGCAGCCGGTCAAAGATTTTATCAACATGTGGGTTGAGGCCGTAAAAAGCAATGTCGGGCCCAACTCGCTCAACAACGATCAGGTGAGCGGCGGGGATTTGTTCCTCTCCGACAAAGCGGCCATGCTGATCGACGGGTACTGGTACAGCGGTGTCATTCGCAGCAACGAGAATACGAAAACCCATCTCGCCGACTTCGGCATGCTGCCTACCCCGATCGCTCCGAACGGAACGCGCATGGCTCCGACGGGCGGCGCTACCGGCGCCATCATCAACAAAAACACGAAACATCCGGACGAAGCGTGGAAGTTCTACGAGTGGTTCTTCGGCGGCAAGCCGGCGGACGATCGCGCTAAAACCGGCTGGGGCTTGCCTGCTTTCCAAAGCAAGATGGCGCTGCTTCCGCAAGAGACGGATTTCGACAAACAAGTGTACGGCGTGCTTCAGGACGAATTGAAATATGCAGGATTCCTTCCCGTCAACCCATATCTCTCCGGCGGGGGCTGGGGGATATTCGACAAATACGTTCAGCCGTTGTATTTCGGCAAGTCGTCTGTCGACCAGGCGATCGCCGGCATTACGAAGGATGCCAACGTTGCGATCACGGAAGCGAAGAATGCAGCGGGCCAATAAAATAAGAAGAAAAGAGGAGAGTGCCTTTGCTGCTCTCCTCTTTCCTTAAGGAGTGGCGCAATTGACAGAAAAAAGCAGGAGAATAGCGGCGTTCTATCTTATGATTTCACCCTGGTTTATCATCTTTGTTACACTCGGGTTGTTTCCGCTCCTGTACGGGCTTTATTTGAGCTTCACCAATTATTACGGCTTTAATATGAACAATCTCAAGATGATAGGATGGCACAACTACGACCTGGTTTTCTCGGACAGCGACGCCATGTACGCCCTGGGCCGGACACTCTATTTCACCGCGATCAACGTTCCGCTAGGCACGGCGCTGGCGCTCGGACTTGCCATACTGTTGAATCGCAGCATCCGGGGAGGGGGGGTCTACCGGACTATCTTCTATCTTCCGTCCCTCGTCCCTGTCATTTCAACGATCCTGATGTGGAAAATCATGTTCTCCGGCAACGGAGGCATACTGAACGCCATTCTGAACGTTTTCGGCATCGATGCGGTCAATTGGCTCGGATACGATCATGCGACCACGTCGCTGATCATCATGACCCTGTGGGGCGCAGGAGGGGGAATTCTGATCAATCTCGCGGGATTGAAAGGTATTCCCAAGGACCTGTATGAAGCGGCTTCGATCGACGGCGCCGGGGCTTTTCAAAACTTTCGCCGCATCACGCTCCCTCTAATGACGCCGATTATTTTTTTTAATGTGCTCATGGGCATTATCGGGTCGCTCCAGGTGTACTTGCAGCCGATCCTGCTCAACGGCTCCGAGCTGCTGGCCAGGCCGATCCAGCCTAACTACCTGTATGTTGTACACGCATTCCAGCAAATTTTCGCATCCCAGCGGTTTGCTTACGGCATGGCATTGCTGTGGGTGCTGTTCGTCGTCATCCTGGCGCTTTCCATCGTCGTTTTCCTGACAAGCAAATATTGGGTCTACTATGAAACGGATCGGGAGAGATGAGCATGCAGGCAAGAGGCGCAATGCGGTTCACGATAGGTAACTTAATCATCTATGCATTGATTCTGTTGTGCTCCGTCATTTTTTTATTTCCGATGTATCTGTCGCTCGTCAATTCGCTTTCCGCATGGTACACACTGCCGACCATCGTACCTTCCTCCTTTCATTTCGAAAATTTCAAATTCGCCACGACGCTGATCGATTTCTGGACATTTGCCCGGAACTCGCTCATCCTTTGCGGGATCAGCCTCGTAACGTCGACGATAACGAGCGGATTGGTTGGCTATGCCTTCGCCCGAATTGAAGTTCCGGGGCGCGGCTTCCTGTTCATGATCATTCTGTCGACCATGATGCTGCCCGGCATCGTCACGCAAATTCCAACGTATATTTTATTTTACAAAATCGGATTCATCAATACGTACTGGCCGTGGATTCTTGGCGGGATCGGCGGCAACGCTTTCTTCATTTTTCTCTACCGGCAATTTTTCTCGGCGATCCCGAAAGAGATGGAGGAGGCGGCCAGAATCGACGGCTGCTCCATCTTCCGGACGTATTGGAATATCTTCCTGCCGCTGTCTTTCCCGGTGGTCGCCACCGTAGCGATCTTGAATTTTCAGGGGGCCTGGGGAGACGTCATTACGCCGTTCATGTTTTTGAAGCCGGAGCATTATCCGCTTGCAACAGCGCTCAGCATCATCAGCTATACGGCGAGCGGGACAAAGCAGATCATTACCCAGGTGTCGATTGCGGCAGGGATTCTCTTCATGATCCCCGTCGTCCTCACGTTCTTCCTGGGGCAGCGATTTATCGTGGAAGGCATCGTCACTACGGGAGTGAAGGGATGAAAGAGGAATGGGCAATGCATCACAAGCCTCGAATTCATACATCAAGTGGAGCTATAGCTATCCGAATCTCTTTTTATAGGGAAGAAATAAAATGAATGAAAACATTCATTCGGAATTTTTGCCGATTATGGAAGATGAGTATAAGCTGACCCGGGAACAGATCGACGGATACCGAAAGGATGGTCATATCCTCCTGCGCAATGTGGCGTCGCAGCCTGAGATTGAACAGTACGAATCGGTTATCAGCAACCTCGTCGAACAAAAGAATTACCATGATAAACCCATGTCGGAACGGGATACTTACGGCAAAGCTTTTATCCAAATCTGCAATCTGTGGAAAATGAGTGAAGAAGTGAAGCGGTTTGTATTGGCGAAGCGGTTTGCCAAAATCGCCGCAGACCTGATGGGCGTGGACGGTGTCCGGATTTACCACGACCAGGCGCTGTTTAAAGAACCGGGCGGCGGACATACGCCTTGGCACCAGGATCAAACCTACTGGCCATTGGATTCCGACAAAACGATCACCCTGTGGATGCCGCTTGTTCCGGTTCCCGAAGAAGTGGGAACGATGACATTTGCGTCCGGGTCCCATCATTCGGGTTATATCAGCAGGCTTGCTATTTCCGACGAATCCCACAAAACGTTGGGGCAATATATCGAAGCGAAGAAAATACCCCAGGTCAGTTACGGGGCTATGGCCGCCGGGGATGCCACGTTCCATGCCGGCTGGACGCTACATAGCGCTCCCGGGAATCCGACGGATAGAACACGCAAGGTCATGACGATCATCTATTATGCGGATGGCATCCGAGTCGCCGAACCGGACAGCAATGCAAGACGCGCCGATCTCGCCGGCTGGCTGCCGGGCTGCAAAGCGGGCGATGTTGCCGTCAGTCCACTCAACCCGCTTGTTTATCAGCGATGAATGGTTATTTGCATACCGTCTGATCGACGCGGTGGCTGAGATCGGATGCCCAAAACCATTTGTCTGCCCTTTTCAAGTACGGGACAATCGCCGAACGACAAGCCGCCGTTATGGCATAACTTCGGATGATTACCATAGTTATCTGAGGTTTACCCTATTCAAGCGCTTACATATCCGATGGTATCTTTATGCAGGAAGCGCAAAACGGCAAACATATCTCCGCCGAAGCGGCGAGTTACTTGCTGCGGGATACGCAGGCCGTGATCAACGCCCAATAGGTTAACGGCGATAACGCAAGCAACAATATGCCGCTCAGTTTTCTTGTAGGGAAACGAGCGGCTTTTTGTTGCCGATGTCGGTGAGCCCCGGAATCGGCGGCACCTTGGAACGGAATACCGTCACTGTCGGGAGGTACAAATTTGAGCAAACAAAACGAGAGTATTACGGGGCCGTTCATTCAGCCCATATCCATCGCGGGCAAACAACCCGTCGATTATGTGAATCCGAATATAGGCACGATCGGCCACCTGCTGACGGCGACAGAGCCGATCGTCTCGCTTCCACACGGTATGACCAGAGTCTGAATCTCGAGAGGGATATCCGCGAACGGGATTTCGAGGGTGTGAAAAACACCGCACGCTCCGTATGGAATGAAGCACTAAGCCGCATCCGAATCACAGGAGGCACGGAAGAGCAGCGGACGGTTTTCTATACGGCGTTGTACCGCTGCTGCACATGGTCAACATCGCGGAAAACGGAAAGTATTTCAGTGGTTACGACGGCAGGGTGCACGAAACGGACGGCATTGATTTTTATACGCTCGACAATTTGTGGGACAGTTACCGCTGATTGCATCCGTTGCAGCTTCTGCTAGAACCGAAACGACAGTTGGACATGATCTCTTCCTACATCCGGATGTACGAACAGAGCGGTTGGCTGTCGCAATTCCCCGGACTTGCCGGGGACCGGCCGTATATGGCGGGGAATCATGCGGCCGCCATGATTACGGATACGTATATGAAAGGATATCGGCAGTTCGATGTCACCAAAGCATGTGAAGCCATGAAAAAAATGGCCATGGAAGCCACGATGCTTCCTTGGACCGACAACGGCCCGCTGACGGAGCTTGACCGGATGTACTTGGAACATGGTTATTTTCCCGCATTGGCCATAGGGGAAAAGGAATGGGTGCCCGAGGTTCACGGATTTGAGAGGTGCCAAGCGGTGGCGCTTACGCTCGAGCATGCTTACGACGATTGGTGTATCGCCCAGATGGCCAATGCGTTGCGCCGCGATAAGGATTACCGCTACTTCATGAATCGTGCGGGCAATTACAAGAATGTGTTTGACGAGAGGATCGGTTTCATGGCCCCCAGGACTGCGGACGGACATTGGGTTGAGGATTTCGATCCCAAACTCGGCGGAGGACAAGGCGGCCGGGATTATTTCTCGGAATGCAATTCTTGGATCTATACATTCCATGTCCAACACGACATTCCAGGGTTGGCCGCGCTTTTGGGGGGAACCGGCAAGCTGGCAGAGAGGCTGGACGCTCTGTTCACCGAGCAATACGGCGGATCCAAATACGGGTTTTTGGCCCAATTCCCTGACGCAACAGGGCTCATCGGCCAATTCTGTCAAGGCAACGAACCGGCTTTTCACATCCCCTATCTATACAATTACGCCGGAGCACCCTGGAAAACCCAACGCAAAGTGAGAGAAATCATGAAGCTCTGGTTTCACGACGGTCCGCTCGGAATATGCGGAGACGAAGACTCGGGCGCTATGTCCGCTTGGTATGTATGGTCGGCCCTCGGCTTGTATCCGGTATGTCCGGGCAAACCGATCTATTATATCGGGAGTCCGATATTCGACGAGGCAGTAATTGCTCTGGAAGACGGGACAATGTTTACGATCCGTGCGCACGACGTATCGGACAAAAACAAGTACATCCAATCGGCCTTGCTCAACGGACAACCGTTGGACCGTCCCTGGATCCGGCATGCGGATATTACGGTTGGAGGAACGCTGGAATTGCGGATGGGTTGCGTCCGAATAAGAACTGGGGAGTGTAAAGAACATCCGGACAGTTTCGTTAACGTTGATTATGTCAGGGTATTCCAGTAACAGGATCAAGGGGTCAGCGGGACTTCCCGTTGCTCGCGGTAAAATATAATGAAAAGAAAGCAGGGTGCCGCATGATAACGTTCCAGCCTTTCGAATGGAAATCCGAACCGCCTGAGGACATTCCATTTCAACAATCCCAGGCAATAAAGGGAATCCGTTTTCTCGGCCGCTGCAGCGACTACAGTGCCGGGGATACTTGGTATCCATCCTGGGCCTCCGATGATGCGCTGTATTCCCCATGGACTGACGGCGTTACCAACGGTGTCGAATCCATGTCGGAAGCCTATCGCATATATGAAGACGGGACAATCGAGCCGCGCCAGGCGACGACGGCTCATGCCAAGTTGATCGGGAGTGACCCTTTGAATCTCCGGATTGTACATATCGGTCTGCATCAAGCGGATCCTTTTCCTTACGGGGGGAGATATCCATGCGGGAGTTTGGTTTATAACGGCATCTGGTATTATGGTACTTATTGTCTTGGACCCTATGGCATTATGAAGTATGGAAATACCGCTTACAACTGGCCGTGGCTAGGTCCGTTCGTCGGATTTCGTATATCGGAGGATTTCGGCGCAACCTGGACGGATACGCCGCACACTCCGGAAAAGCCTCTGTTCGGAGAGACCGGAATGTATGGATATCCGGTAAAAACCGGTGCGCCCCACTTTGTCGATTTTGGTAAAAATATGGAGCATTCACCAGACGGCAAAGCATATATGGTGGCCCACGGGTCCGACATTAGCTTGTA
>JAQBPQ010000184.1 GCA_028287445.1 Cohnella sp.
CGCCGGTATGACCGCTGCCCTGCTTATTACAGGCGCCAGCAGCGCTTTCGCAGCAGCACCGGCTGCAACGACAGCAAAAACGACCACTTCCGCAACTGCTAAGGCGACGACGAAAGCACCTGCCAAAACGGTTAAACATGTTGTGAAACATGCGAAAAAACCTGTGAAAAAACCTGTGAAGCATATGAAACACAAAGTCAAACACGTAGTGAAACATAAAGTCGTCAAAAAAGTGAACAAAGCGCCTGTTAAGAAGAAGTAATTTGGGCCGTCATAACTGACAATAACCCGATTCGAGAAACTTGCCTTCTCGCTTCGGGTTATTGTTTTTGTTACATTTAAATGAATACACATCCACAGCGGAGGAAATATCCATGTCCCACATTGTCGTTGTCGATGACGATCTTCCCATTTTGGAACTCATCGCCGAATATATGCGCAAGGAAGGTTTTGAAGTGTCGGCTTTCGCTCATGGCGAAGGGCTGGTCGATTTCATCCGGGAACGCGGGCCGGACGCGCTCGTGTTGGACATCATGATGCCGGGTGTCAACGGATTGACGATCCTCACCGAGCTCAGGGCGTTTACCGAGATGCCGATCGTCATGATTTCCGCCAAAGGCGATGAGGTAGACCGCATCATTGGGTTGGAGCTGGGCTGCAACGATTTTTTGGCGAAACCGTTTAATCCGCGTGAGCTGGTCGGACGGGTCAAGTCTCTCCTCCGGCTGGTCGCGGCCATGACGCACACCCAGGAGCCGGGCGATTCCGCCGACGCCATCCGCAGGGGAAACGTCAGCGTTACCCCGGAATACCGCCGTGTTGAAGTAAACGGCACAGAGCTTTCATTGACATCACGGGAATTCGAATTGTTCGCCTATTTCGTTTCGCGCCCCGACCGTCCCTTCAGCAGGGAGCAGTTGATCCGACAAGTGTGGCAATATGACTTTCTGGGGGATGTCCGCGTTGTGGACGATTTGGTCAAGCGATTGCGCAAAAAGCTGACTGAAGCGGAAGCGACCGTGACCATCGAGACCGTGTGGGGATTCGGCTACAAAGCGACGGTGCGAGGCTGATGCGGACCATACGCGGTCGCCTTTTTTTGTCGTTGATTCTGGTCATGATCCTCTCCATCTCCGTAACGATCACTCTGTTTTCCCGATATACCACGTCTCTACTGCGCGATCAGGCCCGAACGCAATTGGAAATCCAACTGGAGAAAGCGCTGGAAGTGCTGAATGGCGGGCAAATCTCCGATTTGGACGACGCGGCCTTGGAGCTTCGTTTTAAAGATCAGTTGTTTACGGCGGATTATGCGGTGCTCGATAGCAAAAACCGGGTGAACGCTTCCAGCGATCCTACCTGGATCGGAATGACGCTCCCCGCAGGTCCAAGCGGCACAACGGGAACGATCAAGGCTCAGGGCAGCGATTGGCTGTATACGGTCGATAACATCGATGGCCAACAAAAACGGTTGATGCTGTTCACTCCGATCGATGCGCTGCGAGGGTTCAACCGGCAATGGGTCGGCTTATCCGCTGTCGCGCTGGCACTCGGCAGCTTATTGGTTTTCATGATCGGCCTCGTATTCGTCTGGAATACGACTCGCCCTCTCAAACGGCTCAAGCAGGCGGTCAGCGAATTTGAGCCGTATCAAAAAATAAGCGCCATCCCCTATGGCGAATCCGCATCGGAAATCGGCCAGTTGATGCATACCTTCCGTTCCATGGCGGATCGGATTCGGAAGCATCATGAACATCAGACCGAATTCCTCCATCAAGTCTCGCACGAGCTGCGAACGCCTCTCATGTCCATTCAGGGATACGCCTTGGCCATCAAAGACCAGGTACTGCCCCAAGACCAAGCGGTAACGGTGATTTTGGGAGAATCAAGTCGTCTCATTCAAATGGTGGAAAGACTGCTGGAGATGAGCCGATTGGAGGGGACAAGCGAAGAATGGCCGGTATCCACGGTTGATCTCCGGGATATGGCCGACCAAACGGTCCATATTGTGGCTCCGTTCGCCGCGGACAGGAAAATTAAAGTCACGGTGGACGGGCTGGAGGCGTTGGAAGCCGAAGTTCCTCCGGACCAAGTGTTCCAGGTTCTGTTGAATTTGGTCCATAACGCGGTGCGACACGCGAAAAGTGAGGTGCGGATTGCCGTCAGCGAGAGGCAGGATGGTTGGATGATCCAAGTGGACGACGACGGGGAAGGCGTGCCGGAGACGTTGCGGGAAACGATTTTCACCCGCTTCTACAAAGGACCGGGCGGAGGCATGGGACTCGGTCTTACGATCTGCCGGGAAATCGCCGAACGGATCGGAGCGGCGATCGAGTGCAAAGAATCGTCTTGGGGCGGGGCTTCCTTCCGTTTTTATGCCAGTGCTCGGAGATAGCTCATTTCGGCCGTCTCGCGATATAAAACAGCCGCGCGGACTCCTCGGTCGGTGGTTCCCAGCTGAAGTCGGCACAGAGGTGCAGCAGCTCAAAACCCGTTGCCGCCAACTGAGCAGCCAGCCAATCGGGATCGTACGCACGCTGGGAATGCGATTCTTCGAACCGCCGATACAGAACGGAGGATGCCTGCGACGACTCGTCCCGCACGAAAAAGGTCAGGTCGTGGCGAATGATCCGCTCGAACGGTTCATATTCGGAGGTCCACAAATAAGCGATATCCTTTTCGTCATACACGAAAGGCTGCTCTTCCGCATATCTCTCCAACTGCCGCGGGGCATGTACGTCGAACAAGAACAAGCCGCCCGGCTTAAGTCCTGCGTACGTCTGCCGGAGCGTTTGCACCACATCCTGCTCCACCGTCAAATAATTGAGGCAGTCGCAGAAGCTGATGACCGCGTCAACCGGCTGAGGCAAATCCCAATCGCGCATATCCTGCTGCAGCCAGCGGATGGAACCGGCCTCTCCGCGGACTCCCCGTCCGGGCGGCTCGTCCCATTTGTTTCGCGCGATCGCCAGCATATCGACAGAAAGGTCGATGCCGAATACTCGAAAACCCGACTTGACCAGCGGAATCGAGATATTGCCGGTACCGCAGCCCAGATCGACGACCGATTCCGGCATCCCGTATTTGTCGAAGCAGCGACGCGTAAAACTCATCCAATCCGAATAAGGCATATCTTCCATCAGCCGGTCATACACGGATGCGAATTCACGATAGGAACGCATAACGATCCCTCCCGGTTAAGTAGGTCTAAGAAGCTGGATCAAGGGTCAGGACTCGGACGTTTCCCCGGTTTCATTGACCGGTTCTGCCGCGGCTTCTTCTTTCAGATAGGTCCAACTTCCTTTTTGCGTGACAAGCCCGTCTTTCATGAGCTTGCCGATCGCCCGTTTGAAGGCGGATTTGCTTAAATCAAAGCGTTTTTGGATGATCTCTGCGGGCGTCTCGTCCGAATACGGCATGCCACCGCCCGGGCGCTCCCGCAAGAACGCCAATATCCGGTCAGCATCCTCCACGCGGCCTGTCTCTTTGGGAAGGCGCATGCTGAGCGTGACCCTGCCGTCTTCGCGGATCTGGGTCACCCGTGCCCGGAACTTCTCCCCGATTCGCAGAGGGCGGCTCATGGACGACTCATGAATGAAACCAAGCGCTCCGAAGCCGAGTACCCCGCCTTCCACCAGCACGAACACCCCGTCCCGATACACGTCGGTGACCCAGCCTTCCTTCCATTCACCTTTCCAACTGTCCGGAGCTCGGAAAATGACCGTTTCGAAATCCTCGATTTTCGCGAGCCTCGCCAACATTCGGCCTTCCTTGTCGTGCTTCATGACGACATGAAGCTCATCCCCTGTCTGCGGCCATACGTTGCGGCGTTCCTCGGGCAGCTGCTTCATCGGCAGAAGCAGCTGCCGTCCGATGCCCATCTCGAGAAAATAGCCGAACCGGGGATGAAAATCCGCTACGCCCAGCCGCGCCAATTCCCCGAGCTGGATCAACGGTTTGCGCTGGGTCGCCGTAAGTCGGCCTTTGTCATCGTGAAACAGGAACAACTCCGCATCGTCTCCCGGTTGGGGACGGCGGACAACGGCTTCTCCGTAAGGAAACAAAACATCCGGTTCGCCTTGCTCGTCTTCTCCGACAAACCATCCGTAGGGAGGCGTTTCCCGGCGGACGAAGAGCGTGACGGTCGTTCCTGCAGCCAACGTCATACGGTTTCCACGGCCTTGGCGTCGGACCACAGACGCTCCAGATGGTAATACTCCCGTTCGTCCCGATGAAAGACGTGAGCGACTACGTCACCCATGTCGATTAACACCCAGCGGGCGGTATCCATTCCTTCAAGACGCACGCGCATCCCCAATTCCTCTGCGCGTTTGCGGATTTCCGTCGCGATCGACATCACTTGCGTATCGGAATTGCCGTGACAAATGACGAAATAGTCCGCCACCAGAGATATTCCCTGCAGATTCAACGCCACGATTTCATGCGCTTTTTTGTCCTCCGCTCCGTTCACGACCGTTTTGAGCAGTTGTTCCGCTTTTCCCGCCATGCCTCAACCTCCAATGGTTTCAGTTCGTTTATGTTCATTCCTAAATCGGATGAGATCGTTTCTGGCCAATACGGTAAGTGGAAAAATGCGTTGACCCCGTTCAAGCAGCACGGTGATCGTGGAGTCCAGTCCCACCGTCAGCGCTTCTTCCAAATTATGCTCCGCCAGTTGCCGGATCTTATTCACGCCGGGGTAGTCCCTTCCCGGTTCGATATAGTCCGCCAAACAGACGATTTTCTCCAGCAGCGTCATGTATTCCCGGCCCGACGTATGGTATCGGATCGCATTCAGAACCTCTTCGTCGTCGACTCCATGTTCTTCGCGCACTGCCCACGCTCCGACATGCGCGTGCCACAGTTCTTTGTCATACTCCAGAAGCTCCGGCGGCAAGTCATATTCACGGATGGCTTGTTCCTGCCGGCTGATCGGCCATGCTTTGGCGTAATCGTGAAGAAGCGCCGCCAGTTCCGCTTTGTCCGGGTCCCCGCCGAACCGGTGCGCAAGCGTAATCGCCGTGTCGACCACTCCCAGAGTATGCCTCCAGCGTTTCTCCGGCATCTGTGCGCGCGTTGCCTCGCGGAGGACTTCAAGATTCATAGAGACCATTCCTTTGAATATACTGATACACCGCATCCGGCATCATGAAACGGACCGACCGGCGTTCTTTCAATCTGTGGCGGATGTCGGTGGACGACAGCCCGATCGGAGGCATCGGGGCGCGCAGCAGCTTGCGGCGGATATACGAGGGAAGAGCGGAATCGTCGCTCGGCTCTCCCGGGCGCTCCAGGCCGACGAACGTCACAAGTTCGGCGAGTTCTTCCGACCTCCGCCAATTCGGCAAGTCTTTTACCATATCGGAACCCACGATCCAATAAAAGCTTCTTTCGTGATGCCGATCCATCAGCGCGGTGACCGTATCGATTGTGAAGGACACGCCTTCACGTGTCAGCTCGATATCCTCGATGCGGAATGCCGGACAATCTGCCAGCGCGGCTTCCAGCATATGGCGTCTCACCTGCGCGTCGGCATCCGGATGGGCTTTATGAGGAGGAACGAAGGTGGGAATGAACCACACTTCCTCCAGCTTGGCCGCCTCCCTGGCCGCTTCCGCTGCCAGCAGATGGCCGAAATGAATCGGATCGAAGGTGCCTCCCAGCAATCCGGTACGTTGCATGGAATCCCGCCTTCCTACTTTCCTTTGGGAAGCTCAATGCTCTTGTGATCCTTCGACTCCTTGTATAAAACGATCGTTTTGCCGATTACCTGAACAAGCTCGGAACCCGAGCGCTGCGCCAGCTCCGGCGCAATTTCGCGGGCGTCTTCCACCGAATTGTTCAGTATGGACACCTTGATCAATTCTCGGCTTTCGATCGCCTCTTCAATATGGCGGACGAGGTGGTCGTTCATGCCGCCTTTGCCGATCTGAAAAATCGGATCGAGGTGGTGAGCGAGCGAACGAAGGTAACGTTTTTGTTTTCCGGTCAACATGATGGTTTTCCTACTTTCCTGTAAATGAGGACAGAACTTCTTCCCGCATCGCCCGGGCGGGCGCCGGAAGACCGGTCCAGTATTCGAAGGCGTAAGCGCCTTGATAAATGAACATGCCGAGCCCGCCGTGGATGCGGCAGCCGCGTTCCTTCGCCTGCTGGAGGAAAGCCGTGGTCAGCGGGTTGTAAATCAAATCGCTGGCCACGGCCTCGGGCTTTAACCACGAAGGGTCGATCGGCGTCTCCGAAACGTTCGGCGACATCCCGACGGACGTCGTATTTACGACGATGTCCGCTTCGGCGCAAACGTCGCGCAGCTCCTCCCAGCGAATGGGTAAAATGCGGGAAGCCTGAGTCTCAACGAAACTTTCGGCCAACTCTCTTGCTTTGTCCCAAGTCCGGTTAGCCAACCAGACAGCCGACGGATTCTCACTGTTCAAAGCCCACAGGATGCCCCGGGATGCGCCGCCCGCTCCGAGCACGAGAATTTTCTTACCCGCGAGCTCGGGCTCCGCTTCCTCTTTCAGAGAGCGGACATATCCGATTCCATCGGTATTGTAGCCGATGAGCCGGCCATCCTCGTTGACGATCGTGTTGACTGCGCCGATGGCTCGGGCACCTTCATGGATTTCGTCCAAATGAGCCATCACTTCGATCTTGTGGGGGATCGTGACGTTCAGTCCGCGGAAACCGAACGCGCGAAGACCGGCGATCGCTTCCCCCAACCGCTCGGGCTTCACGTGAAACGCCGCGTAAAGACCGTTCACACCGGTCTCCCGAAAGGCCCGGTTCAGCATCACAGGCGATCTCGAATGGCGAATGGGGTCGCCGATAACGCCGAACAATACGGTATGGCTGTCCATGCCGATGACTTTCCCCTCTCCGGTTCATGCCTCATATCAAAGAGTCGCGCAGCAGCACCTTTACGCCTTTGGGCGCGAACACGTCGACCGACGCTCCTGCGTCGGAGTTGACTTTGAGCCAGCCCAATCCGGAGATGAAAATGTCCTGCTGCGCACCCTTCGGGATCCGAAGCCGATGCCTTGTCCATGGAGGAAGATCGGCCAATCCTTCCACATCCGGAGGCGCGAGCATGGTACCTTTATGTTCGGCATACAGTTCATCCGCCCGCTCCAGCTTGGTCCTATGTACCGGGACGCCGGACGACAGATAAGCGGTGAAAGATTGTTTTTGCCCTTCGAGGAAATCGAATCGCACCAGCGCGCCGAAAAAAAGCGTCTGCTTCTCGTTCAGCTGGAACGTCAGCGGTTTAAGCGGCTTGTCCGGCAGCACCGCAGCCAGATCGCGGCGGGGAATAAGTTCCGTAAGCCGGGACTCGTATACGATCCCCGGCGTGTCGACAATATGATTCCCGTCTTCCAGCGGAATACGTACGGCGTCCAGCGTCGTGCCCGGGTATCGGGACACGGTCAGTTCCCTGTTCAGATCGCTGTAATCCTTGATCAGGCGGTTGATCAAGGTGCTCTTCCCCACGTTGGTTGCCCCTACGACATAGACGTCGCGATCACCGCGAAGACGGCCCACCGCTTCAACAACGCGGTCGAACCCGATACCTCTACGGGCGCTGCACAATACGACGTCGACAACCTTCAGGCCGTTTTCGCGCGCTTGCTGCTGGACCCAATTACGGAGACGGTTCCAGTTGGTGACCTTGGGGAGCAGGTCAATTTTGTTGACGACGAGAAGCACCGGATTCTGGCCGACAAACCGCTGCAGCCCGGAAATCAGGCTCCCTTGGAAGTCGAAGAGATCGACGATGTGTACGACGAGACTGTCGGTTGAAGCAATTCCGCCTAACAGGCGAAGAAACTCATCCTGATTGATCGTAACGGACGAAACTTCGTTATAATGCTTGATCCGGAAGCATCGTTGACAAGTGGCCGGGTCGCGCTCCAGTGCGCTGGCCGGCACGTATCCCGGCGCCTCCCGGTTGTCGTGTTGCAGTGAAATGCCGCAGCCTGCGCAGCGGGGAACGGCGGATGGGGATAGTGTCATTGGCGGGTACCCCCTTCTTCAGGCCAAAGCCCTTTGCGGCGCAGCCGGGCCAGGGCGATTTTCTCAATCTTCCGATTGAACCGGGTCATGAATCCTTCTTCGCCCAGCTCGATGGGTGTAACCAAAATGGTGTGCAAGCCCATGCGCCGGCCTCCGAGTACGTCGGTCAGCATCTGGTCGCCGACGACGACGGCTTGGTCCGGAGAAAGCTGCAGTTTCTCCAGCGCTTTGCGGAACGCGATTTTCGATGGTTTACGCGCTGCGTTCACAAATGGAATATCCAGTGGTTCGGCGAATTTGGATACGCGGGATAAATTGTTGTTGGACAGAATGACAACCTTGAATCCGATCATCCTGACCCGCTCAAGCCAAGTAATCAACTCGGGCGTCGCAAGCGGCGTTTTGGCGCTGACCAAGGTATTGTCCAAATCGGTAATGATGCCCCGGACGCCACGGGTTTGCAAATCATCCAAGTCGATATCGAAAACGGTGTGCACGATTTGATCGGGCAGCAGTCGTTGGAACATCCGCAAATCTCCTGTCATTTGCACTTGATACTCGATCAAAATATACCACACCCCTCTCGGCCTTGCAAAAAGACGGGAAAGTCCGAATCCGGACTTTCCCGTCTTGTCATTATAAAGCTTTGCGGATTTTGGCGGCTTCTTGGGCAAAATCCCGCGCTTCCGATTCGCCCCCGGAATCGCGGCCATAACGAGCTTGTTCGAAGCGTTGAAGAATCCCCTCGAAATCCGAACGCAACGACGAAAACTTGTCGCCCCAGCTTTTGAACGTCTCGCGCATGGTCTCATGCTCTTCGCGTTTTAATCCGCGGCGCTTCATGAATCTGAGCAGCCGCTCCATCTCCCGCACAATCCGCTGGTTAGGGGTTACACCGGCATAACGGAGACGGCTCCATAGTACGGCCATCTTGCCCCGCCGCTTGCGAAGAAGCAGGACGGCTGCGACAAACATAAGGCTTGCCGCGCCTATGCCGGTTACCCACCAGCCAATGCGGCCAACGCCCGTGCCGGTGTTCACCGGTGCGGCCGGCGCAGCAGGTTCGTTCTGCAGGACCGGAAGAGCGTCCGACGGAACCGGCTGCGGTACGTAGAACCCGGCGGTCGGCTCGAACGGGATCCATCCGTAGCCTTCAAAATATACCTCTGCCCAAGAGTGGGCATCCGCGTTGCGAACCGTGTAAGTTCCCGCACCGTCCGGGTCTTTCAATGAGCCGGCAAATCGCATACTTTCCGTAAAGGCGGGATCGAACCCGGAAGCGTAGCCTTTCACCCAGCGTGCCGGAATACCAAGCGACCTCGCCATGACGACGAACGCCGTGGAATAGTAGTCGCAATACCCTTCCTTGATCTCAAACAAGAAGGCGTCGGTTACATCCGCACTCTTCTGTTTGCTGATATCCGGTTTATTGTTGTAAGGATAAGTGTTTTTCAAATACTGTTCCAGTAAATCCGCCTTATCGTAGGCGTTGGTTGCGCCAGCCGTGACCTTGGCGGCCAAGTCCGCAACACGTTTGGGCAAGCTTTGGGGCAGTTGCAGATAACGAGCCAAATCGATCGACACGCCAGTTCCCGTTGGGTATTTCACACCTCGCAGAGCCCCTCGATCAAGCATCGTCAGTTCCGATTCGATCGTGTAGGACTGAACCCGGACCGGTTTGCTCAAGTGGAGCTCCCACTCTTCCGGACTCCATCTCAAGCCTGTGTTCGTGTCGCTGTGCAATTCCGTCAGCTTGCTGATGGGACCCGCGCCGAACAATACGGATATTTTGTCTTTCCGTAAAATCGTGACCGTTTGACTGACTTTCTCCGTTTTGATCCCGGCCGCCCGACCAGGCTCCATCCCGAAGTTGAGCACTGTTCCCGGAACGAAGTCCAACAAATCCGTTTTGCTGTCGGACCAACCCTTGCCGCTATAAACGGCTTTCGTTTCCCCCCGCCAGTAACTTCTTCGGCTCGCCTGCACGGTCATCACCGGCGAATAATCGAAATTGAATCCCCCGCCGATCGTCCGGTCGTCTCTTCCGTAACCGGATGAAGCCGACCCGCCGCTTCCGGTTAGGGTGAAACTATTGCTCAGGACTCCGCCTTCTCCTTTGAATGCGGGTACTGTCATGCCCTGCGCTTGACTCCAAATGGTGTAAGGATCTTCCAGCAGTGCCGGAGCCCGGGGCATAATGATGCCGGACAGCAGCAGCAAAGAAATGACAACGACAGCCGGCAGCGCCAATTCGATCGGCCGCTCCGACAGCGCCTCCCAACTCTCGGGATGCCGGTTCCGAAGCTGCCGCAGATGGAGAACGACGAGCCAGCCGAGCCCGGACGTGACGATCAGGGCGATATTTTTCCACAGCTCGAGCGGAAAAAACGAATCGAGAGTCGCCATTACGCCTATGGAGGTAATGATCACGGCAATCGCGGCGGAACGATTACGGCCGAGCCACGAGACCAAATGAACGAAGAGCACGGCCCCCACCGCTAGTTCTACAAACGGATGAAGGGAGGCGATATGATATTCATAGAAGGTACTCCACTGACTCGGGTTGTTCCATCGATCCGGCCAGCCGGTCCAAAGGAAGTATGGCGAATAAAGGACAGAGAGAATCACAACCGATCCTAGTTCAAGCGCCAATCGGACGACATAAGCGCGGGAAAATACCAGTTCGCAGATCGCGGTTACGGCCAATACCCCATATAGAACGGAATACGTTTCCGGCCACCAATAATCACCGAAGCATCGAATCAACTGCAGTAAAATGACGACCACGAATAACCGGTGAAGCCGTTCGACGACCAGACGCCCCCAAAAACCGGAGCCCGGAACGGGTTTGGCTGTCGACCGTGCGTTACTTGGCTTCATGCAGACTCCACCCCCAACGCCTTCGGCAGGTCTTCCAGCCGGGTGACGGAACTGAAGTCCCACTGATTCACTCGGGACAGATGCTGCCATTGTCTGAATTTACGGGTTTGATCGTCGGTCGGAATCGCCTCCCCGATATGAAGCAGACAGGGCGTCATTCGCTTGGCCTCCAGCGCTGGGAACGCCTGGACAGTCTGCTCGTCGCTCAGCGGGCTGATGATCACGACCTGCACGCCCGGCTCGAACCGTTCCGCCGCTTCGCAAATCCGATCGGACAAAGGCACCGTACCGTTCACTTCCACATCCACCAGATGGCGCAGGATTTCATCCCGGGAGACCGGGGTCCTCTCGGTTCCGAACCATCCGGGATTGGCGCCCGCCGATACGAACCCCAGCGGCATTCCTTGGCGGATCACCAGCTCCAGTAACGAGGCCGCAACGGACACGGCCAACTCGAATGAATCCGCTGAGCGATACGAAGCCATGTTGCAGTCCAACAGGATGACAATGCGAGGAAGGGCTTCTCTCTCGAATTCCTTGGACTTCCACTGTCCCGTCTTCGCGGTGGCATTCCAGTGAATGCGCGACATCCGGTCGCCGTGAATATACTCCCGGACCCCGTCGATCTGGGTCGTCTCCCGCGCCCAAAGCGAAGTGAAGGTATGCTGGAACACTCCCCTCTGCGAGCGGCGGAGCATTCGCCAATCTTTGAGCTCGACCATGCGGGGAAACACCTGCAAATCCTTCTTTTCCGTAAATTTGCCTTGATGTTCGAACAAGCCGAAAATATCCCGGGTCGAACACTCCGTAGTCTGAAAGCGATAGCGTCCACGCCGGAGCGGTGCCGTCTCGTAAGTGACCTCCCCCCGCCGCCGGTAGTCCGGAACGAAGGACAATTCATAAATTTGCGACTCCTCGGTGATCGGACGGACAAGACTGTCCCGCACAATGATATAAGGCACAGGCCAATAACCGGGAATTTGCATCTTCAATCGAACCTTCAACCGCATGCCCGCGGATAGGAACGTGTTGGGCTCGCCGTCCATTCCGAGCGCTCTCGCGCCTTGGACGCCTCCGATGCCGCTCCATCGGCCAAGCAGCAAATACAGGGCCAATGCATTCAGTATAACGAACAGCATCAGCGAAGTCTTGCCGCCTTGGAACAGCACGTAGAACGCCGAAATTCCATATAACGAGGCTCCCAGCCACCAAACGCGATAAATGGAAAACCGATTCATTAATAGCGCTCCAAGCCGACCGGGACCGGCAGAAGCCTAAGCACATCCTGAAGCACATCGATAGCGGTAGCGCCCTGCATGCGCGCTTCCGAACGAATGTGCAGCCGATGTCCGAGCACGAGGGGAGCCATCGCCTTGACATCGTCGGGCAGAACGAAGGACCGGCGCTGCAGAAACGCATAAGCTTTGGCGGCGGATGCCAAGGCCACCCCCGCCCGCGGACTTGCGCCGAGCAAAACGGATCCATGAGACCGGGTACGGCGGATAAGAGCGATCAAATAATCCGCGACGCCGGCGTCCAAGTGAATCGCTTCCGCCAGCTTCTGCATTTGAGCGATATCTTCCACGGTCGCGACAGCTGTCACCGATTCGGCCGCACGAGCTGCGGACGGTTCGAGCACGAGCCGTTTCTCCGATGCCTCGTCCGGATATCCCAGCTTGATTTTCATTAAAAACCGGTCCAATTGGGCTTCCGGCAGGCTATAGGTTCCTTCGAAATCGATCGGATTTTGGGTAGCGAACAGCATAAACGGATGAGGCAGCGCATGGGTCACGCCGTCCACAGACACGCGGCGCTCTTCCATGGCTTCCAGCAAAGCGGATTGGGTTTTGGTTGTGGCCCGGTTAATTTCGTCGGCCAGAAGCATATTGGCCATAACCGGACCCGGTCGAAAAACAAACTCTTCTAATTTGGGATGATAGATAGAAACCCCGGTAATATCAGTTGGGAGGAGATCGGGATTACATTGAATCCGGTGGAACACGCCGCCGATCGACCATGCCATCGCTTTCACCATTTGCGTTTTGCCGGTTCCCGGAACGTCTTCGATCAAAACATGTCCGCCGGCCAGCAATGCAGTGAGCATCCATGCGATTTCATCTTTTTTTCCGTAAATACAGGATTCCATATTTTTGCGAATTTGATCCAATAATTGCGCCGCAGCGTGATGATCCATTGCCGTTCCTCCTATGGAATCCGTGATAAAAACGATGTCTCTCTTATTATACCTAAATATGGATGAAGCCGTAAATTTTAGTTCTTACGAAAACAATAACAAAAAAGCCAATCCGAATAAATCGGTTTGGCCATGGAATAGAAAAAATATACCTTCCAAATATTTCTTTTATCGTCAACCCTTCGGCCGGACGACCAATGCGGCCAAAAAGGAGAAGATAATGGCAGCCGAAATGCCTGCGCTTGTGACCTCGAAAATACCGGTGATGACCCCGATCCACCCATCCCGCTGCAGCTCCGACAAAGCACCGTGAACAAGCGAGTTGCCGAAGCTGGTAATCGGCACCGTGGCGCCGGCGCCGGCGAATTTGATGAGCGGATCATACCATCCGAAACCATCGACGACGGCGCCGAGTACGACCAATAGAGACATCGTATGGGCGGGGGTTAACTTACCCACGTCAAACATCAGCTGGCCAAGCACACAAATGCCTCCCCCGATCAAAAACGCCCATAGGTATTGCATCATGTTGCTCTTCCTCCTCCCGCGTTTGCGGCTCCCGGCATTTCGATGGCCACGGCATGGGCGATGCAGGGAATCGTTTCTCCTTGCTGATAGGAAAGCGGACTGAGCAGCGCTCCGGTCGCGACGACGAGAATACGCTGAAGCTCCCCCCGCAGCATGCGTTTAAGTAAATGTCCGTACGTCACGGCAGCCGAGCAGGCACAGCCGCTGCCCCCCGCCTGAACTTTCTGTTTGTCGACGTTGTAAATCATCAGTCCGCAATCCTGGAACCGGGTCTGGTCCATCGGAACCCCATTGCGCTCCAGCAGCTCGGCTGCAATCGGATGGCCCACCCGGGCCAAATCGCCGGTCACAATCATATCGTAATAGCCCGGCTGGCGGCCGGTATCCTGCAGATGCCCTTGAATGGTATCCACGGCCGCAGGAGCCATGGCCGCCCCCATATTAAACGGATCCTTGATGCCCAGATCCATGATTTTGCCGATCGTGGCAGCGGTAACGACCGGACCGGAGCCGCCGCGGGACAGGATGGCCGCCCCGGCTCCGGTCACCGTAGACTGCGCGGTCGGAGGTTTTTGCGAACCGTATTCCGTCGGGTAGCGGAATTGCTTTTCCGCGGTGCAATTGTGGCTGCATGTCCCGGCCATTACACGATCCGCGGCGCCGGAAGCGACAAGCAGCGCAGCCAGGGCCAATGATTCCATCGAGGTGGAGCAAGCTCCGAATACGCCAAGGTAAGGAACCCCGAGCTTGCGGGCGGTGAATGTATTGCTGATGATTTGGTTCAGCAGATCGCCGCCGACGAAAAACTGGATATCTTCCTTCTGTAATTGCGCATGCTGCAGGGCGATGTCCGAGGCTTGTTCGAGCAGCGCCCGTTCGGATTTCTCCCAACTCGACTGGCCGATTTCCAGATCGGGATGTACCAGGTCAAAATCTGCGGCAAGCGGACCTTCGCCTTCCTCGGGACCGACCACGGTTCCTGTCGCCGTGATGACCGGGGGCTCCGGGAACACCCAACTCTGCTCTCCTTGCCGGATCATATCAACCTCCCGCACCGATCAGCCAATGGATGATCCCGATGAAGAAAGCGGCAACGACTCCGAACACGATGACCGAGCCGGCCAATTTGAACATGTTGGCCCCAACCCCGAGCACGAGTCCTTCACTGCGGTGTTCGATGGCGGCGGAACACATCGAATTCGCGAAGCCGGTAACCGGAACGGCCGTCCCGGCCCCGGCCCATTGGGCGATTTTGTCATACACGCCGAGACAGGTAAGAATGACCGACAACAAGATCATCACAGCGACCGTCGGGCTGGCCGCCTCCTGGGCCTTCATATCGAAGGCTGCCATAAAAAACTGTTGAATGCCCTGACCCAATAAGCAAATCGCGCCGCCGACCACAAAGGCGCGAATGCAGTTCGCCAAGACGGAACGGGAAGGTTCCCGGGCTTTGGCGAACGCTTTGTATTCCTTGGAGGACATGGACACCGGTTTATAAGCGCTGGCGCCGCCAGGAGCGGACTTCTCGGCCATGACAAAAAGCGCCTCCCATCGATAACGAGTAATGGTTTCCCATTCATTATCTGCCCGGCAAGCGCGGACTATGTACGGCGTGTCTCCCGTCGTCGTTCCAATATGGGCTGTGCGGTCCAGACATACAAGCCATAACCCAATACCAGCGTAATGCCGGTGATCAGGAACGGAAGCGAGTAGTCGGATGTCGACAGAATCAGTCCAGCCGCGTAGGAGGCGAGCGCATTACCCGCACTTCGCGCGATCGTACGCAAACCGGCGAACAAGTTGCGGTCGTTTTCGGGTACCGCCGACATCGCCTCACTATCCAGCAAATTGCTGAGCATCGTAAACAAACCGCCGCGAACAAGCAGCAGCACCGAGAATACGGCCGCCGGCACCGAAAGCCCAAGCAGAAAGGCTAGAGCGGCGTTGGCGGCAAATAGCAAGGTGAACGTTCTACGTGTCCCGGTCTTCTCCAACAAATACGGCACCATCAGCGAACCGAGGAACAAAAAAAAGCCGGACATGGTGAGCAGCAAAGAAACCGCCCTGTCATCCCAAGCAAACCGATACTTCAAAATTACATTTAAATAGGGGTTCAGAAGTCCAAACAACACGCCGGATAGAAAAATGATCGCACACAGAATAAACAAGGTACGGTTTTGGCTAACCCTACGGGGTTTCCCGGCTTCCTCCCCCTCCGAAACCACCTTGCGGGCATTGGGAATGGCTTGTTTGCCGGAGGGCGGCAGCAGCAAACCCCGAAGAAGAGCGCCTAAGGCCAAACATGCGGCAGCGACAAAAAAAGAATGTTGGTATACAGTTGAGACCCCGCCTACCCAGCTCGGCAAAAAACCGCCGAGCAGCGTACCCGCACCCGTAAACAAAGTGAAAACCGCAAACAGAAGAGAATACGCGGTTGTCTCCTCCCTTTTGTCGCGGCAATATTGAAAGATGAGTTGGATCTCCGATGTGACGACCGCGGTCATCCCGACCGACCAGCATAATTGGGAAACCATCACTTCAGCCTTGCTCGTGCCGAGGCCAAACCCGACAAGACTGACCGCGGCGAGCGCCATCCCCAATACCAGCATGGGCTTCCGCCCGACCCGTTGAACGAGGAGCCCCGCAGGCAAGCTGAGAACTCCCATGGCCAGCGCTCCGAACGAAGTTACTTTTCCGATCTCCACTTCATCGAACCCCAGAGCAAGCAAATGAAGGTTTAATATGAAAACCAAAATGCCGGCGCCGATGCCGAACAAACTCTCGGTTGCAATAAATCTCCGTACGCCGGGCGACAAAGTTTCGATCATGTCCCGAATATAAATGCGCATTTCCGATGCTGCTCCCCTACCCCGCACTCCCTAAAACAAGGCTAATCATACTGTCAAAGCCGCCGGTTGTCCACCCTGAAAAGCGGCCGGCCCGGGAAGGAATTGAAGATGACAGGCACGCATAGGCGAATCCACTCATACAATGGTAATGCTTCTTTTCCGCAACATCGATCCTACTGCCGGAGGTGGCTTTTGCGTGCCCGGATTCATTGCTTCCGTTGCCCTGTTTCTCAAACAGTTGTCTCTTCTTGTGTCGTATGTGAAAAACAACGCGTTTCCGCTGCCTTTGACCGATGACGAGGAAGCGCTGCACCTCAAGCGGATGGGAGAAGGAGTTGTTCACTCCCGCAATGTTCTGATCGAACACAACCTTCGACTGGTCGCCCATATCGTCAAAAAATTCGATAACACCGGCGAAGATTTGGAGGACCTCATTTCCATCGGCACCATCGGTCTGATCAAAGCGATCGAGAGCTTCCAAGTGGGCAAGGGGACCAAACTCGCCACCTTCGCGGCCCGGTGTATTGAAAATGAGATCCTGATGCATCTTCGTTCTCTGAAAAAGACACGCAAGGACGTGTCCCTTCATGACCCCATCGGAACGGACAAGGAAGGCAACGAGATTACTTTGCAGGATATCCTTGGCACCGAGGCCGACGAAGTCATCGATAAGGTGCAGCTTAAAATTGAAAAAAGCAAAATTTACCGAAACCTCGACATTCTAGATCAGCGTGAGCAGGAGGTCATTCGTGGCCGGTTCGGCTTGGACGGCGGCGGGGATGAAAGAACACAGCGCGAGATCGCGCGGGAGCTGGGCATATCGCGCAGCTACGTGTCTCGAATCGAGAAGCGGGCGCTGATGAAGCTTTACCATGAGTTTTACAAAGTTAAAAAATAGTCGTAATAAAGAAAATATTGTCGGAACTGATTGGAGCGTGCTACTATCTGAAGTTCCACGCCCATCGGTCTTTTCGGATTGAAAAGTAATAAGATCACTTCCTCATCCTGCCATCTTGGGCAGGTGGTTGGCGATCT
>JAQBPQ010000193.1 GCA_028287445.1 Cohnella sp.
ACTGCCGAACACGAGACATACGCCGTGACGAAAATCGTAATCGTAACAGGAGCGAGCAGCCTTCAGGCTGGTGCCGACTACCGTCATACCGCGACCCCGCGCTTCCGGCAATAGCTCCGTCAAGTCGGCTTCCACCACCGGCACATGGAACAAAGCACCCATGGTAGCGCGAATCGTTTTGGCGTTATACAAATCCGCCGTGCCTCTGCCGAGGACAACGGCGGTCGCGCCGCAAGCCGCCGCACTGCGTACAATGGTGCCCACGTTGCCGGGATCCTGTACCCCGTCCAAAACCGCCACCAGGCCGGTTTCGTTATCGAACAGCTTATCGGGAGCAAGGCTCTGTTTCTCCGCAATAGCAAACACAGGCTGCGGAGTTTCCGTTGAGCTGCATTTGGCGATGACTTCCGGCGAAACCGGTACCCACAAAGGACCGAGTCCATTATTATCGTTTTCCGCAATTGAGCTCAGTTCTCCGGGGATGCCGGCACCGGCTTCGAATACCACGTACGTGACCGGCCAACCCGCCCGTAACGCTTCGTCCACCAGGTGGGTACCTTCCAGAAGAAATTTGCCCTCTCTTTCGCGATGTTTGCGTTCCGTGAGTTTCGACCATTCCTTCACGCGAGGATTGGATGAGGAGCTGATATATGATTCAAGTTTCGGCATATGCCTGCTCCAATTTGGTCAATTGGTCGTTCCGTCCGATGATAACGAGTACGTCACCGACTTCCATGAAATCTTCCACGTGAGGGGTGATATTCATTTGATCGTTGCGTTTGACCGCCAGCACGTTGCAGTTATACTTCGCCCGAATGTCGAGCTGTTTTAAGTTTTTGCCGATCATGGCGGAAGGAGCCTTGATTTCCACGATGCTGTATTCAGGCGAAAGTTCGATATGCTCCAAAATATTAGGAGAAATCAGATGATGAGCCACGCGAAGCCCCATATCCCGTTCCGGATAGACAACTTTGTCCGCACCGATTTTGCCCAGCACTTTGCCGTGGAGTTCGTTCTGCGCCTTCACGATAATCGACGGCACACCCAAGTCTTTCAGGATGAGGGTCGTGAGAATGCTGGACTGGATATCCTGCCCAATGGCCACGACCACGACATCAAAATTGCGGATGCCCAGCGCTCGCATCGCTTCTTCGTCGGTCGAATCCGCCGATACGGCATGCGTTACGGCATGGGCGACATCTTGCACCCGCTCTTCGCTCTCGTCCACGGCGAGCACTTCATAACCCATGCCCGCCAAATATTTGGCCACACTGGACCCGAAACGGCCCAGCCCGATTACCGCGAATTGTTTTTTGAGCATCAGATCGTTCCCCTTTCGGCGCAGCAGCAACCAACTTTTTCTATTATAGCATAGGAGACCCCCTTCCTAATCGGGAGTCTGCATCGCTTTATGTATGGTAGTCGCGGCTTTCATGCACAACCGATCCGCCGACTACAGTCGTTTTTACCAGCGGACAATCCCGCCACTCACGCACCACGATCAGATCTGCAGCTTTGCCCGGCTCCAGGGAGCCGATTTCACCGGCTCGTCCGATCGCGCGGGCAGGATTGAGCGACGCCATTGCAGTTGCCTTTTCCAGCGGCACCCCTTGCCTCCCCAAATCGAATACGGCCTGGAGCAACGAAGCCGGATGATAATCCGAGCAAATCAAATCCGCCGCACCAGAACGGATCGCATCGATCGCCCGCAAATTACCGTCATGCGAGCCGCCGCGGACAATATTCGGCGCCCCCACACATACGCTCATCTCTCGACGGCGCGCATACTGGGCCGTGTCCAGATCCAGCGGGAATTCTGTCACGCTTGAATGGAAGGCCAACGACCGCTCGACCGATTCCTTGGAATCGTCGTCATGCGAAGCGATGGCGATTCCCCGCTCACCGGCGAAATCGGTCAACGCGCGAAGCTTGCCCCAATTGATCAGCCGGCGTCTTTCTTCCAGCTCCTCGACGATTCGTCCTGCCTCATCCAAGCCCACACCCTGATTTTTCATGACATACCGCTGAAAAGCACCCGGCTTCCGGTATTGCCCAATGCCTGGGGCGTGATCCATCAGTGAGAGGTAGTTGATAGCGCCCTCTTCAATGAGCTTTCGCGCCAACGCCATACCCGTCAAATGCGAAACTTCATACCGCAAATGGATGCCGTGACGAATCATCGCCCGCTCCTCGCGGCACGATCGGATTACATCGATCATCTCTTTAACGAGATGTTCGCCTCGCAAGCTTAATCCTACACCCAGCGACAAGGAATGAAGCATTGTGGTGATGCCGTGTCCCGCCAGCTTTTTCTCGAATTGGAGAAACGCCATCGTCATCGGAAAAAGCGTGTTAGGCCTTGGTTCCGTCTCCTTCTCGATCGCATCGCAATGGATGTCGACCAAGCCGGGCAGCACCCATTTTCCATCTGCCTCGACGATGCGGTCGCCGGGTTCACCAGCCTCTCGGGCCAATTCGAAGCCAATCGCCGTAATAAGTCCATTCTCCGCTATAATATCCGCTTCCACCACTTTATGGGGAAGCACAACTCTCCCGCCACGTACGATCAACCTGCTCATCCGATCACGTCCGTTTTCACCCATTTTTACCATTCTACCTGTTGCTGAATATCGTGACAACCGACCAAAAAGCCTCTGACCCGTTGTCGGCCGGAGGCTCTTTTATGGTGTGTGCAAAATGCCGATTATGGCGCCGTATCCAGAAATTTCACTTCCGGCATCCGCTCCATCGCGGTGCGCATGGCGTACTCGTTCTCAAACAGTGCAACATCGTTGTCGTTTTTATCCTTGACCAGGGTGGAGTTAATCCGGAACTTGGAGGCATCCACCTTGCCGGCGACAATCCAGCGCGCGAATTGGAACTGTGTCCGATTCAATAGAATGTCAACGCCGTATTCATTTTTCATCCGGTATTCGAATACCTCGAATTGCAGTTGCCCTACGACGCCGAGAAACGTATCCTCGAATGCGCCGGTGGACCGGAATACTTGCACCATGCCTTCTTCCGTCAGTTGATCGAGCCCTTTGAGATATTGCTTCTGCTTGAGGGCATTTTTGATGGACACCTTGGCGAAAATCTCCGGGGAGAAAGTCGGCAGTTCGTCAAACGTGATGCTGCTCCCTTCACTCAAAGAATCGCCGATCCGGAAAATGCCGGGATCGAACAGGCCGATAATGTCGCCCGGATAAGCGGTATCGATAATATCGCGGTCCTGCGCCAGGAATTGCTGCGGCTGCGACAGCTTAATCTCCTTACCCGCCCGCACATGGCGCACCGCCATTCCCCGCTGGAACTTCCCGGAGCAAATCCGCAAGAAAGCGAGCCGGTCGCGGTGGGCGGGGTTCATGTTGGCTTGGATTTTGAAAATGTAGCCGGAAAACTTCTCGTTTTCCGGTTCCACCAGCCCTTCGGTGCTGCGGCGCGGAGTCGGGGCAGGCGCGAGTTGGAGGAAGTTCTCCAGGAACGTCTGCACACCGAAATTATTGACCGCGCTCCCGAAGAACACAGGCGTCAGCTCGCCCGCTTTTACTTTTTCGTAGTCGAATGGATCCCCCGCCACATCGAGAAGTTCCAAATCCTGAATCAGTTGATCAGCGAGGTAGTCACCGGCCATTTGACGGATGATCGGATCGCGGTAATCGGTCACCTTGCGAACTTCGATGCTCGAGTGGTCGTTGCCCTGGAACAGCTCCACTTGATTTTTCATGCGGTCATATACCCCGCACAATTCACGGCCCATGCCGATCGGCCAAATCATGGGCACGGAGCGGATGCCAAGCACACGCTCGATTTCCTCGAGCAGCTCGAACGGATTTTGACCTTCGCGGTCAAGTTTGTTGATGAAGGTGAAAATCGGAATGCCGCGTTTGCTGCACACCTGGAACAGCTTGATCGTCTGCGCTTCGACGCCTTTGGCCACGTCGATCAGCATCACTGCGCTGTCCGCGGCCGTCAGCGTGCGGTACGTGTCTTCACTGAAATCCTGGTGACCCGGGGTGTCGAGGATGTTCACCTGTTTGCCCGCATACTGAAACTGCATGACCGACGAAGTGACCGAAATCCCCCGCTGCTTCTCGATTTCCATCCAGTCGCTTGTTGCGTGGCGCGTCGCTTTGCGCGCTTTCACGGATCCTGCGACGTGAATCGCACCGCCATACAAGAGCAGCTTCTCCGTGAGTGTTGTTTTGCCGGCATCGGGGTGAGATATGATAGCGAACGTACGGCGTTTCTCCACTTCCTGCCTCAGTTCGTTGCGAGTCGTTTGGCTCATCGATTGATAATCCTTCCTTGGTAAAATCACAGCTTCCATTATAACATAAGCAGCCAAACCCTTATATGGGCGAAAAAAGGTTATCCGGCGTGCGGCAAGCACAACCGGATAACCTTTCATGTAGCATCACAATCACTGCGACGCGCTGTATTCCTGCTGATCCGACGACGTAATCATTTTGGTGCGTCCCATGAACAGGGCGACAACGAGTGCAAGCACCGCGGGAATAATGGCCCATGCGAAAGTATACACAATGGAAGACGAAAGCACCGCCGTGATTTTGTCCAAAATGGCCTGTGGAAATTTCGCGCGAGTGGCGGGAGCCAGCAGCAAATGGGGATCCATGTTTTCCATGCCTTGCGGCATTTGCGCCTGCCCGCCGCCTGCGCCGGCGAAAGCTTTCGTCAGCTTGCTCGTCATGACGTGACTTTGGATAATGCCGAACGTGGTAATGCCGATCGTCATGCCGAGAGAACGGATGAAGTTCAGCGTGGCGCTGGCCGAGCCGCGCTGCCTCGCCTCCAAACCGTGTATGGCGGCATTGCTGAGTACGGAGAAAGAAGCGCCGATCCCCAAGCCGAGTAAAATCATGTAAACGGTCACGATGAACTTGGTCGATTGCGGCGTGAGCGTTGTGACGAGTACCGAACCGGCGACCAACAGGATGAATGTCGGCACGATGATGTTCCGGTATGGCAGTTTCGACATCAAGAAGCCGCCCCCCGTCGCCGTCACCACAGTGCCTAGCATCATCGGCAGCAGCACAAGCCCGGAGTTGGTCGCCGATCCTCCGAGCACCCCTTGGATGAAGATCGGAATATAAACCGAAGCCATGATGAACGCCGCACCGCTGAATAATGCGCTCAAGATGCTGGTCGCATACAGCCGTTGTTTGAACAAGCCGAATGAAATGATCGGCTCCTCCGCTTTCGTCTCTACAAACAGAAAAGCTATCGTGAGTACGGCAAATCCGGCGAACAGTCCGAGAATGGTCGAAGAATCCCATGCGAAATTTTTGCCGCCGAATTCAAGCGCGAACATCAGGCAGACAACGGCACCAACAAGGGTAGCAGCACCCCACCAGTCGATCTGATTTTTGGAGTGTTCATGCGATTCTTTGTAGAAAAAGGCGATCATGATAAAAGCCAGCACGCCTAACGGAAGGTTGATGTAAAATACCCATTCCCACGCGATATGGTCCGTGATATAAGCTCCAAGCAGCGGCCCGAAAATACTGGACATTCCGAATACCGCACCGAACAGTCCGCCTAACTTGCCGCGGGTTTCGAGAGGTACCGCGTCAAACATGATCGCGAAAGCGATCGGGACGAGTGCCCCTCCGCCGAAACCTTGGATGGCCCGGTAAACCGCGAGTTCCGTAATGGAAGTTGCGGTGCCGCAAAGAACGGAACCGATCATGAAGACGATGATGCCGAACACGAAAAACTTTTTGCGCCCATACATATCCGACAATTTGCCGAAAATCGGCATGCCTGCCATTTCCGCTACCATGTAAGCCGAAGTCACCCAGACGAATTTGTCCATTCCTCCGAGTTTGTTGACGATATTGCCCATCGCAGTAGCGACGATCGTATTGTCCATCGATGCCATTAAAATACTGAGCATCAGGCCGGCAATTACGATGCCCAGACTGCTTTTTTGCGTTGACGCCACTCGAGTTCACTCCCCATCTCTCTTTTTCCACAAAATGATTATAACTGAACTCTTTCCTTAACGGTGGTGTTTTTACCTATATTTAATACTCCTCGGTATTCGACCCGTCCAATATCACATCCGGGTCCGAGTGTCACGTGGTTGCCGCGGACGACTTCTGCCCGGGTATACTCCAGATATACCGTGTCCCCTTCGATCAGATCCGCCGACAACTCTGCCAATGTCCAGTGACCGAACATTTTTTTCAGCGCCACAGCCCGGCTTCTTCTGACTGTGACGGTTCCTCCCCCGATTTCCTGGGCCCTGCATGGCCCGTGTATCTTAACGGTAAGCCGTTC
>JAQBPQ010000204.1 GCA_028287445.1 Cohnella sp.
ATCTAAACAAACAATCGCCCCCCATCATGCCGAAGTCGGCAAAGTGAAGGGCGATTTTTTTGATGACTGGAGCACTCACCAACTTTACCATTAAACGCTATTTGATCGGTATACTGCTGAACGGTAACGCCCTTTTATCGATATCCCCTTCGCTCAGAAAAGCCAGGGACAACGATTTCTGAGTGAAAGGGATACCGAGAAAAGGAGTTTTGGAGGGTTACACAATACGAAATTGGAGCAACTTCGTCAGGTGGTGCGGAGTGTACGTTCGCTCCCTTTTCCATGGATCCACCCTAAGGCGTAGGCAACCACGGCGGGCATCAAGATGCCGATCAATCCAGCCGGCAAATCGCCGGGAAGACCGTCGAACACCATCTGCACGCCCATAAGCGTCGAATCCAGCGTTACATGGGCGAAAATGACGGCCATTAGGCCGAAACGGAGAAGAAACCAGCCGAACAGCATGCCCATCAGGACGAGTTCGATCAACCGGGAATAGGCCGGATAAACGGCGTAGCCCACGTGGCCGAACGCCCAGAAAAGCCCGGGAGGAAGCATGGCGATCCAAGTGAGAACGGTCGTGGACCGTGTACCGGGTTCGCGGCCGAGCAGCTTCTTCGCCCCTCCGACCAGCCAACTGCGAAATAGCCCGATACCGAAAAAGCGGCTTTGCATCTCCTCCGAAATCCCTGCGCACCAAGCGAGCAACAGAAGCAGCCACGGATACGTCATGTTATAAGTCGACTGTGTTGCGTCGGAAGCCTGGAACATGCCGATTCCCTTTTCCAGCCCGAGCAAGATGACCGATTGAACTCCGAGCAGGATCAACGCCAGCAAATAGCCCCGTTTCATGCTTACGACAACCGTATCGCCGAATCCGGATTCCCGCCAGCGAGGCCATAGAGAGCGGCCCATTGACTTCCATAAGCCATCCCCGGCTACGGCCGCGAAATAGGTGAATAAGGCCATTCCCGCAAGCACAATCAGATTGGAAATGATCATCCCGCTCAATAGGGGATCGTCGGCGCCCCGTCCTTCCTGCAATACTTGAGCGCGAAAGCCGGGAATCATGTTAAACGTAAACGCCGCGTACAATATCAAGAATATCGAAGCGAGCACGATACCGCGTTTGAACGAGGTGTGCTTGCGACGGGCAGCGGCGTATACAATGGATAACACCAGCATAATCAATTGCGGCAGCACGAAACCGACGGCGTTCAGCGTGCCGGCGAGTTTTTTTTGATCCGCGACATATGCCGTAAATGAATGAGGAAGATCGATCCGGTAGGTGACGGAACCGCCTTTCCACGAGGGAAACGCGGAGGAGGTCAGCTGAAATCCGGGCGGGACTTGGACTTCCAATCGCAGACGGGCTTCGCCGAGAGTGGCCTTACGAGAAACAAACGTAGCCATTCCAAGCGCGTCCGGCACTGTCCACTCCCAGTCGGCCGGCCGGACGCCCCAAAACGAGGCATAAGCCAGCGCCCTCTCCATGGATTGAGCCGAATTCGTCTGTGACGTTTTCAAATCCACCGGGATTCCGGATTCATCCTGCCAACCGACCAGTTTGCCCGTTTGAAGATTCAGCATGAGAATGAGCGCACTAGATTTTCCTGCCACTTGAAGGTCGGCCCGATATACATCAGTCGGGTAGTTGGCCGCCCATTGTTTCTCGTAACGGTCGAGCAGCCGGTTTTTGGAGAAATAGCCGACAGCGTCGCTGTCCGACAGATGGGTGAGGACGATTGAACCCACTTGTTCCGCGGGAATATGAAACTGATCCTCCGCAATGCGCAGTGCTGCTTTCTTGGCTGAATCGCGGCTTAATGCTTGGTTATTACCTGAGTCGGAGGACACGGCAATGGGGAATACCTGTATAAGCGCAAAGAGGATCAACCCGACGCAAGCCACCCACCGCAACGAGTGGTTGCCTGGAGACCTCTCATTTTGATGCAATTTCATCGCTCCTTTTTAGAAAGCCGATCAAGTAAACGCATACAGCAAGCTTAGCATAATGGAAGCCCCGTTTTCCATGCACCTGCGCCGATTTACGGTGATAATAGAAGCTAACCCGTCGAAAAACCGTGTGCGGGCCTTTCTTTATAGAAGAGGAGTTCACATAATCGCAACAATTGCCTGCTTTGAACGGAATTTGGTATTGTCGCGATGGCCAGGAAAGTCTATAATTCGAAAGTATGATTGAGATATTATCATAGATTACAGCCGAATTTCCCACAAGAAAACGGGGGAACCAACTTCGCCGCATAAGGTGTCACGCGGCGTATCCGGGGTGAATTCCGACCGCGTCCGGCGCGGAACGATAGGGCAGCCTGTTCAAGCCCGAACCCGTCAGCTAACCTCGTAGGCTGCCAGAACAGGACTCGTATGCGCGCTTCAAGCATTGGGGGTTCCCAATGTTTTTTTATTGCCTTAGCGTCGGGTTCCGAGTCCAGATATTGATGAGGTGACTTCTTTGTTCAGCAAAACCTACCGATGGCTGGCAGCTTCGCCGCCCAAAATTTTGGTCATCGGATTCGCGCTCATTATTTTAATAGGTGCGCAGCTTTTAACCCTTCCGGTCTCCTCTTCAACCGGGCAGACGACGCCTTGGATCGACGCATTATTCACCGCTACTTCGGCTACTTGCGTCACCGGGCTGGTCGTCGTAGACACCGGCACTTATTATTCCACTTTCGGCCAAATTGTCATCCTCTCGCTGATCCAAATCGGCGGTCTCGGATTTATGACGATGGCCACGTTGTTCGCGGTCGTTTTGAAAAGACGCATATCCCTAAAGGAAAGGCTCATTCTGCAGGAAGCCTTGAACCAGAGCAGCATCGAGGGGATTATCCGTCTGGTGCGGAAAGTCCTTTTTTATACGCTCGCCATTGAGGCGTTCGGCGCGGTCTCGTTTACGCTCCGGTTTCTGTTCGACATGCGTCCAGGCAAGGCACTCTATTACGGGATATTCCATGCGGTCTCGTTTTTCAATAATGCCGGTTTCGACATTATGGGACATTTCCGAAGCTTAACGGATTACGTAGGCGATCCGTGGGTGAACCTGACGGCCATGCTTATGATCGTTTTGGGTGGGATCGGGTTTGTCGTGCTCGCGGATCTCGCAGAGTTTCGCCGCAATCGGAGAATGTCTCTGCATTCCAAAGTGGCGCTTAGCATGACGGGATTACTGATTATTGTGGGTACGCTGGTCATTCTCGTTTTTGAATACTCCAATAGCCTGACATTGGGACCTCTCAACTTCGGCGAGAAGATTTTGGCCGCGATGATGCAGTCCATTACTCCACGGACTGCAGGAGTGAACACCGTGGATATCGGGTCACTTCGCCAGGCGACTCAATTTATTATCGTGATTCTGATGTTCATCGGAGCTTCGCCGGGATCGACCGGAGGAGGGATCAAGACGACTACATTTGCGGCATTGGTAGGTGCCGTGATTGCGATGGTTCGGGGCAAGGAAGACGTGGTGATGTTCCGGTATCGTCTTGCCAAGGAAAGGGTCTATAAGGCTCTCACGGTCACGCTGTTCGCACTGTCGCTCGTGATGCTGGCCACGATGATATTGTCCACGACGGAAGATCACCAGTTTCTGATGTTATTGTTCGAAGTCACATCCGCATTCGGCACGGTTGGTTTGACCATGGGACTCACGCCTGATTTAACGCTGGCCGGCAAAATCATCATCATCCTGATGATGTTCATCGGCCGACTGGGCCCGCTCACCCTATCGTATGCCATTGCTCCGAAACAGGGACGGGTGCTGTATCGTAATGCGGAAGGTAAAATCATCATCGGGTAATCGGATTCTGGCAGAACTGCAGCATCATATGCGCTCTATAAGGAGAAGGATGTATTCGCATGAAATTAAACCAGTTTGCCATCATTGGTCTAGGCCGATTCGGTTCCAGTCTGGGCAGGGAGTTATGCCAACTCGGTTACGAGGTGTTAGGGGTTGACCGCGACGAGGAGAAAGTCGATGAAATGAGCAACGTGCTGACGCACGCCGTTGTCGCGGACGGCACGGAGGAGGAAGTGCTCCGATCTGTGGGCGTCCGTAATTTCGACTGCGGGATCGTCGCGATCGGGGACGATATCCAGGCCAGCATTCTTGCCGCTATCCTGCTGAAGGATCTCGGTATTAAAAAAGTCGTGGCCAAGGCGGTGTCCGAGTTGCACGGCCGGGTGCTCGAGAAAATCGGCGTGGACCGCGTGATATACCCGGAACGGGATATGGGCATACGCGTCGCTCACCAGTTGGTGTCCCCGAACCTGCTGGATTACATCGAGCTTTCGAAGAATTATACGATCGCGGAGTTGGGCGTACCCAAGAAGTTAAACGGCAAAACGCTGTCCGAAATTAACCCCCGGGGCCGTTTCGGCTGCAGCGTGGTGGCCATCAATAGGCCGAAGGGCATGATTATCGCCCCGCTGGCTGAAGATATCTTGACGCAAGACGACGTCATGGTGGTGATAGGCACGAATCAGCAAGTAGAGGAATTTCAAGCATCGATCGGGTATTAACCTATACCTGCGTGATTCGGAGGAGCCTGCCAACGCTGGCTCTTTTTGTCTTTTCGGGACATGATAGTACTTGATCTAAGCCGGATACCGAGCCAGGTGTTTATCGTTGTACAAGCGGGTATTGTCCCTTATACTGTGGAGAAATATGATGCTGAATTCAGGGAGTCGTGTACAAAATGGCAGATGCTACAACACAAGTTGTCCACCACGTGCTGATCTTGGTACTTGTTGTTCTGGGAGCCGGCATCTTATCCGGGAGGATTGCCGCTTGGCTGCGGTTGCCCGACGTCGTGCTGTTCATCGCGGCGGGCATGCTGCTCGGACAAGGCTTGCACTGGATTTCGGAGCCAAGCGGCTCGCTGACCAACCAATTGATTCTCGCGGTCGGTTCGGCCTTGATCTTATTCGACGGCGGACGCAATATCCGTTGGCAGGGAATAAAAGAAGTCGGTCTCACCATCACCTTGCTGAGTATCGTCGGCGTTGTCGTGACGGCCGGTGTGGCGGGCTTAGCCGCGAAGCTCGCGTTCGGGCTGGATTGGACGACGGCGCTGCTGATTGGTGCCGTCATCTCGTCGACGGATCCGGCGACGATCATTCCGGTATTCCGTCAGGTTCGCGTCCGGACGAGGCTGCGTGAGACGGTCGAGAGCGAGTCCGCCTTCAACGATGCCACCGGGTCCATCCTGACTTTCTCCCTGCTGGCTGTTCTCACTGGTGGCGGTACGCCGGATCTCGGCCACATCTCATGGGACTTCTTGAAAACGGCGGTTGGCGGGCTGGTGATTGGCGTTGTGGTGTCGGCCGTACTGGCATGGTTGGCCGCACATCGGACATGGGGCTTTTTCCGGGAATATGCTTCCCTGACGATGCTCTTTGTGGCGCTGGGCTCTTATGTCTTGGGACAGGCCTTTCACGTGAGCGGACTGATGGCCACGTTCACCGCAGGAGTCGTCTGGGGCAACGTCCGCCATCTCGGGCTCTCGATGGACGACAAGCAGGAAGAGATGGGGCATGTGGCGGATCACGCGGCTGTGATTATGAGGATGTTCATTTTCGTGCTGCTTGGCAGTCAGGTGAATTTTGCGTTACTGGGCAAGTACTTGTGGCCATCGTTGGCCGTCGTCCTGACCCTTGTATTCATTGCCCGTCCGTTGGCCGTATATGCTTCGGCTCTTCCGGACATTCGCTCGCGATGGTCTTGGCGGGAGCTTTTGTTCATGTGCTGGGTGAGAGAGACCGGGGTTATTCCGGCTGCCCTTTCCGGCATGATCGTCGCCACCGGCATCGCCGGCGCCGACAAGGTGGCTGCGGTGGTGTTCATGGCGATTGTGTTTACCATTCTGGTGCAAGCGAGCACAACCGCTTGGTTGGCCAGACGGCTTGGGCTGGAGGAAAAATCCTCTATTCCCTGAATGAAGTCGCCGCGTTACGTCCACGCTAAAGGAAGCTCAGTTATTCCTTCAGCAAAGGATGGACAAGGATGACACGATATCGATGGTTTCGGGTGGCGATGACGCTTGTGGGCGCCGTCACCCTTTTGTGTTTATCGGGGTGGGAAGCGGCCGGGAGCGCCCGTCCCCAGAAAACGCCGTGGTCGGAGTTGGAGCGGCGCTACAAAGGTGTATTCGTTTTGTCCGCTTCCCGCGAAACACGCCAAGTAGCGCTGACGTTCGACGATGTACCCGATCCCCGGTTTACACCGAAAGTGCTGGACATTTTAAAAAAGAAACGTGTTCACGCCACCTTTTTTGTGGTCGGCACCCGGACCAAGAAACATCCCGATCTGGTGCGGCGGATTCATCGGGAAGGCCATATCATTGGCAATCATTCCTATAG
>JAQBPQ010000275.1 GCA_028287445.1 Cohnella sp.
CCTCTCCCTCCGCCCCTAGGTCATCGTTCACGCGACGGCTGCGGCCCCGAGATCCGGAAGCTCCACCGACTCCGACAGCGTCGGTTTCTTGCGCCGGCTCCACCCGCCGGTACACCCGCTCTTCCCCGTCCACGACGGGTTTCACTCGCGAGGTTAACGTGACAACCGGGTAGGCGCTGTCCGTCAGCCTCATATAACCTTGCGCCGCCAGCGCCTGGATGAGGCCCGCAATATCTTTCTCGCTCCGGCTGCTCATACGGCCATACACCGGCAGCCGGTCGAAGCCGAACTGCCTGATTTTGGCGTCACCGGAACCCTTCAGCACTTTCGCCGTCATCGTAACGCCGAAGCGCTGCCGCAAACCTGCCACGCAGAGGAAGACGACTTTGGCTGCCTCCGTCACGTCTATCTGTTCCCGTGTGTCGAGACAATTGCCGCATTTTCCGCAGGGTTCACACGTATCTCCGAAATAAGCAACGATTGCCTGCTGCAGGCACTCTTGGCTAAACACATACTGAACCATATCGTTCAACTGGCGGTAAGCCGTCTTTTTCCGCTCTTCGTCACCGTCGCCTTGCTCGATCAGAAATTTCTGAGTAGCCGAGTCCTGCGGAGAATAAAAAAGCACGCATTCCCCCGGCGTTCCATCCCGGCCGGCCCGGCCCGCCTCCTGATAATAGGCTTCCACGTTTTTCGGCAAGTTGTAATGAATGACGTACCTCACATTGGATTTGTCGATGCCCATGCCGAACGCGTTCGTGGCCACCATGACCTGCAGGTTGTCGCGGAGGAAGGCATCCTGTGCATCCGCCCTCTCTTGTTCCTCCAAGCCCGCGTGATATCTCCCGGCTCGGATCCCTTGACGTTCGAGGAACGCATGGCATTCCTCCACCTCCCGCCGGGTCGCCGCATAAACGATTCCCGCTTCCCCCTCATGCTCCTGGAGACAACGAAGCAGCTCGCGCCGCTTGTCGGCCCCGCGCACAACGCGGAACGACAGATTGGATCTGGCATAACCCGTCGTTACCCGCAGAGGGTCAATCAGCTTAAGCCGGCGAACGATATCGTCCCGCACTTCCGGCGTTGCCGTTGCCGTAAACCCGGCGACAACCGGGCGGGGCTCCAGCCGATCCGTGAGGCGGGCGATGGACAAGTAACTCGGGCGAAAATCATGTCCCCATTGCGAAATACAGTGCGCTTCGTCTACTGCGACAAGCGAAACCTGCACCTTGCGCAGCCAGTCGGCAAAACGTTCCGACTCGAGCCGCTCCGGCGCGATATAGACAACGCGGTACCGGTTCTCGGCTATTTCCCGGTAGCGGCGATTCATCTCGGACGCCGTCAGCGTGCTGTTGAGCAACGTGGCGGCGATGCCGGATTCATTCAGCGCATCGACCTGGTCTTTCATCAAGGAGATGAGAGGCGATACGACGATCGTCAAACCGGGCAGCAAGACGGCCGGAATTTGATAACAGACGGATTTGCCCGCGCCCGTCGGCATAATGCCCAGCACATCTTGGCCTTGAAGAATGGCCCCGATCAAATCTTCCTGGCCTTGACGAAAAGAATCATAGCCGAAATACGTCCGAAGTGCGGCTCTAGCTTGGTCGAGCACCAACGATTTCCCCCTTCTCCGCTCCCACACGGAGTCTAGCTATTCCTGCGGCAGCCAGTTAGACGGCTGTCCGAGATAATAAACGCGCAGCACATGCAGAGCACGCGTACACACCGTATAGAGCAGCTTGCGATCCCGCTCCTGCCCATAACGAGCGGCGGATGCGTCCCAGACGATCACAGCATCGAACTCGATGCCTTTGGCCAAATAAGACGGAAGTACGGAGACGCCCCGCGGCAGTTGGGCCGAACTTCCGGTCACATAAGTGAGCGGCACCTCATCCGGCAGCCTTTCCTTCAGCAGCGCGGCTGCATTCCCGCATTCCCGGGCGGATTTGGCGATGACGCCGATCGTCCCGTGACCTTGCTCCAGCAGATCACGAATGTCATCGGCGACCGAATCCGCCAACTTGGCACCGTCGCGGCAGGAGACGAGCTTCGGCGCTTCGCCTTCCCGCTGGAACGGACGGATATCTGCCGCTTCATCCGGCCGCAATATCTTTTTACTGAATTCCACGATTGGCCGCGTCGAGCGATAGCTGGTCGTGAGCCTCCACACTGCGGTCTCTTCCTGCGGCATGAGCCGTGTCCAGCCGCCGAATCCGCCGCTTTCCTGAGACTGGGCATAAATCGCCTGATTGAAGTCGCCGAGGACCGTCATTCGGGCGCGGGGAAACCGCCGGCGCAGATATGCCGCCTGGAAGGGGGAATAGTCCTGCGCTTCGTCCACAAACAAATGGCGGATCTCCCCCTCCACCTTGCGGAACCCTTCCAATCCCTCCATTAAATAAAGCAGCGGAGTGGCATCCTCATGATCCACGGTTTTGCGGTCGATCGTCTCCTCCACCCGGTTCGCCATCCACTCCCAGCCTTCCGGGAGTTTGCCGTCCGGCGAGCAGGACGCGTACAACGAGCGGCTGTGGAACAATTCCAGGTAAGTCGCCACCGAGTCTAGGAATCGGTAGGCACTAACCGCCTTGCGCAGCGGTTCAACCGCCGATTCTGCGGCTCGCCGCTTGAGCGCCTGACTCATCCGGTCCTCATCGTCAAACGCGTCCTCGTGAAAACCGCCGCCGCGGCGAATTTCCACGTACGCACGCTGGATTTCTTCCTCGTCCGCGAGTTCGGCTGCCTCTTCGACCCACGGTTCGTCCATTTGGGATTCCACCCAAGACGAAAGTCGTTCCAGCAGCCATTTGCGCAGCGTACCCGCCCGGTATCCGAAACCTTCCGACGCCCGAATGGAGTAAAATTTCTCCGCCATCTCATCGCTTGAAGCGATCGTATGGCCCCGAAACCGCAGCTGGCGAAACCGGATCCCGGCCTGCTCCAGCCGCACGAAATAACGTTCGACCGTTTGGAAGAAATGATCCGACCCTTTGTACCGCACCGCCCTCTCCCGGGCTTCACCCTCCGGCGTGCCCTCGGATGCGCTAAGCGCTTCGGTTTGCGAGAACAGGTCCTCCACATGGAAACGCCGGCCCAGCCGGGCTTCGATCAGCTCGCGGAACGTCATCTGCCGCATGTTCGCTTCCCCTAAGTCAGGCAACACGCGGGATATGTAGCCTTTAAATACCGGATTCGGCGAGAAAAGCACGATTTGTTCCGGCGTCAGCGAGTCCCGGTAACGATACAGCAAATAGGCGACCCGCTGCAGCGCCGCCGATGTTTTGCCGCTTCCGGCCGCGCCCTGAACGACGAGCAATCGATGTTTCTCGTCCCGGATAATGCGGTTCTGCTCCTTTTGGATCGTTGCCACGATGCTTTTCATAGATGTATCCGACTTTTCGGACAACACCGCCTGCAAAATATCGTCGCCGACGGTTTCGTCCGTATCGAATACATGCTTCAGCTTCCCGACCCGGATGACGAATTGCCGCTTCAGCTCGAGCTCGCCCTCGATCTCCCCTTCCGGTGTATCGTATGCAGCCGGACCCGGCTCATGATCGTAGAACAGACTCGACACCGGAGCGCGCCAATCGTATACATAATATGTCTCCCCGTCTTCCCCGACCAGAGAAGCGCGCCCGATGTACATTTTTTCCGACTCCCGGCCGTCTTCGGCAAAATCGATCCGTGCAAAGTACGGATTGTCATGCATATGCGCGAGCCGCTCCACGGCCTCGTATGCGAGACGATGGCTCCGTTC
>JAQBPQ010000049.1 GCA_028287445.1 Cohnella sp.
TTGAGGTATTTTCGCATCAAGGAACGATTGACGGCACTGGATTCCACGAATGCTTCTTTTGGCCCTCTTAGTACATTTTCGACTTGGGGCGTGGTCACAGAGCGTGATTCAAACCCCGAATTGGTGAGGGATATCGCTGTGGAGAGCCCCTCCACCAGAAGGATACAACTGCCATGAAGCAGATCTTGAATGCCGTCTCCGAGTGTGGATATTTTTCTGCCGGTGGATGTGGTCAGTGCTTTCTTCAGCAGGGCTTGGGCAAGATCGTCTTCTTGGGTCAGATTGGCGGACGAGGTAAGCAAAGGATCCAAGATGTTTTTTTCGATGGATTTGGGATCGACAGTCCCTTCCAGAAACAACAGAACACCGTCGCATTGGAGGGGAGCAACATAGACCTCCCGCTGCTTAAAGGAGATGTTGGCCGGATATCCAAAAGCATCTCTAAAGGCGTTCCAGTTCTGGTGTAAATTCGTGCTCAAGGATTGGTGGTGATCGTCCTGGGATTGCTGGCCATTTTGAGTTTGTTTTTCATCTGCGTCTCGTGTCTGCTCTTGGCCGTTGGTTTGTTCCGGGCTGGTTTTAGGAGTTCGCTTCTTGCCAAATAACCGCATCATGGGTCTCCGTGTCCGAAAATTTTTCTTTTAGTATGATGGCAGGACCGGAAAATTATTCAAGCGGTTTCAGGATGTCTCTATTTATTCAAAGACTGAACCTGCAGGACAGCACGAATTTCTGAAGGGTAACAATTAAATTGCTTTGTAAAAGCCTTCGTGAAATATCGCGTACTGTAATAACCGACCTCATTGGCCACGTTTTGTATTTTCATATGCGGATGAGACAGCAGAAGCTGTTTTGCTTTGAGCATCCGGGTCTTCGTCAGATAGTGGATGAAGGTCATCCCGCATTTCTTATGAAAAATCGTGCTCAGGTAGTTGTAAGTGACTCCCGATAGAGCATCACAATAGAGAACGCCAGCTCGCATAAACGCTGTTTCAGACGAGCTTCAAAAGGGTAAATAAATCGTTGTCGGATGGGCATATCAGAACAACGAAATAGGGAGGATTGATATGGAACTGGTCAATGTGTTCAGGAAACTCAGATGGATGGGCAAGTTTGGCAAAGAAGGCTATTCGCTGCGAGAATTCCCTTGGATTAAAGGGAAGGTTTATATAAATAATTCGGGGACAGTCCATATGGGAAAACGGGTTCGAATCATAGGAAGGCCATGGGCCACGCAGTTTACGGTAGAAAAAGGAGCGGTATTGGAGATAGGCGATCATACGTTTATTAACGCGGGGGTCGGCATAGCGGCATGCCAACGTGTAACAATCGGAGATCATGTGAAAATCGGCCCGCGTACCAGCATACTGGACAGTACATATCATCAATTGGATATTAACGACGGTGAGGATTTGCGCAAGCCTATTATTATTCAGAACAATGTGTGGATCGGGACGCGGTGCACCATCCTTCCAGGCGTAATCATCGGTGAAAACTCGGTTGTAGCCGCCGGGAGCCTGGTGAATAGAGATGTACCGGAAAATGTGCTTGTCGCCGGAGTGCCTGCGAAAATTATCAGGGAGCTGGAAATTCCGGAAGGTTGGATCAGAAAATAAGGGTAGTGGTAGTAGAAGATCTGTCCTATCGGCTCGTAGTGATCTACGATCCGGCTAGGGCTTCTTCAGCTATATGATCATAATTTTAAAATTGGGTTACGGATCACCATATAGGTAATGAAGCCCATGCGTGTAAATTTCCTGTTAACAAAATCGGTACTCCTGTAGCTTGTCCAAGTCAATTTCGACACGGTATCGTTGTCCATGACTGGGGGAATATGACGAAAAGATTAGGATTTTCTCATTTTATCCATACCGAGAACTACGTATCTGATCATTCTTGAAAGGATGCGGTCACTGCTTTTCCGTCTACATAACCGCAATTTGTATTCAGTGAGCGACAGGAGGGCGATGATCACGATGACCATTCAAATCGAGTTACAACAGCTGCTTATCGAGGAACGAAACCGGATCGCCGAGGAGCTGCACGACCGTGTAACCCATCATTTATTCGGCATCGTTTACGCCGCCCACTCCATGAAACGCGATTGGAACGGCATGACGGAAGAACGGAAGGTGGAGCAGATGCTGGAGATTCAGGAAGCGGCGGCGACGGCCTCCCGTGAGCTGCGCGTGGCGATTTACAGTTTGAACTCGCCCAAGAGCAGCAGTGCATCCTGGATCGGAACCATCGAATCGCATCTCGCCAATCAGGCCAAGCTGAACGGCGTCAGGATCCGCTTTCACGCACCCGGGTCCGACCGCCAATTATCCCTCAACCATCAAAAAGCACTGTATCGAATCATTTCCGAAGGGGTGGGTAATGCGATCCGGCACGGAGCCAGCAGTATCGTCGATGTCAGATTGACCCTGAAGCAAGGCGCCGTCCAGCTCACGATCGTGGACAACGGCATCGGCTTTGACGTTCGGTGTCAGAGGAACAAAACGGATTCAGGCATTGGGATAAGCAATATGCGCGCTCTTGCTTCATCGCTGGGAGGTACCCTCGAGATTGACAGCAGGGAAGGAAGCGGAACCCGGATACTCGTTTGGCTGCCGATGGCTGACGTAAATGATCGAACCAGCCAAAATACGAAAGGCGGGTGATAGCATGAAAGTGTTCATTGTGGATGATCATCCTCTGGTACGCAAAGGGTTGAACGCCGTTCTGACGCAGGAAGAGGGCATCGAAGTAGTCGGGGAATCGGAGACGGTCGAAGATGCGATGCAGCTTATTGTGAGGGTAGAGCCCGATCTGGCGATCGTTGACATCAAACTTGGGGACCAATCTGGATTTGAGCTGGTAGAGAATCTTTGTCACCTTCCATGCCGTTTCATGATGCTCACTTCGTCTGCGGCAGAAGCGGATATCCGGAGGGCAGAGGAGAGTGGCGCCGACGGATATCTCCTGAAAGATGCGATGCCCGAGGAGCTGCTTCTTGCAATCAAGATGATCGACAGAGGGAGAAAGTATTTCGACCAGGGACTTCTGGAAGTGCTGATCCGGAAGGAAACCGACGATCCGCTCGATAAGTTGACGCCCAAAGAGAGAGAGGTGATGGCCTCCCTCGGCGAGGGACTGTCCAACAGAGCGATGGCGAAGAAACTGATTATAAGCCAATTCACGGTCAAGAAACACGTTAGCAGCATCTTCCAGAAATTAAATCTGAACGATCGCACGCAGGCTGCTCTTTATGCGCAGGGGCTTGGCTTGGCAGCCTATTCACGGCCGGACGAACCTATGGATTAAGATCGAAAACGGTTCTCTAATTGTGTTTTTACGGACTACAGCGATTGATACCGCAACTTACTCCGCTGCAAATCGGCAAAGTCGGATTACAGCACATGGATCGGCCTGTCGCAATGAAAGGAGGCTGCCCTAGGTCATTTAGATGACTTTTGGGTCAGCCTCCTGTTTTTGTGTAAAGTGTTACGCCGGGCTACCGTTCCATTCCCCAATCGTTTGAGGCATATGGTACGAAAGTATAATCATCGTTTATACGAAAGCGGCGGTCGGTCATATACCGAAGAAGATACAAAATCCTCCTGCCGCGTAATAGTCTTGATGGGCATTGTCGCTTTACAATTTTAGTGAAAGAAGACACGTCTTGAAGATGCGGAATAGAAATTTGCCATAATTGGTCGACAATTCGGGGAATAATCTTCTACATAAATTAACCAGGCATCGGAGGAAACCTTTTGGAATTACGACGGTATTGGAGCATTGTCAGAAAAAAGTTGTGGATGATCGCGCTAATTACGATCGTTAGCTGCACGACTGTCGGCTATTACTCAAACCATTTTTTGACATCGCAATATGAAGCTTCAGCGACGCTGATCGTCAATCAGAACAGTGGCTTGAACGCGCAAAGTCCAAACATCGATATCGGATCTATCAGCTCTAACATATTGCTGATCAAAACCTATAAAGAAATTATTAAAACACCCCGCATTATGGGGAAGGTCGTACAGCAGTATCCGGAGCTGCACGCGACCGCAAATGAGCTCAGCGCGAAAACCAGTGTCAGCTCCGTGAATGAAACGCAAGTCATGTCCGTCTCCGCCAGAGATTATTCTTACGAGCGGGCTGCCAAGATCGCGAATGCGGTTTCGAAAGTTTTCCAACAGGAGATTCGGCCGCTTATGAAATTGGACAACGTGTCCATCCTGAACTGGGCCGATCCGTCTGAACGACGGGGACCGGTATCGCCCAATCCGACGTTGAACATCATGATCGCATTCGTGCTGGCTTCGATGGCCGGAATCGGTATGGCCTTTCTGCTCGATCAGATGGACGACACGGTGAAAACCGAAAACGATATCCGCACTAAATTGGGGCTTCCCCTACTTGCGGCAATACCCAAAATGAAATCGAGCTTGGCTGATCGCGCCATTGATACGCGCCTAATGAATCCGGCGGGGGGGAAGAAAAATGTCACGCTTGACGCGTAAACGGGGCCTGATAACCGAGACAAGCCCAAAGTCGACGATTTCGGAAGCCTACCGCCGCCTGAGGACGAACATGGCATTCTCCAATCGGGATGGAGCATTAAAAACCATTGCGGTCACTTCCGCAACACCCGGCGAAGGGAAAAGCACCACTTCCGCCAATATTGCCGTCGCGTACGCCCAAGCGAACAAGAACGTGCTGCTCATTGACGCGAATCTGCGAAAGCCCTCCCAGCATCATATATTCGAACTGTCGAACCACTATGGATTGAGCACGTTGTTAACCGAACGCAGTGAGCCCGACGAAGTAATCCAGAAAACGATAATCGACAACCTACAGATCATCAGTGCCGGACCGATCCCGTCGAATCCGTCCGAGCTATTGGATTCGCTGTCTATGACTGATCTGCTGGAGGCAGCGAAGGAACGGTTCGACATCATCATCATCGATACGCCGGCGATCATGACCGTTACGGATGCGCTCGTCGTAGCCGGCAAGTGTGACGGCGTCGTCCTCGTCATCCGTGCGGGCAAAGTGAAGAATGATATGGCTGTAAAAGCAAAAGCATCCCTAGAGTATGGCAAAGCAACGATTATCGGCGCCGTTCTGAATCATGTCAGCGGTTAGCTGACAACACCTAATCCAACCGGTAGTAAGGAAATGTCTCCTGCTCCTCTATCACC
>JAQBPQ010000190.1 GCA_028287445.1 Cohnella sp.
AATCAACCTCATCAAAGAAAATAATTCCTTACTTCCAACCAGTTGTCTACTCTAACGTATCCTGTTTCGTTTATATTGTGTGGTGATGTAAACAAAATTCCTTGACCGGCAAATCGTTGAAAGTGTCGGACATTGTCGTCAATAAGATAATCTGCATGGATGATGCTCTTATCTCCACAAAAAACAAAATTCATATCATTCAGAAAACCAAAATGTTCTTTTAGCCATTCATACTTTGCGGTAAAGGAGGACGGAAACTCCATTGCTGCGGTTGTGATGAATATTTCGTAATGTTCACTTAATTCTTTAATTACTTCTTGACTATCTTTCATTACATCTAAATCACGGAAAAAGGTGGGGTCGTTCAAGTAACCTATAATTTCATTTTTTAAATGAGGCCGCAAAGCTTGAAGATGTGTTCCCATCAAGTCTTTCACGGTAATATTTTCATTGTAATCACGATTAAACACTCGTAAGTGTTTAGGATTAAAATCCACTACAACTTCGTCCATATCAATTGCAATTCTTTTCATTCTCACACCGTCTCTTTTCACTTTGTACGTTTCTTCCGATATTCCACGCCAAGACTCAGCAGTAAAGTTCCGACACACAAGAGTACCAAGAGCCAGCCGCTAAGCTGTGCCTCCATTCCAGCAGAAACAGCCAAATAAGTAACCACAATCGACAACACCAATCCGACCGCCAGCCACCAATCATCAAATATGAGGCCTATCGCTGTTTTCAGGATTGCTTTCACAGTTGTTCCCCCATTGTTTTGTTAATTGTAGGCGCAGTTTGCGACTTGCGTGATAGTCCCTTTATGACGGCCAAGGAAACAATCAGCAGGATGACGGTAATGACAAGAATAGAGAGGTCTTGGTGCCACCATTGCACGCCAATGCCTTCACCGACCCAGAAAATGCCGAATCCGCTGAGCATAAGACCGACAATGAATTTCATCGTATTCTCAGGAATCATCGCGAGAGGTTTTCTGAACAACACACCCGCCATGACGACCAGCACAATTGCGATCAGGCTGCCGACGACGGCGGAAGACAGCGATTTCGCCGCGAGTCCGAACGTCAAAACGATAAAGACCGCTTCGACGCCTTCCAGCAGCACGATTTGGAATGTGGTGGCGAATCCGAACCAATCCATCTGCTTGGTATTTTTCGCGTGTTCACGCTGCCGTTCTAATTCTTCATTATAAGCTTTATCTTCCAAATGCAGAGCCTTCAGTCCGGAATACCGCAGAATCGCTTTGCGCAGCCAACGCATCCCGAAGAGGAGCATTAGTATTCCGATGACCAATTGAAACGCATGCAGGGAAACGATCTGCAGCAGTGGTACCCCCAGTATCAGTACCATTACGACCAAAACCGCTATGGCCGTAAACATACCGGACAACGCGCTTTTCCAGCCTCTGACTACGCCTACCGCCAGTACAATGGTCAAAGCCTCCACAAATTCAACCGCGGTTCCCAGAAAACTCGCCAAAACAACATATGCATTCATCGTTATTGTTCCTTTCCCGGTTTGATGATCTCCCTGATTTCCATTATAGTTGTTTCTGATAAACATCGTACCATGATTCGAGGAGAGAACCTTGTGTCAAACTTATTTGAGTGGGATATGCGCAATTTGTCCCCTTCGCAGAAGAACATTGCGGACTATATCGAGAAAAATGTAAACCGCATTCCTTACCTGACCGAGAAAGATATCGCCCGCGAAGTTCCCACCAGCATAGCGTCCGTGTCGAGATTTTGGCGTGCCGCAGGATATGCGAATCTGAAGGATTTTAAAAACAGGGTCCGCGAATTCGACGAAATCAGCCCCGCGTTTAAAATGAAAAATATGTTCAACAAAATTTCTTCCGACGATCTTCTCGGTCAAGTGATGGAGCAAACCTCCGAGTATTTGCGCGATACGTCCTACCATCTAGACCGCGAAGAGCTCTATCGTGCGGTGGATGCGATGGTTGAAGCCGAAAGGATTTACATCTTCGCTTCCGGCCCGGCGGAGGGGCTCGGACATCTGCTTCGATTCCGCCTCAATCGATTCGGCGTAGCCATAGAGAACATTACCAAGAGAGGCAGTCAAGTTTTTGAGACGCTCGTCAACGTCAAAAAGCAGGATACGATCATACTGTTCCATTTCTCCAGGACACTGCCGGAAACGAAGGCCATTCTGGATTACGCGTCGGAATTGAATTGCAAGACCATTATTGTTTCCGACCGTCTTGTATCCGATTTTCATCATCCGTCGAACATTGTGCTTTATTCCAGCCGTGGGCAGATGTGGGAATTTCACTCCATGGTGGCGCCGACTGCCATCGTGGAAAGCCTCATCATCGCGGTGGGCCTGCGTATGGAGAACAAAGCGCTCTCTACGTTGGAGCAGCTGCAGTCGCTGCGGCGCCGTTATTCCGCTTTCATCCCTAAATAGCTGCAGTTTCGGTATCCGCGACGCAGTTTCTTAAACGTTCGATCGAGGAGAATACATGCTTCGAAAGCGAGTCATTTTCCGGAAACCGGCTGAAATCAAGCTCCAAATTGTAGACTCCACGGTATCCCCTCTTTTTTAAAGCTTTTACATAAGATTCGAGGGGGAGACTCTGCCTTTCGCTCAACGGACAATGCGTCCCTTTTTCCCCCAAACCGTGTATGTGGGTATGAACCGTGCGCTCGATGAAGGCAGGCGGCGGCAGTTGCTCATATGCCCGTTCTGTCGTGAGGTCACCGGCGGCGTGCGCTTCCACCAACTTATTGGAATAGTAGTGTCCCATGTCCCACGTAATTCCGGCATTCGGACTTTGAACGGCATCCACCATCTCGATGACCCCTTCGCACGTATCTCCTGGATCGATCGCAGAAGCCTTCGCCCTGTTAAGTTCGATGGCGAAAATGACGGGCAAATTTCCCGTTGCGACAATCGAACTCCACTCCCGGAATAAGGCGACCGTTCTCCGTGCGAGCTCCCCCCTATCTCCTGAAGGTGCAGCAAATGCATGAATCGGCATAACGATTTCCTTTTGGTGTTTATTATAAGCCTTGAGCATTTCTTTCAACGGTGGGTAAACATCGCCGAATTCAGCACCCGCGAATTCCCCATCGACATGCCCGTGAACGGTAACTTCCAAACCGGCATCCCAAAGCTGATGTACGATTCGCTCTCCTGCCTCTTCTTCCATTTCACGTATCATGTATCTAATCTCGATAGAAGTTATTCCTTGATCTTTAAGCTCATGCAGAAAACCGCTTGCACCACCGTAATAGGCAAGCAGTTCGGCGCTCTTCGTCTGCTGGGGTTTCCCTAAGATCATATTTGGAGATAAAGAAAAACCAAGTCTCATGTAGATTACCACCTTTGGTGTATTGAAAATGAAATCAAGCTGGTTTGCTTTAAAGCTGTCTATTCCCGATGTGCATGCTGACCAAGCCTACGACGAGGATAACCAGCGCTGCAAGCGCTCCCCAGCCGATCCGATCGGCGCTTGTGCTTTGGTATTCCTGCAACGTAACTCTTTGCTTCTCGGAACCGAAAGCGCGGGCATCCGCTACCAGCGCCATCACGGATGTCGTCCTTAAGGATTGGATGAGCAGCGCCATTGTAATCGTGGGGATGCTGCCGAACACCCGCCGGAGGTAACCCGCCCACTGGTTTAGCTGCCACCAGCGCGGCTTACTCAAGTCATATCCCCGTACCTGCATTGCTTTTTGCAGCAGGGTTACCCGTTCGATCATTTGCGGCAGGAAGCGCAAGGCGACCGTAAAAGCAAATCCGGCAACCGGTGGAAATCGGAACTTGTAAAATGCCCAAATGATGTCGGAAGGTTTGGTAGAGAGCAGCAAAATGAGGGAAGCCGACGCGGGAACAAGCATGCGTCCGGCTTGCTCGGCACCGTAATAAAGTCCTTCGATCGATAGACCCACGGAACCGAACCAGCGGATCGTCCACGGAAATACGAACAAATAATGAACGCCCGGGTGGTAGCCGTAAAACATCCCCTGTGACCAAATCATGCCGATGACGGGGGTAATCGCCATGGTCAGCGTGACACGAATTCTCGCCAAAGAAGGACGCAAAATCAGCCAAGGAATCAACGAAACGCCAAGCAGAAGAAAAACATAGAACCAATTCAGGATGACGGAGAGAATTCCGATCACGACCGGATAAACAATCTTGAGCCGGGGATCCACCCTGTGTATCGCCGTGTCTTTAGGCTCATAAGAGAACAGATGCCGCAATCCTTGAAAGCCGATCAGCTTGACGAACAAAGCCGGTAAAATCAGCGGAACGGCAAACATGAGCAAGTATCCCAAAAACGTTCGGCCCAGAAGTGTTTCGGTTAACATGCTAAACATGGAGAAGCGCCTCCTCCGATTTTATGGCTTGCAAGAACTGGCCGACATTGAGACATACAGACGGGCAGGCGCCCTCCGTAAGCATCGAATGCAGCCGAGCCACAGGAGGCGGCACTACACCGCTGGCGGCAAGTTGCGTCCCTTGCGCGAACACGTAGGCTGGATGGCCTGACATCTGCACTTTGCCGTCGCGCAACACGACAACGCGGCTTGCATAATTGGCTACGGAGATCATATCATGCGTAATCATCAAATAGGTCAGTCCGAGCTTTCCCCGCAATTGTTGAAGGAACTCGAGAAAAAGCGCCGCATGTCCGTCATCCTGGCCGGTAGTCGGTTCATCAAGAATCATGGCTTGTGGCGCAGAAGCCAGCAACGCTCCTATGGCGAGCCGCTTTCTTTGGCCATGACTAAGATGAAAGGGATTTCTTTCTTTAAGATCCGTTAAGTCTACAATTTCCAGCAGCTGCTCGATCGTATATTTCATCCCGTCCAGCCCTTTACGACGATGGCGGAAACCAAACCCGAATTCCCTCTGCACCGTCGACTCAAAAAGCATGTTATCGGCGGCTTGGAACAGGTAAGCCACTTTTTGAGCCTGCATGGAGATGTCGCCGACACAAACGGGTTTGCCCATGCAGGAAACGGAGCCGCCCGTCGGGGCTTGAAAGCCCATAACCAGAGAAGCGAGCGACGTTTTTCCGGAACCGTTCGCTCCCACCAGAGCCACCCATTCCCCGGAAGATATCTGCAGATTGACATCATGCAGTACTTGAAGATTGTCGTAGGCTAGCTGCACATTGTCCCAGTCGAGGACGGTAGTTTCGCACGGTTGCAGTGGTACGGGAGGTACCGCATTGCGCGAAAGCCATTTTACGCAGTTCGAACCCCGCAGCGCGCTTGCAGCCTCTTCCACGGATAAAGGAACATTCGAGCCGAATATGTCCGGCAGCCCGGCGGCCAAGCGAACCATCTGCGGAACGATCACACCCAGCGAATCCCAGGTTTGAAGGTTCCGGAACGCCTGGCGCGGCGGAGAATCCACCACGACACTTCCTTGGTCCATAAGGAGTACACGGTCGACCCACTCAATCACTTCGTCGATTTTGTGTTCGACGAGAATGATGGTCATATCATGGATTCGATTCAACTCCTTCAATACCTTTAAAACTTCTTGGGTACCGACAGGATCGAGATCCGAAGTCGGTTCGTCCAGAATTAACACCTTTGGTTTCATCGCCAGCATGGCCGCAATCGTAATCCGCTGTTTCTGCCCGCCGGACAAAGAAAAAGTGGACCTTTTCCGGAATGCTTCCATTCCCGTCATACGGAGAGCCTGATCTACCCGCCCGGCGATCTCCGAACGCGGCAAGCCCAAATTTTCCGGACCGAAAGCCACCTCCGATTCCACATCCAGATGAATGATTTGATTGTCGGGATTCTGAAAAACCATTCCGATCTGCTGCGATATTTCGTGAACCTGCATATCGGAGATCGCCTTGCCGCCAAAACGGACGCCGCCCTCGATAAAGCCTTGTACTCTGGTCGGTATCAAACCTGCCGCCGCAAGCGCCAATGTGGATTTGCCGCATCCCGACGCACCGGCTACCAGAACGAACTCTCCTTCGGCGATTTTCAGGTCTAAAGAACGAAGTACCGGGTTCGAAGAACCCGGATACCAAAAAGACAATCCCTCAATTGTGATGTCTGGCATTGCCGTTTCACTCTCCTTGCTGACTCGAGCGCCTTACGAGAACGGCGGCAACAATCGTGATGATGAGCATCAGAACAGCTGCAGCAACAACCGTGCCGCCGTCGGAAAGATTAAATTTGTTGACATCCTCGCCCTTATATTTCGTAGCGACCATGTAAATACCATCGATTCCGAGCAAAACGGTTAAAACCGCGCTTAGAACAGCAATGCGCTTCATGCCGGTTCATCCTTTCTCATGTGGGGATTGAGAGGTGCAAGACTGCCGGCAGATGGATTAACCGAGCTTGCCACGCGGATTGCAAAGGGCGAGGAAATCGCAGCCGCCAACCCATTGCCGATCATATTGAACAGGGCAAGCCAGAATACGGCTCCAAGCGTTTTTTCCCATCCGGACAAAAACGGCCCCAATAACGCCTGTTGCACAATGACGGCCGGTATCGCACGGAGCGCTCCCATCATCAAGCCGTCCCAGAAGGCACTCCGGGTATTGGAGAATACGCGGCCTCGCCGGGAGATGATGTACAGGTCGACAAAAAGTCCTTGCAGAATGCCGTAAGACCACCAAAGCACTCCGGATTCGGAACCGCCATACAGCAGTTGCATGAGCAGGAAGTTGACGAATACCATAGCAGTAGCGGCTCCCGGTTTGCGGATCACCGCTATGCCTACCATCAACAGAAACATATATGGCAAATCGTTAAGAGCAAATACATGGCCGAACGGGATCAATTGAATAATCGGGGTGATAAACTGATCGCCGATCAGGTTATCATACACCTCAAGCAGAACACCCATGATGCCGACCATCAATACGTCCTGAGTGGTCCAGCGTTGGAACACTCCAAGCCGGTTTGGCCTCTTCCAAAGCACATACAGCCCGGCTAAACAGACAGCCCAAACGACGATTAACAAGGCCGTATTCACCGCAAACGACAGATGAATCGGTACGGCTCCCAACCACGATTGTGGGACTAAATTTTGATCCATACTCTACCTCCACGTTTCATTTTAAGAAAGATTGTCCTCTTCCAAAGCGCGGCGAACCATACTGCTTGACGATTTAATGGTAAGGGATAAAGTTCATTGGAATATCAACTGCATATTTGGGTTTCGTAAAATTTATATCTATATAACAGAAATGATAGATTTATATCAATTTCGACTTGTTTGATCGCCAGGATTTGTTATCTTTGATTGTTAATTCTCACTAAAACAAAAACCGCCCTATCTTTAGGCGGTTAATTCTGATGAAATAATAAAATTGTAGACTGCACAAGCAGCCGTAGCGGTCCGCATCCGGAAGAACCCAGGGGAGCGTTCTTCAAATAGCTTAAATCAGGTAGCGATCGAGCCTCCATTTACGAAAATAACTTGCCCCGATATGTACGAAGCATCGTCTGAAGCCAGCAGTACATAGGCAGGAGCCAACTCAAACGGCTGCCCCGGGCGTCTCAACGGCACCTCCGTTCCATATGTGGTTACTTCTTCTGCCGTAAATGCTGATGGGATTAGCGGAGTCCAAATGGGTCCGGGTGCGATTTTCTGATAACGGGCGAGGGGTTCATCAAATTATTCAAACCCTGGATGCCTATTTTGATGCTGCGGCGGAAACAC
>JAQBPQ010000076.1 GCA_028287445.1 Cohnella sp.
GCCACCCGTTCCGGAACGGGTTGTCCCACATGCCTGGCAGCCCAGACGACGCCCGCGCCGTCAGGTACGATTAGATCAGCCGTCATCAGCGCCCGATGGAACGAAGGATCCTCGAGACCCGCCATCAGCATGATCGGATTGCCGGTCACGATCCGGTGGGAGCGCCGGGATTCCACGGCTTCGACGAGGTAATCGACCGTATCTCTCATGTTCATTCGGGAGAACGGCACACCGTACAGCGACACCGTCGGGTAAACTCTTGCTTGAGGTGCGGAGATCATAAGGTTATCACCACCAGGGTTTGTTTCGGGAAGACAAGTTGGCGTTGCATGTTGGTTCCAGAAGATTCAGAAACATCGTTCCAAATGCGAAAATGGATACTGTCGTGTACAGAACGATGAAAATGATCGTTGCAGCCTCGGAATACGGCTCAGACTCCCGTGGTTGTGCGCTGAACCGATGAAATACATCGTTCCAATGGGATGATGAACGCTTTCCCCGTGTGCAACGATGAAAAATAGCTTTACAGCAGAAGCAGCCGCGCGATTGACGGACGATCATTTGATAACACACCCTACATACGAGGGAAATCCAATATTTGTTGCGCGGGACGGACGGCCTCCCGCTTGAGGCGATCGATGGCCGGTAAGACGGCAGACCGCCATTCGGCGGGGTTGTCCAGCATTCGAGCGGCTTCCTGGGCGAAAACCTCCGGATCCAGCGCCTCGGTAGAGCCGATTGCCGTCTGTCCCAGCCGGTTCAGGAATTGGTCGATTTTCGGATCGTACGACAGGCCGAGCAGCGGCAGTTCTCGGTTGGCGGCATAGATGAGCGAGTGCAGCCGCATGCCGAACAGCAATCGGCATCGGCTCACCTCGCGCAGCATCGCCTGCGGATCCTCGTGCGCGGGCGCGAGCTCGCACACGCCCTCCGCCGCGGCACCGCCCGCCGCGGCCAGCCGTTCCATCACGTACCGGGACGCTTCCTCGTCCGGTCCGTGATGGAACGGCAAGAAGCGCAGCCGGACGCTCCGCCGTCCGGCCAGCGTTGCCAGCGCGGCAGCCGCGCGGTCCAGGTCCGCGCGATCGCCGCGCCAGAACCTGACGGACACGCCGACCACGGGTCGCGCGTCCGCATCTTCGGCAGCGCCGTCCCGGGCGCCGCCAAGCTCAAGCGCCTCCGGCATGGGCAAGCCCATGACCGGATCAGGCACAACCTCGATGCGCGCCTCCGGCACCCCGAACCGGCGCAGCAACGCCGCCGATTCGTCATCGCGCACCGACACGTATGCCGCCTTGCGGAACGCCCGCGCAATCGGCCAACGGAATATCGCCCGGTTCACCGGCCCGATCCCCTGCGCATACACGAATGTCGGCTTCCCGTTCCAACGCGCCATTTCCATCACACCGAGATAATAAGGAATCGACCCGAGTCCTGTCGCATCCTGCAGCAAACTTCCTCCTCCGCTGATGAGGCCGTCGCTGTTACGTAAAGCGTTCCGCAATTCGCCCAGCTTCATGCGGGGTACCGATTCGACGCCGTATTGGCGGCTTGTCCATTCCGGATCCGCCGACAACACGACGGGTTCCACCCGGATGCCCTGAGCGCGCCCCGTCACCTCCAGCGCCGTCAAAATGCTTTGCAAAACCGCCTCGTCCCCGCTGTTCCGAAACCCATAATAGCCGGACAGAACCAGGCGCCTTACGCCGTTATCCCGACTCACGCGGGTTTTACCCGGCGTCTCCACAACTTCTCAACCAGCTGCCAAACCGCGATCAGCACGAGTCCGATCAATCCGCCAAGGCCGAGACCCAGAAGGATGCGCGTAATCGACAAAATAAGTGGAGTATGCAAATGCGCGAACGTATCTACCATCGAAAGCTGGCCGATCACGCCGACAATCATCAGCACCGTGGCCCAACGATATCGCAGCGCCAGGAAAATGCCCGCCAGCATGACCGGATGCCCCAGCAAAAATTCCTTCGTCCGCGGCCGAACGTGGAGCGTCGTCTCCAAAATATTGCGGAACTTCAGCTCAATACCCGAAACCGTTCCGCCGTTTCCTGTACGCGTTAAATAGTAGTAACCTGCGGCACCCAACACCACGAGGGCCACGATCCACAGTACGGTAAGAGGCATACGCAGAATGCGACGGACGTTCCCGCTCACGGTATCCCCGGAGCCGTACAGGAATACATAAATCGCAACCAGCGCAATCGGCACCAGATGCAACAGGCTGACGCCGCGGAACTGCTGCATCACGTAGCTGTATGAAATATGGTTGAGCATCGCGACCACTAGAGGAATCGCCGCCATCGTCAGCAGTGCCGTCCGAATGTACAGCAAGACGGCTACACCCAGCCGCCGGCCTGCTCCAAGCGACTCGTCGCGGCTGGCTCTGAGCCTGCGCACCAGCAAAATCACCGCCGCAGTCGGAGCGGCGATCGCCGCGCACAAAGCCAGCGACTGCACCATTAGCGTCGAACGCAGCACGTACAACCCCGCCCCGCCGATCACGCCTGCTGCGAATACCACGCCAATCCACGATGGAAGGAACATTCCGACGACAATCGACACCAGCGCAATCGCGCCGAGCATCGCGAGCGCCCGCAGAGCGGTTTCCACCGGAGCATGATGAACCACGAAGGGATGCGGCACGCCGAAGGTGAAGCCGAAATCCTTCAGATTCCCCACTGCACCCTTCGAGTTGCCCGATGCCGGGTCCCCATCAAGCGCATGAACGATCGTATCCAGCGGATACGCCACTTTTCCCTTCACCGGATCCTTGGTAGGTGCGGTGCGCAAAAATACGAACCGGATATTGCGGTCTTTCACCGCCAGAACGATCCGGTCTTGCAAGTCCGGCGTCTTCATCACGTTCATTTCCGCACTTGCTACGGCGTGTGCCCGGACCACATTGTAATCCAGCAAATTGGCCAGCTTCTCAATGCCTTGTTGCGGCGTCTTGAGGTTCTCGAACGCGGCGATGCCGATTTTATTGCGGTTCAAAATATAAGCGAACTGCTGGACTCCGTCCGGTTTGCCTTCTTGGCGGAAACCCGGCACCGCGTCGCCGTCGAACACCACGCGATCCACGCCGAACGACTTGAACGTTTTGAGCCACTCATTCAATTGTCCCGCATCAAACGGGTCAAAACGATCCGACAACCGTGGGAAAATCTGAATCCCGGCATCCTTCAGCTTTTGCATTTCAATCGGGTTCGGCTCCATCGGGCGGATCATCGCGTCGTCCTTGCCCATGTCGATGGCGACTCCCGAATGGCCGGCCGCGGACCATGTATTCACATCGGCGCCGTGACGTTTAAATGCCGATTCGATGATCGGCTTTAATTTGGCTTCATTTTCGGGATGCATGAACATCACATACGTTCGGTTGTCACCGGGCGTTGGGGCTTTCCCCTCCAGAGCGGCCGCTCCTTGAGGATCGTACAGCACCACTTCTCCCGACCACGTGAGCTCCTCGAGCGTGCTTTCGTATACGACTGCACCGTTGACGCCGGCGGCCTTGAGCCGTTCCAGCTGCGTCTTCACGAACGACTGGGGATTGCCCTGAGCCGCTCCGATTTGCAGCAAATCTTTATAATCGATGACAATGGCCGTCGGATTAGCGGAAGATTCCGTCTGCGCCCGGGCATACATGACCGGAAGAGAGGCCACTACACCCACCAGCACCACCCACCACAGCCAAGCTGCCAATTTGCGATTCACTCTGTTCAACCACTGTGGCACAACTGTCACTCCTTCATGTTCTGGAAAAATGATGCCTGGCTGTCGTCGCCTATTCAGGCGGTGAAGCGGTACTTTGTCCGGATTCGCCCACAAAATAAGCGGCATCTCTGCCGCTGATCTTGCCTATTCGGCATGTTATGGCAGGCTTCACCTTACACAATTCCGCGTAAAACCGCGAATTCCTGCGTACGCCCTCGCGGTAATTTATGTTAGTTTCCCGCCGTTTACCGGTAACTTAAGCAGCTCTCCGCTACTTACGCGAGCGAGTCCACGCGCTCCATGACCGAGGACACGAGCCGCTTCAACGCAGTGTCCGCGCTGCCCAGGTCATCTCCACGCACCGCG
>JAQBPQ010000080.1 GCA_028287445.1 Cohnella sp.
AAGTAAGCAGAATCGATGATATCTCCACGGCCGTCACTCGTGAACAATCGTCCTTGAGGTGCCATTGTGCACCTCTTTGTATGTTTCTTCTTACAATAGATGTATCGAAGTGCTAAAGTGCACTCAAATCTGTGAGTTTGGCCTGGTTTAGATGAGTCGTCCCCATTTGAAGTGTATTTCGGTACCTGGGGATGCCCAATATCGTTAGTTACTCCAGTTCAAGAGCACTTCGGCACCCGCGCGCTTGTCTCCGCGCCGCCAGAGCGCCACCGGCTCCGCCCACACAACGAAAAATCGGCCGCCAGAGCAGATGCCCTGACGGCCGATTCTATCCAGTTATTCCGGCGCTTCAACGCCGAATCGACCTAACCGCTCAAGCGCGAGCTTATAGCCGTCGTTGCCGTAGTTCAAGCAGCGCTTCACGCGGGAGATCGTGGCGGTACTCGCCCCGGTTTGCGTCTCGATCTGATTGTATGTATGACCTTTGCCCAGCATGCGGGCCACTTCCAACCTCTGCGACAGCGATTCGATTTCGTTCACGGTACAGAGGTCATCGAAGAATATGTAACATTCTTCCATGCTATTCAGCGTTAGGACCGCTTCGAACAATTGCTCGATCGATTTATCGTTCAATTTTTTCAACTGCATGCCGGCACCCCGATTCACTCCGATATTCATTCCGGTTGCTTCTTTTTGATTTCTTTCATTGTACTTCCTCCCATGAAGATCTTCAAGCGTTACCGTATTCACGCATCACCGGGATAAAATCCCGTCCAAACCGGGCAGCCGTCCATTCGCAACCGGGGCTTCCGTCATACCCTATAAGCAGAAAGGGGTGTGACTTCATGGACGAACCAAAATCCAACATGCCTGCTCTCCTTGGCTGGAACCAGCCACAAGGTTTCGGAGGCCAGATGTATCCGGGTCTGGGGGATCCGTTCGCCGGTCCTCCCGCGTATGTGAATCCTACGGTTCTTCCCCCCGGACAGGGTGCCGGTGGCGTCACCGGGAACGCCAAAGGCGGGTTCAGTCTGGGTGAATTGAAGGGCATGATCGACCGCATGGGCGGGATTGACGGAGTTATTAACGGAATGGGCAAAATCCAAAAATTCGTGGGCATCATGTCCCAAATGGCACCGTTTTTTCGGGTGTTCTTGGGCAAAGGAGCGAAAGCAGTCGCGGCTTCCGCCAGCACGGGCAGCAGCACGCGAAGGCGGTCGTCTGCTGCCGGCCGGCGTTCAGGCGGCGCCAAGGGACGATCCCGCCAGCCAGCCAAGCGGCGGCGATAACCCGCTGGGCAGCACGCCGGCAGCACGACCAAAGGGACCGATACCGCTGCGGATCAAACCGCCGGGATCGGTCCCTTTGCTGATTATTTCTCGTATTCTAGGAAAGGATCCGGTATCACGATCGAATGGGCTTCGGCGTCGCTCACGCCGGTATATACCCGGGCGCTTCCGCCGTCGATCCGGACCAGTCCGCCGCTGAACAGTACATCTTCGAGGTCGGGACGTTTCGCAGGCCCTTCCGGAAACATGTCGCGCGAGAGGATCAGCTTGATAGGTGAATGGACATGCGTCGCGGGATCGAAGGCGAACGTCATTGGGTAATAATGACGGATGTTGTTTTTCTCCATCCGCGCGATATGGCCCAGCACCCCGATGGTGCCGTTGGCCAGCACATGCGCTTCGTTGGCGCCGCCCCATTCATCGGGGACGAAGAGGTTGTGGAGCAGCTCCGCCCGCTTGATAACCTCTTCCGTCAATTCCGTCAGGTCGCGGATTTCCGTATAACCGATCTTCGCACGGGCGCCTTCCACCATCATCGGGCGAGTGAACACCCCGATTCGCCTGTTCCCCAGATCGACGAGACGGATGTCTTTCATCGTCAGCGGCCCCTTGGCAAAAGGCTCCAAGCTGCCGATCCTCGTCCCCCGGTAAAATACCGTCCGCCATGAAGTAACGAAATGCGGGTCGTCGGCGTCAAAATACACTTCGACTCCGCCGACCACGAGTTCTCCCTGGATGAAGGAGATAAAAGGATCCTGAAGCGCATATACCGGGGATCCTGGGCGGGGCACCCACTCCCCCTTCCGGTTGACGAAAAACATAATTTCGGAAGCTTCCTTGTACCGGTCCTCCACCCGACCCGCAATGACTTGCTCGCCATCGTCCATGAAGGGGGCGGTAATATTATACACGTCACGGGTGCCGACACCGGAAAAGATCAGCTTTTCTCCCCGGTAGTTTCCCCGTTCGCGACGAAATTCGTCGAATAACATTTCACATGATTTCGCTTGCTGGGTGGATGTCAGCATCGAGGTCCTCCAGACTGAGGTGAGTCGGTTCGCGTAATGTCTTCCTTTTATGATTGTAATATGCAAAACGAAGCCGACGGTTTGGGTTGACCTTGTCCAAATTCAATTAATAGGTTGATCCGTACTTGCCCACATCATGTCATGAATTTCTCATGATAATCGATTGCAACGTATTCGCCACGTGCTCGCAAGAGTCTGTGGTTTCTTCGAGACATTCGTAAATTTCCTTGTACTTGATAAGTTCGATCGGGTCTTTGACGTTCTGGAACAAGTTTTTGATCCCTTGTCTCATCAGCACGTCCCCTTCGTTCTCCAGTTCATGCAGCCTTACGCACGGCTCTTGTATGGCGAGCAGTTTCTTCTGGCTGAGCAAATATATCGCCGCCTTGATCTCCAGTGCACTGTGGCGCAGACAGTCCCCGAATTTACGAATATAAAGGTCAGACCTGGAAACCTGATACATATCGAAACGGAAAGCGCAGGCTTCAATACCGTCCAGCACGTCGTCCAGCCTCTTCATCAGTAACATGATGTCATCGCGTTGGATCGGTGTAATGAACGTCTTGTTGAGCTCCGTGTAAACCGTGTGGGTATATTCGTCGCCTTGATGCTCAAATTCCTTCATTTCTTTGACAAAAGCCGCAACATCCGTCAAATCGCCGTTCACGGCAGTGGCAAAACGATCCACGGCCGCTACGATCAGATCCGCCATTTCTTCGAGTGTTTTAAAAAAAATGTCTTTTTTCCGAAACAAGAGCAACCCCTCTTTCCCGAATGGAATGCCGGACTTGGATATGGATTCAACTTATTTATATTATCACGAGCCCGGACAAACGGATATCCCTTTCCTTCCTTATTTCGACACATTTTTTCAGTTTTCCCCAAGGGAGTTCCCTTAGTCCGTTGTCTCTCCCAAATCGCAACAACCCCCGGCTGGCACCCGGCCGGGGGTTCAAACCGTCATGCCCGATTACCACCGGCTTATTGATACGTAAGATGATCTGCCAGTGAAGGTGTATTCGGGACGACGTGGTAGTAGGTAACGCCGGGCAGGAACGGCAGCTCCTTGCCATCCTTCATGAGGCGGACGATATCTCCGTCCTTGTGTTCCCATTGACAGGCGATCGCTTTCCCCTGTTGGAACAACACCGCTTCGCCGCCGCTCTTCAAGTCGACCTCCAAACGTCCCTTGGCATCGTAAATATTATGTTTCGTGGCGATCACGACCAAATTCGATGCCGTCAGTTGCTCGCCGTTGTTCTTATCCGTATGCGGCTTGCCGTTGATGAACCTGGCGTAAGTTCCTTTGACCGAATCATAGGTGTAGGACACCTTGTAGTCTGACATCATGAATTTGATGTGCACTTCGGCAGCCGCAGCTGCACCTGTAAGATCGGGAGCGCTGCTGAACGATATCGTCGGCGCGACTGCCGTGTCTGCATATTTCCGATGCGCCGCGCCTGCGCGCAGCTTCTCTAGATTCGTGTATAAGTTGTGCGGCGCTTTGCGGCTTTTGTCCCGCCAGAAATAAGCGCCTGCATTCGTGATTTCGTCCAGGTCTTCCTTGTGCTGGCCGCGAAGGATCGCGAAGGCGTCATTGCTCGCTCCTGCATGGACGAGCACACCGCCATACGACTCGCCCACTTCAATGAAATAAGGCCGGATGCTGCGCACGGGACCAATCGGATCGGTAAATTCCTTGCTTTGGAAAATAGCCACCAACCGGGTAATGCCGCCTTCGGCGAGCAGTTCCCATACCGTATCGGCTTGGGTCAACCCGGACTGCGGACGGGCGGGGGCTAAATTATTGATCATTACGGCAAACGGACGATTGGTCACTTCTTTATTCGCCGCCAGTCCTGTGAGAGGGGCCATAAAGGATGCGCTCGAGGCTGTTGGGGATGCGGAAGCGGATGCCGTCGGGACCGGGGTTGCGGTTGATGGCTGCGCGACGGGATCCTTCTTGCCGCCGCCGCTGCAAGCGACGAGGCCCGCTAATGCGGCAGCCGTAACGAGCAAGAGCGGCAGCCGTAGAGCGGACCGCCGAAACGATGAACGTGCTTTATTCGGTTGATGCGTCATTTCATTCCTCCGTCGGGGTCGTTCCTTACCCATCTATGCTCCCATTTAAACACATAGGACGACGGTTGTCTTGGTGCCATCGTCGGATTTTCCGATTATGGTAAAACTTTCACCAAGGCAGGATTTCTCCTTTGAACTGCATAGGAACAGGGAAACCGCCGGGAATAGTCCCGACGGTTTCCTGCCTTGCGTGAGTGGATCGATTCTGCAGGGTTAAGCTCTTATTTCTTCGATCCGTGGTTACCCGTCTGTTGGCCTTTGGCACCTGCAAGCAGTTGCGCCTTGGTCGGCAAGCCGGAGATATAGCCTACGACACCGGATTGCTTGTTGTCGAAGTTTTGATTGATATACTTCTCGACATCGGCTTTCAGGCTGTCGGCCACGATCATTTCGTCGCCCGGATGCTGGAGGTTGCTCATGAGATAACGGAAACCGTTCAGATTGTCCACGGCCGTCAGTCCGGTTGCTTCTGCTCCGGCGGGCAGCGACAGAATACGGGACAGCTTCTTCGTGTCCACGTTGTAAGCCCAGACATAGTTGTTCGCATGCATGCCGCTGTCTTCACCGATGAACAAGGTGCGAAGCTCTTCCGAAAACGACAGGTTGTCCGGGTTAGCTACCATCTCATCGTTCGCTTTGTTGCCTTTCGTGTCCGGTGTCGCCAGATCTTGCCCGAACACCAAGCCCTTCATGAAGGAAGGCACATACGCGCTGTTGATGGCCGCACCGCTGCGATCCTTTTGCTTGCCTTTCAAGGTCAGCTCATAAGTGACGCCCGCGCTGATTTTGTTCACTTGGATATCATCAGCCGGATCGGTGCCTTTGGTGTCTTTCTCCATCGCTTTTTCCAAGTAGGACATCGCGATATAAGCTTTGTTGTCCTTGGCGTTAACCGTTACGCCTTCCATTTTGTTGAATTCCGCAGTCGCACCTTTAATGGCGCCGAAACGACGGGATTCCAGAAAAGCGGCGGCTTTTTCCATACCCGGTTTTACTTTCAGATATTCCACTTTGGTGCTGACGCTGGAGTATACCTTAACGGCGGTAAACCCGTCGGCAGCTTGATCGGATGTTTCGAAAATGTCGCTGAATTTGATGCCTTTGTCGATATACGATTTGACTTCTTTATCCGTTGCATGGCCGAGGTTGATCCATTGCAGGTCGGCAGAACCGCCGTTTTCGGCGCTTTTTTGAATCCATTTGCCGGCATACAGCGTTCCGGCGGACAAGTCTTTCGCTTTGTCGGCTACATACAGGAACAGCATGGTGTTGCCGCCGTCATCTCCGAAGAATACGGTCCGCATGTCTGGAGCCACTTTGCCGAGCTCGTGCGAGAAACGGCCGATGCTGTAATGTTTCACGACCGAAGTGGAATTGTCGGCGCGTACGGTGACTTCGGGAAGATAACCGTAGGCATAAGGATTACCGGTTTTCGTGGTGTCGTTGTAGTAGTATTGCGTGAATGGATCGACGTTCGTCTTCTTCGGATCCGTCTCGCTGACACGAGCGTCCGGCTCATACTCTTCACTACCGAGGTGCGTGTTCCAGGGGGTCAGCGAACCGTTGCACGGAATCCAGAGGCCGCCGACTCCGGAGAAGTCGATTTTTTTCAGCGTTACAGGTGTAAGGTCGCCCGTCTTTTTGTTTTGATCGATGGTCGTCAGGCTCATGCTGGCCGGAACGATGCCGTATGCGCGAACGATATATTCATAATGCGTAATCAGAGACAGCGGGTTGCCGCCTTTACCTGTCGATTTTGCGCCCGGCACGGAGAGCAGGCTATTGGAATCCGGATCTTCCGAGACAAAAGGAATCGGATGATTCGGATCCGTCGTATCCATGATCGGTTTGCCTTTGGCGTCTACCGCGACGCCTGCGATCGTGCCGCCGACCTTGTCGGTGGATTTGAACAGCTTTTTGTAGGAAAGCGGGAAATTTTTGACCGAACCGTTCGAATACGTCACTTTTACCGATGCTGTGGTGTACAGATCCGCCATTTCTTTGGCTGTTGCCGGAGCCGGCATGCCGACGAACTCTACGGATTTAACGGTAACGGCTTTCGATGCTTGGTTCTTCGACGAATGATTATCCTTCGCGTAAACCGAGGCCGGAATTCCTGCGGCAAGAACAGCGAAACCCAGTGCGGGTACCAAAGCTTTCTTGCTCCATATCTTCCATTTCTTCCATTTCTTCAAATGAATCTTCCTCTCCCCAGTCAAATTACACTCAACCACTATTAGCTTACTTGATTTTCGTTAACAGATTGTTAGCGGAATTGAAGATTTTGGTCAACGATACAGACACGCCAAAAAGCCGTTGCATATACGCTACGCTTAAAAAAGAGGCGGACCCAAAAGTCATCTAAATGACCTAGGGCCGCCTCCTTGCATTAGCGGAAGGACTATCATGTGATGAGACAGGCCGATCCATGTGCTGTAATCCGACTTTGCCGATTTGCAGAGGAGTTGGTACGGCATCACTCGCTGTAGTCCGTAAAAACACAATTACAGAGCCGTTTTCGATGGGGGATGAACTAAAATGTCGCTCTAATTGGGAAAAACCTGACTGCAGCAACATAAACCGCCTGCCGAGGTCGTGCAATTGGGAAAAACCTGACTGCAGCGAAAACGAGCCGAAGATACGAGAAGCTCACAGGTTGTCCCAGATGTCGATTCCACCCTTATTGGGCAGCCGCCTAAAGATATATGGCCATAAACTTATTACATGACTTGGGAGAACTCAGCAATTATAGTGTTAATAGGATCAAGGATAACGGTGCAGGCCGCCGTATTCAATTCAAAGTGGTAGCCAGGATTGGACTGTCAGCAGTACGCCAATATCCCTTGCGGGTATTGCCCCATTCAAAAGCAAGTTGCCTGCCCTTCAAATACTCCAATGGTGCCAATCCCGCTGACGCGCTTCGTGGGCGCCGAGCCAGTCGGCCGTAGATTGGATTAATTCCGCTTTATGTTCGCCCCTCGAATAGGTGTGATCCGCTTGAAACACCATGTTTTTGTCGCATCGGCCTTCCCCTCGGAGCCAGAAAGTTTTCTCCAGCAGAAAGCTGTAGTCCGCCGGTATCGTATCGTCGCTTGTTCCGTGGACGATGAACACATCCCCGTGGAATTTCGGCGCCTCCTGGAACGGCTGGTGCTGCTGCAACGATTCGAAAAACGCAGGAGTCAA
>JAQBPQ010000090.1 GCA_028287445.1 Cohnella sp.
TTTGGCAGGTGCTTTCGTCGTCGCCTTAGCAGTTGCGGAAGTGGTCGTTTTTGCTGTCGTTGCAGCCGGTGCTGCTGCGAAAGCGCTGCTGGCGCCTGTAATAAGCAGGGCAGCGGTCATACCGGCGATAAGGCCTTTGGATAATTTCCTCATTTTGTATGGCTCCTCTCGTATTTGGGGTACGAGTCCATATTAGCCGCTAAGTGTGGGACAGGTTCGGCACGAGTATGAAAAAAGAATGTGAAAATAAAACGGCGGGCGGTTCGGTGACAGCACATGCAAGGAAGCTTTCCTTGACATCGCTTCCTGAGATTGGCTATAATCATGGCATATCTTCAGGCTTTGAAGAGGAATAGTAGTCGAAGGGTGTCCCGCAGAGAGCCGGCGAATGGTGCAAGCCGGCGGATGACCACGACGAACTCGCCTTGGAGCCTCCGCACGAACCGGGCTTATAACAAGCAGCTCGTCAATCGCGGCGTTCCCTCTCGTTACGAGGAAGAGTGGACGGCGTCCCAAGAAGGGGGCCGTCAACTAGGGTGGTACCACGGGAAGCGAATCCTCCCGTCCCTAGCGATTACGCTAGGGGCGGGAGGTTTTTTACGTTTCAGAAAGTATAAGTTATCACCTATACTTTCTGAAACGTCTCCGACATAAACGTATGCTACCATCCAAGGACGGCGACAGCCGTTTATACTTGTTTCTTTACAAAGGAGCTTATGGCATATGAGCCAAGACAACCAGCAAGGATACAAACCGCAGACCATCGAACCCAAATGGCAGAAGTACTGGGACGAGCATAAAACGTTCCGAACCTTGGAAGAGCCCGACAAACCGAAGTTTTATGCATTAGACATGTTTCCGTACCCGTCGGGAGCCGGTCTTCATGTCGGCCATCCCGAAGGCTACACCGCCACCGATATTGTCAGCCGATATAAGCGAATGAAGGGGTTTAACGTGCTGCATCCGATGGGATGGGACGCCTTCGGCTTGCCGGCGGAACAATATGCGCTTCAAACCGGCCGGCATCCGCGCGATATTACGGTGGAGAATATCAACAACTTCCGGCGTCAAATCAAGTCGCTCGGTTTCTCATACGATTGGGACCGCGAGTTCAGTACGACCGACCCGGATTATTACAAGTGGACGCAGTGGATTTTCATCCAGTTATATAAGAAAGGGCTCGCTTATGTGGCGGAAGTGCCGGTGAACTGGTGTCCGGCACTTGGTACGGTGCTGGCGAACGAAGAAGTCATCGATGGCTTGAGCGAGCGCGGCGGACATCCGGTCATCCGCAAACCGATGCGCCAATGGATGCTCAGAATTACCGAGTATGCGGAGCGGCTGCTGGCGGATTTGGAGGAGCTGGATTGGTCGGAGAGCATCAAGGACATGCAGCGCAATTGGATCGGCAAATCGACCGGCGCGGAAGTGACCTTCGCAATCAACGGTCATGACAAGGCGCTGACCGTGTTCACCACAAGGCCGGACACCCTGTACGGCGCGACCTACTGCGTATTGGCTCCTGAGCATGAGTTAGTGGAAAGCATCACGAGCACAGAGCAGAAATCCGCCGTTGCGGCTTATGTCGATCAAGCCGCACGCAAGAGCGATCTGGAACGGACCGATTTGGCGAAGGACAAATCCGGCGTGTTCACCGGCGCTTACGCGGTTAATCCGGTCAACGGCGCGAAATTGCCGATCTGGATCGCGGACTATGTGCTCGCCGGTTATGGCACAGGTGCCATTATGGCGGTTCCCGGTCATGACGAACGCGACTGGGAGTTTGCGAAGAAATTCGGTTTGCCGATCGTTGAAGTGGTTGCGGGCGGCAATGTCGACGAGGCGGCGTTCACCGGGGATGGGGCTCTAGTGAACTCCGGGTTCTTGAATGGCTTGTCCACCACGGATGCGATCCGCGCGATGATTCAATGGCTGGAGAACAACGGCAAAGGACAAGGCAAGGTCACCTACCGGCTGCGCGACTGGTTGTTCAGCCGCCAGCGATATTGGGGCGAACCGATTCCGATTCTTTATTTTGAAGACGGTACGATGGAGACGGTACCGGAGGAAGAACTGCCGCTCCTGCTGCCTGACGTGGACGCGATCGAGCCTTCCGGTACGGGAGAATCGCCGCTGGCCAACGTCGAAGACTGGCTGTATGTCACCGATCCCCAAACCGGACGCACAGCACGCCGGGAAACGAACACGATGCCGCAGTGGGCGGGCAGCTGCTGGTATTATCTGCGGTTCATCGACCCGGATAACGAGAAGGAAATTTGCTCGCCCGGGAAGCAGCGGGAATGGCTGCCGGTCGATCTTTACATCGGCGGAGCCGAACATGCGGTGCTTCACTTGCTGTACGCCCGTTTCTGGCACAAGGTACTGTACGATATGGGCGTCGTATCCACGAAGGAGCCCTTCTATAAACTGGTGAACCAGGGCATGATCTTGGGCTCGAATAACGAGAAAATGTCCAAATCACGCGGCAACGTCATCAATCCGGACGATATCGTGAGTGAATTCGGAGCCGACACGCTTCGGATGTACGAGATGTTCCTGGGACCGTTGGAAGCGACGAAACCCTGGAATACGAACGGCGTAGAAGGGGTGCACCGTTTCCTCGCACGCGTGTGGCGGTTGTTCGTGGATGACAACGGCCGGCTGAATTCACGGATCCGAGACGTCCAAGGCGAGGAATCGTTCCAACGCACCTGGCACAAAACCGTGAAGAAGCTGACCGAGGACTTCGAGGGGCTGCGGTTTAACACCGCGATCAGTCAATTGATGATCTTCGTCAACGAGGCCTACAAAACCGAGACGCTGCCTCAAAAGGCCATGGAAGATTTCGTGCAGATGCTTTCGCCGCTCGCTCCGCACTTGGCCGAGGAACTGTGGGAGCGCTTGGGCCACTCGCCAACTATCTCGTACGAACCTTGGCCGGTATACGATCCTGTGCTTACATTCGACGCGGAAGTGGAAATCGTAGTCCAGATGAACGGTAAAATCGTTGACCGTGTGAACGTCCCGTCTGATCTGGACGAAGCGGGTCTGCAGGAAACGGCGCTCGCACTCGACAAGATTAAAGCGTTGATCGAAGGGAAAACGATTCGCAAAATCATTGCCGTTAAAGGCAAGCTCGTCAACATTGTGGCAAACTAACGAAGAAAAGGGCGGCCTCTCCGATCTGGAGGACCGCCCTGTTTTTTACTCCCCCTAAAGTCTTCTAGACACTATGGTGAGCGGGGAAATTCGGAGCCGAATAGCGAGGTTTCGACTCTGTCCAAGTCTTCCGCGAATTTATCATGGGTGACGCGTAGTACCTTTTGAAACGTATCGGCAGTCAAGCCGCGAAGAACCTCGAGAGCGGCAGCGGTTATACCGCCCGGCACCGATACTTTGGCTTGCAGCTCGAGGATGGAGAATCCTTGTTCCGTCAGTAGACGAGCGGTGCCCAATAGCATTTCGGATGCGAGTTTATCCGCCATAGCGCGATCCATTCCGGCCGTCAACACCGCTGCGTCGACGAACTGCCCGAGAAGATAGGCGAAAAACGCCGGTCCGCAGCTGGACAAGTCGGCAGCGGCACGAACCTCCTGTTCCCGGATTTCAACGGGGCGGCTGATGGCTGAGAACAATTCGAGGAGCCGGCTGCGATCCTCCGGAGACATTCGGCTTCCCCACATGCACAAGGAAGCTCCGGCCCCGACGGTATTCACCACGCTCGGAATGATTTTCGCAATTTTGCAAGGAAGCATGGTCTCCAAATGCTGCACTTTGACAGCACTCGTAATGGAGACGACGATTTGACGGGGCAGCAGTTCCGGAGCAATTTCCGTTAATACGCTGCCAAAATCGGAAGGTTTGACGCACAGGAACAACAGGTCGGCATCCTTCGCCGCATCCACATTGGATGACGCCGGCAGAAGTCCGGGATATAGTTGCGCCAACGCCGCCACCTTGGAGGAAGTTCGGGACGATACCGTGATCTGTTCGGGAAGCATGGCTCCGGTTTTTATGAAAGCGCCGACCAGCAGGCCGCCCATGCTGCCCGCACCGATAAAGCCGACTTTCATCCTGTGTCCCCCCTGACCGCTGCTCGCTTCCTCCATTGTATGAAACTTCAAATCGTGACATGACTGCTTTTCAAATCTGAAAAACGAATGGGAGAGAGAACGAATGGCTTATTTTGCAGTTGGGAAGAAACGGCGGAATTCAAAGGCACTTGCGGCATGGGCCGTAGCTGGAGCGGGTGCCGCGGTCCTTATCTATTCTCAGCTTCAACCTTCCGGAGCCGCCATTCCGGGCTGGCAGCCGGTTAACGATTCCGTGCGTACGACATTGGCAGCCCACTCGTCCTCCCAGCCGAAGATCACGCCTGGAACGGCAGCCGTTACCGCTCCGGCATCCAGACCCGCCGCATCGAACGACGGGGCATCCGCACCAACGGCCTCAACGGACAGTGCATTTTCCCCGGCTCCTTCTCCTTCGTCGTCACCCGCGGCCAAACCGGCTTCCGCCGCCAACCCGGGCGTTCTCGAGCTTAATTCCGCAACGGAGGCGGACTTCGACCGGCTGCCGGGGATCGGCCCCGCCAAAGCCAAAACCATCGTAGCTTACCGGGAGGCTCACCGGGGATTCCGTAAGATAGAAGAACTGCTTCAGGTGAAGGGCATCGGACCGAAGCTGTTCGATAAGATCCGTTCTCAAGTATCGATCGCCCCAACAACCAAGGGTCCTTGATCATTCGCCTTTACAATGTTGCGAAATATGCGACAATAGAAGCAACTTTGCATACCGGAGGTTTACTGCATGACATCATCGTCTCGCAAAGATTGGGACACTTATTTCATGGACATCGCCTTTATGGTTTCGACCCGGTCCCGTTGTCCCCGGCGGCATGTCGGATCTGTTCTCGTCCAGGGCAAAAAGCTGCTCGGCACGGCATATAACGGCGCCCCTATGGGCGTTCCGGACTGTTCCGAGGCAGGCTGCATGATCGTGGAAGAATTCGAGCCGGCTGTTCCGTCGGATTCAGCCGGCGGGATGAAGAAGAAGCAGCGCTGTATCCGAACCATTCACGCGGAGCAGAACCTGCTGATGTTCACCGACCGGGTGGATCGGGAAGGCTCCGTCGTTTATGTCACGGATCAGCCTTGCTGGACCTGCGCCAACATGCTGGCGAACAGCGGCATCGTGGAGATTGTTTTTCACCGGATTTATCCGAAAGACCACGACAAGGTCGCAGCCCTCATGAAGCAGAAGGGCATCGGCTTTCGCCGGATCGACGACTACGTTGCGCCGCCCGACACCGAAGTGCAGGACGGCGCCTGAATACGAAAACCGAGAGGTAGCACCTCCTTCGCCTATTGGCGGGGGAGGTTTTTTTTGTTCATTGGATTGTTGAGAGGAAAGGTGACGGATTTGAATCGAAGACCGCTGGTCGTTTTCGTATGTTGCTGGTTGATCGGAGCCTCGATTCCTTCGCTCTGGCAGGGTTATGCACAAACGCTGGCAGTTGCAGGCGGGCTGCTTCTCCTTCTAGCAGCATGGATATCAGGCAAGCTCCGGGGAAGATTGGCCGCAGCCTGCGCATTAGCGCTGCTTTTGGCCTTCGGAGAGCGTCTTGCCGCTCAGCGGGGGAGCCATTCGGAACTCAGCGCTTTGTGGGAGCTCCAAGGCGCTCCGGACGCCGCCGAAGTGTCGGGCGTTTTGACATCCAAAGCAGAAGTAGACGGAGACATCGCGACATTCCGTCTTGCGGCAAACCGGTTGAAGCGGAGTTCTTCGGCGGGTACGAAAATAAGCGAGCAGGTGCTTGTCCGGGTGAAGTTGAACGAGCGCAAAGAGCAGGCCATTGCCGCCGGTTGGCGAAGGGGGGATGCCGTTAGGGTTTCCGGTACGCCCGAAAAACCGGCGGATGCGGGCAATTTTGGCGCTTTTGATTATCGCCGCTACATGGAGAGGCAGGGAATCCGCTGGCAGTGGTCGGTTCAGGGAACGCAGAGCGTGAAGCTGCTGGACGCCGCTTTGCCCCTTAACACACGTCCACTAAGGTGGATAGACGAACTTCGTTCCGGAATCGGCCACTTAATGGATCGTTTGTATCCGGGCGGAGACGCCGGCTATATGAAAGGGCTTGTGGCGGGAATTGTGCAGGAGGTAGATCCGGGACAGTACGACGCGTTTTCGCGTCTCGGGCTGACGCATGTGCTGGCGATTTCGGGGCTGCATGTTGCGGTCGTCGTATTCCTGCTGCTTCGCATCGGTGCAATGCTCCGGTTAACCCGTGAAAGATCGATCGATTTGGCGTTTGCCGCCATGCCGGTCTATATGTTACTTACGGGGGCTTCGCCGTCGGCGATTCGTGCGTGTCTCATGTCCATGATCGCGCTGGCATTGGCCCGGCGGCATAGATTGAAGGATGGCCTTCATTTGTTGGCAGCGTCGGCGCTTCTCATGACGATCTGGGATCCGTTAGTGGTGGAACAAGTCAGCTTCCAGCTCTCTTTTGCGGTGACGGCGGGATTGCTGTGGTTCACACCGATCGTTACGAGCCTCTTGCAGCGGATCCGATTCAAAGTGCTTCGTGAAGCATTAGCGGTCGGGATTACGGCACAGGTCGTCTCTTTTCCGCTGTCCGCGTACTATTTTCACGGGTTTCACCTGCTCTCCCTGCCGGCCAACCTGGTGCTTGTGCCCTTCATTAGTTTCGCGGTCATGCCGCTCGGCATGGCATCGGTAGCATTAGGCGGGGTTTGGTTTCCGCTCGGCATCTTTCCGGCGCAACTGGCTTCATACGGCAACTGGCTGACATTCGAGTTGGTGAATCGGATGAACGAGCTGGAGGGACTGCGCACGGTATGGCCCCAGACTTCTTGGTTGTGGGTGGCTGCGGCTTACGGCCTGCTTGGTGTCACGGCTTGGCTGCTGAAACACAGGGAAGCCCGGAGACTGGACGAAGAATGGCAATCCCTTTCGGCTCAAGAAGAGACGGCACCTTTGGGAGAACCGGTGTCTGTGCCTCGTCGCAACACCTTGATGCTCGCTTTTGGGCTTATATTGGTACTTGTATGGGGAGGATGGTTCATATGGGGATATCGTCCCGTTTGGCTTGACCACGACGCTCGTGTGCAGTTTCTCGATGTCGGCCAAGGGGACTCGATCTTGATTCGTACGGGGCAGGGAAAACATATCTTAATCGATGCCGGAGGTACGTTGACATTCCGCAAACCGGGCGACGAATGGCGCCAGCGAAGGGATCCTTACGAAGTCGGCCGCAAGCTGCTTGTGCCGCTGCTCCGGCAGCGAGGGGTCCGGACTCTCGACGCGCTTGTGCTCACTCATTTGGACACGGATCATATCGGAGGCGCCGAAGCCGTCATCCGGAATATTCCGGTTCGGGCCATCCTGTGGAACGGAACATGGAAAGAAAGCCCAACCGCCGAAAGGCTGCTCCGTCTGATACAGGAACGCGGGATTCCCATATACGCCGCACGAAGAGGCATGAAGTGGACTGTGGATGCTTCGGCAAATTTGGACGTTTTGTATCCCGGCGGTCAGGATGCCGTTGCGTCCTTGCTCCCTTCCTTGTCGCAACAAAATAAACACAGCGTCATCCTTCTTCTCCATCTCTACGGAAGACGTTTTCTCCTGCCGGGAGATGTGGAAGCTCCGGGTGAAGCGGAAGTGGTCCAAGGGATGACCGGCAGCAGCAGCGGCAGTCCCGTTGACGTTCTGAAGGCTGCCCATCATGGCAGCATCACATCAACCAGCCCGGAATGGCTCCGTTACTGGAACCCCGCGAATGTGGTGATTTCCGTGGGCCGCCATAATCTGTACGGACATCCGAACCCAACGGTCGTCGCGAGAATTGAAGCCGCCGGCATCCGCATGTTTCGAACGGACCTCGACGGCGAAATCCAATATCGAGTCCGGCCGGATGGAACCCTTTTTCGACGGCAAAAACGTCTTCCGGAGGAAAACCTTCGTCCTTAAGGACAAAAATACTGTGCGCCACGCGTGATTTTTGCTAGACTGAGAGTATTGTTCCGACGGCGGAAACGAAATTCCCGACCAGAGGTGCAACCTTTCAGAAAGCCACGTCGTCTGAGAGGTTGCAGGAGAGGAGAGGATCTTCTGTGGTGGAGCCGGCGCTGATTAAAGCCGCACAAGCGGGCGACCGGGAAGCTCTCGTTTCGCTGCTCCGCGAGATTGAACAACAAGTGTACCGCACCGCTTATTATTTATTAAACCATGAGCAGGATGCGTTGGACGCGGCGCAGGAAGCACTTATACGCATTTATACGAAAATCGATTCCTACGAAGAAAAAGCCCAGTTTCGCACGTGGGTTCAGCGCATCGTCACGAATATCTGCATCGACAAGTTTCGCCGCAAACGTCCTTCCGTCTCGATCGACGAACACGAGTTGGTGTTTCAGTCGGGAGACAACGTGGAGGGAGAGGTTCTTTCCGCTTACGCGTCGGAGGAAATCCGCGAAGCCATCGGTAAACTTCCGGACCATCATCGTACCGTAGTCGTTCTCCGTTATTTGCAGGATTTCTCCTATAATGAAATCGCCGATTCGCTGGGCTTGCCCCTGAACACGGTGAAATCGTATTTGTTCCGGGCCCGGCAGCAATTGCAGGTCTTACTTCATGATTATCAGAAAGGGGGTGTCCGGGGATGAATTGCCCAGAGGTGATGGAGCTTATGCAGCGTCATGTTGATGGAGACTTGAATGCGGAGGAAACCTCCCACATGCTGGATCATGTCGGGCACTGCCCCGATTGCGCCGCCATGCTGCAAAGATTGCTTCATTTATCCCACGGACTCGAGCAGCTGCCCCGGGTCGTTCCTCCGTATAGTCTCGTCGACGCCATCCTGCCCCAACTCGGGAACGGGGAGGCAGCCGGAGCGGAAACCGCCGACGAGACGGTCGCTTTGGTTCCAAGAGAGCGGCGTGCCGCACGTTCCCGACGGGAATGGATGGGCCGGTTGTCAGGCGTCGCCGCGGTTGCCATTGTGGTCGGATTGCTGCTGGTGGGCGGTCCTAGGTTATTCCAGCTCGGAGTTGGCAACAGCCAGATGGACGCGGGTTCGGCTCCGGTAGCCAGCCCCCAGAAAGCCACAACATTCTCCGCCAACGCGGATCAACACCAAGTTGCTTCGCCGCAAGCGGACTTGAATAAGGCATTGCCTGATAAGCCGGCTGCCACGATAAATCCGGCGCCTGTGCCTAAGTCAGAGCCTAAGTCGTTCGGCTTCGGGGCTTCAGTTAGAGGCAGCAAGGGGTTAGCGTCCTCCTCTAGCCCAAGTCCGACCCCGGCCCTAACGAAGGAACCCGATCAGGCAGCGGCTACGCCTCGAGCAACGGATCCTGTCCAGGATAAGGGGGGACCGGTGAGTCCTGTGGATCCGACAACACCGACTCCGACATCTCCTCCGACGATGGGGATTAAGAGGCAGAATCAGGCGGAGCAAGCGGTATCCCCGGACGGTCAATGGAAAGCCGTTTTGACGGACGGACAACTTCAACTGATCCGCATGAGCGATGAAACGGTGGTTTATGATTCGGCGCCCGATAGCGGTACGCGCAGTGGTCTCGCTTGGAAAGACGACAGCACCGCAGTTACCTACACGTATACGGACGCAGAGGGGAACAGCAGCAACAGGTCTTTTTTGATATCCGAAATGAAAGAACAAACGGCGCCTTAACTTGATTGTCACCTTTTGCAAGACGGGTGAGTATGCTACATCATGGAGTCGTCGCCGTCGAAGGACGTCGAGACGGTCGTTCGCGCACGGTACCATGGGCCTGCCGGCGAACGTTGATATAGATGTCCGACGGCAAAGGGATCTCGTCTTGCAACTAGACGTGATCTCTTTCTCGTTTATATGATACGATAAACAGCAGAACAAGCAGAGCAGGAGGGGTGCCGGATGGAAGCGAGGCAGGTTTTTCGCGAATTGAGAGAAGGGAAAATCCGTCCGTTTTACGTCGGATTCGGCACGGAATCTTATTTGATGAACGAGTTCGCCGATCGCCTGATGGAGCAGCTTACGGAGCCGGAGCATCGGGATATGGCCATTGTACGGTTCGATACGGCGGAATCTCCGTTGGACATGATTTTAGACGAAGCGGAGACACTGCCTTTTCTTGTGCCGCGTAAAATCGTACTCGTTCGGGACAGCGTGCTGTTTGCATCGGGCAAGGAGTCGTCCAGAATCGAACATCGGCCGGAGAGGCTGGCGGCTTATTTGGCTCAACCCATGGACACCACCGTACTCGTGTTTTTTGTGCCGCATGAAAAGCTGGACGAACGAAAGAAACTGGTGAAGTCAGCCAAATCTGCAGATTCGACCGTGAATTTTGCTCCCTTGCCCGCGGAGGAATTGGTCAATTGGGTCGCCAGAAGAGCCGAAAAACAGGGGCGCCGGATGGAACCGTCTGCGATAGAGGAACTGCTTCGACGCGCAGGCACCGACATGCACGTACTCGCTTCGGAAACGGACAAGCTGTGCCTTCATGCGGGAGCGGAGGGTACGGTAACGGCGGAAGCGGTGAGTGCACTCGTTACAATGGCAGCCGAGCAAAATGTGTTCCGTTTGACGGAAGAGCTCGCTGCGCTTCGGATAGAACAGGTTCTCGCTTTGTATTACGACCTGCTGAAGCAGCGTGAGGAACCGATTAAGCTGATGGCGCTTCTTGTCCGCCAGTTCCGCAACATGCTTTTCGTGAAAGAGTTGGGAGAGCAAGGTTATTCACCGCAGCAAATGGCAGGCCAACTCGGACTGCATCCGTACGCGGTGAAGGTGACCGCCGATCAGGCACGGAAATTTACCGTCGATCGGCTGGCGCGGCTGTTGTCGGAGTTAGCCGAGCTGGACTTCGCGATGAAAACGGGACAGGTGGAAAAAACGCTCGGCCTTGAGCTGTTCTTGCTTCGAACGGCGTCCGCCGGGGCGGGTAAATAGGTTCTGAGCGAAGATCGCTGAAGTGCCAAAGTACACTCCATTTGAAGTTTCCGCCGGTTTTCGGGGATTGGAGTACCAAAATGCACTCCAGTAACGTCTAAACCAGCTAATTCCATTACTTTCATGGTTTTAAGTGCACTTTGGCACGCCAGCGGTTTCAATTCGGATTAAGTGGTGGTATCGGGTGCACTTTGGCACCCGACACGGACCGCGCGCAGCTCCCAGCCCGCGGTTTGGCGCTGCATGACGGCGGTCAACCATCGACCGGAAGCCATTTTCCCGTATTCGACCCTTTTCAACAATAAAGGCTTCGCGCCGATTGTCATTGGCGACTCCCATAAGCCGGCACCGCATAAGCGCCTCTGGCTCATAACAACAACAGCGCAAAGAAGCCATCCCGAGTTAGGATGGCTTCTTTCATTGCCTTCAGCTTATCGTGAACACAGGCTTAGCCTTGTGCGGA
>JAQBPQ010000192.1 GCA_028287445.1 Cohnella sp.
TTTATTTTCATCGAAACCCCATCCATTCTTGACGGCTTATTTACCGCGATTGTATCACATTTTCGGGTGACGTGTTGACATCATGATACCCATCGACAAACAAAAAACCCATACCAGAACGGCACAGGTCATTGTAAATATGAGGTTATTGAGGGGGGATCAGCTTTTTGTGGGTCAGTAACTGAAGGGCTACGCCGGTTTGCATTTCCGTCAGCCTGCAAATTTTGGCAATTGTACGCAGATCGTCAATCGGAGCCTTGTGTTGGATAAGAACATCGAGCACGATTTGTTCCGAATACGTCAATGACTCCGAATAAGCGGCATTTTTCCTGTTGTTTGGGTCCAATGTCGTACCTCCTGCTTCATGCATCAACAAAATTTACCCACCTCAACACCGGATTGAAACGCCGCGGAGCCTTATAAAATATAGAAAAAAGACGCCAGGCAGAACGCCGAGCCTCCTCTATTCCAAATTGGCCGCTCCAGGATGTCCCTTCCCCTTCAAATATTGACCGGAAGCCACATTCCAATAAGCATAAAAGCACTTGACATCGATACATTTTGTATCATAAAGTAAAGTTAGGTCCATTTGAAATCGTGTCAAGGGGTTATTGAAAATGAGCATGGGAGAACGCCTGAGGGAATTGCGGCTGCTCCGCAACATCTCTCAGGAGGAAGTGGCCCGCCATATCGGCATCACCCGTTCGGCGTACAGCCATTACGAGATCAACAACCGGCAGCCCGTTTATGAAACCCTTATCAAACTGGCCGCTTATTTCGACGTCTCGCTTGATTACATCATCGGAGGAACGACTTCCAAACATAAAACCGAGACTTCAGATGTTCAAGACACCCGAGAAATCATGCACTTGCTCCAACATATGAATCAGGAGCAGCGGAAAAAATCGATCCGTTTGATGAATGACTTAATCCGAACGGATTCGTTTGAAAGCAGCAACGGGTAAAACAAAAAACCTCCATATGTCCGATTGTAGTCGGAAACGGGGGTTGTTTGTGGTGTGGAGATTATGATTTTTCGGCCAGTGCTGTTGAACGTCATTGTAACGGTGCATTGCTTCATCATCAACGCTTTCGTTATAATCAATATCGACGGGTATTCCCGCTTGAAGAGCTGTACCTTTTTACATCTGACGACAAAGGACGAACGAATCTTGATGCAAATGGCCAAGGACTGGAAAGATTACGAATTGATCGATACCGGAGCCGGCGAAAAATTGGAGCGTTGGGGAGATGTGGTGCTGCGGCGCCCGGATCCGCAAATCATTTGGCCGCTCGCGGCGGAGACTGAACAGTGGAAACAAGCGGACGGCCACTACCACCGCAGCTCTTCCGGCGGCGGGAACTGGACGTTCCGCCGTACGCTTCCCGACCGTTGGAGCGTCTCCTTCGGCCCGCTCAAATTTCATATTCGCACGACCAGCTTTAAGCATACCGGCTTGTTCCCCGAGCAAGCGGTCAACTGGAGTTGGATGATGGACAAAATCCGCGGAGCCGGACGTCCGATCCGAGTCCTGAATCTGTTCGCCTACACCGGTGGCGCCACTGTCGCATCTGCTTCTGCAGGTGCCGACGTCGTTCATGTCGACGCCGCCAAAGGCATGGTGCAGTGGGCCAAGGAAAACGCCCAGCTTTCCGGGTTGGCGGACGCCCCCATACGCTATATCACCGACGACGTGTTCAAGTTCGTGCAACGCGAGCAGCGCCGCGGCCGTCAGTATGAGGCGATCATTATGGATCCGCCTTCTTACGGCAGGGGTCCGAACGGTGAAATGTGGAAGCTGGAAGAGAACTTGTATCCGTTTTTGGAATCTTGCGCCGAAATTTTATCAGAACGCCCGTTGTTCGTTCTTGTGAACTCGTATACAACCGGACTATCACCTACGGTATTGAACAACCTCTTGCGAATGGCAATCGGACGGAAATTCGGCGGCAAGCTGGATTGCGGAGAGATTGGACTGCCGATCACCACAAGCGGTATGGTATTGCCCTGCGGGATTTATGGACGCTGGGAAAACGACGCGTAATGCGTTTGATTTCCAAACAACATTAAAAACCCCGAATGACAAAGCCGATCTGTCGCTTCGGGGCATCTTTAATTCTTCCCATCGCATTACGCGCCTTTTTCCTTTTTCTTCTGTTCTTGCCCATCCGGTTTTCCCGAAACCGCTTCGGCATTTTCGCGCGTGCCCGCGACTTTGCCCATCAGATAGATGAGCAACTGGCGATTGTGGGCGGAAATCCGATCCAATGATCGGTTCGCGACATCGCTGCGCACGCTGAGCCCTCTCTCCACCTCGGAACGTCCCCGTTCGGTCATCCGGATCCAGACGATTCGGCGGTCGGCCTCATCCCTTTGGCGCTCCACCAATCCGCTGCGTTCCATTCGATCCAGCAACGTTGTAACGGCTGCAGGCGTCGTCTCGAGAAAAAGAAGCAATTCCGATGGCTTCATCGGTTCCTTCGATCGCAGCAACTCAAGCACTTCGAGCTGTCCGGCCGTCAAACCGGGAGCCAGTTCTTCTTCCATCAGGGCGTTCCATTCTTTGGTGAGTTTCATCCAGATTTTCACAAATTCCGCCGCCGTGTCCATCGGTTTTACCCTCACTCCTCCCGAACCTTGCCTTCTCTTTCATTATACCGAGGGGCCATGTCGAAAGATAGTTTAATGCAATTAAATATTTACGACATAAATCTGCAAAAAGAAGAACAGGGCGACAGCCCATGACATATACTGGTTGCAAAACATAGCGAAACGCGCTGAAATGCTTTGGCAAGGAGGCGAGCCCATGGCTTCATCGGATGAACGGATTCGAATGATCGGGCAGATGGCGCAGGATGCCGGAATCATCGAAGACCCACAGTTGCTGGACCGGCTCGAAGAACCGGTGCCCCTGTGGGTCGTGTTGGACCTGCTGCTCAGATGGATCGATCGAACGGATCCTCAGAACGGACCGTATGACTGATTCGTTACGACATTTGAAGCGGTTTTTTGAACGCATCCTCCAGCAGATCTCCGCGTTCTGCCTGGACCACCAGTTTTCCCTGGCCTCTGCGATCATCGATCGGAGCGGCTTCGGAATGGAACTCCACAAACGAACCCGCTGCCGTTACCCCAAGCAGGGCAACGGCTTCTTTGACGTGGAAAGCCGCGATCAGCCTGTTTCCGTTCGGACGAACCCTTTTGCCTTCCTTGAATTCGAACGTCTGTATTCCTTTGCCTCCGCGGCCTTGCAGCGGATAATCGAGCAGAAGCGTCCGTTTGGCGTAGCCATGGTCGGAAAGAACCATGATCTCCCCTTCATCTCCCGATACCTGAATCGCCCCGGCCAACACATCCTTGTCCTTCAGATTGATTCCTCGTACGCCTCCGGCCACCCGGCCTTGCAGGCTGACTTCGCTTTCCGCGAAACGAATGCCCATGCCAAGCTCGGTGACGAGCATCAAATCGGCCGGTGAATCGGAACGGAATACGGTAAGCACCTCATCTCCATCTGCCACTTTGCACGCGGCGATGGCCATGTTGCGGTTGGTTGCGTAGTCGGCGAGAGGCGTACGTTTGACTTGGCCGCGCTTCGTCACGAACACGAGAGCCGGCGACTCTTCCGGCGGTACTTGGGCAGGAATCAGCTCAGCCTGCTTGACCGGGATCACCCCGATGATGCGGTCGTCCTTGGCCATCGGAAGCACGTTCACGATCGCGGTACCGGTGTCTTTCCATTTGAACTCCGGAATCTGATGTACCGGAAGCAGATAATATTGGCCTTTCTGCGTGAATAGCAGCAAGGGATCCAATGTGCTCACACCGAAACTCCAACGGACCAGATCGCCTTCCTTCACTCCGGCGCTCTCCAGCTCGCCCCCGGAACGGGTGAAGGACAGCAAGCTTGTCCGCTTTACATATCCGCCGCGGCTGATCGTAACCAACACATCCTCGGCTGCTACGGTCACTTCCAGATTGACTTTGATTTCTTCGATTTCGCCTTGAATGACCGAACGCCGGTCAATTCCGAATTTATCGCGGATCGCGGTCAATTCGTCTTTAATGACGTTAATCAGCTTACGCGGACTTTCGAGGATCGAGCGCAGTTGGTCGCTCTTTTTATTCGTCTCGTCTAATTCTTTTTGCAACTGGTTGATTTCCAGATTGGTCAGGCGATACAGTTGCAAAGTGAGAATGGCATCCGCTTGGCGCTCGGAGAAACCATATTTCTCCATCAAATTGTTTTGTGCATCCATCCGGTTTTTCGAAGCCTTGATGGTCTCGATCACTTCGTCGAGAATATTGAGCGCTTTGACGAGGCCTTGCAGCACGTGAGCCCGATCTTCCGCCTTTTCCAGATCGTACTGCGTCCGGAAAGTGACGACTTCTTTCTGATGGGCGATGTAGGCGTCGAGCATTTCTTTGATGCCAAGCTGCCGTGGAGCTTTTTTCACGATCGCCACCATATTGAAATTGTACGCCACCTGCAGATCGGTTTTTTTCAGCAGAAAAGCCAGAATCCCCTCTGCATCCGCATCTTTCTTTAACTCCACGACGATTCTGAGGCCTTGCCGCCCGCTCTCGTCGCGTACTTCCGCAATACCCTCCACCTTCTTCTCCAAACGAAGGTTATCGATGGCGAGCGCGAGCTTCGATTTTACGACTTGATAAGGGATTTGCGTCACGACGATTTGCTGTTTGCCGCCTCGAACATCCTCTATTGCCGTTTGAGAGCGAATATAGATCCGGCCTTTGCCGGTCTCATACGCTTCCCGGATCCCTTCTTCGCCCATAATAATGCCGCCGGTCGGAAAATCCGGGCCTTTCACGATGCCCATTAGTTCGGCTACCGTGATGTCCGGCTTGTTCATAATCGCGATGCAGGCATCAATGATTTCCCGCAGGTTGTGCGTCGGAATTTCAGTGGCAAAACCGGACGAAATGCCGCTGACTCCGTTGACGAGCAGGTTTGGATAACGCGACGGCAGTACGACCGGCTCTTTGGTCGAGTTATCGAAATTATCTTTGAATAGTACCGTTCTTTTCTCGATGTCGCGCAACAATTCCATCGCGATGGCGGAGAGCCGCGCTTCTGTGTACCGCATGGCGGCAGCCGGATCGTCGTCCATCGAACCCCAGTTTCCGTGTCCGTCGACGAGCGGGTGCGCCATTTTCCAGGGCTGTGCCATTCGCACCATGCCTTCATAGATCGACGCGTCACCGTGGGGATGGTAGTTCCCCATGACGTCTCCGACTGTTTTGGCAGATTTGCGGTACTGCTTATCCGGCGTATTGCCGGCGTCATACATGGCGTATAGAATCCGCCGTTGAACCGGCTTCAAACCATCGCGGACGTCCGGGATGGCTCGATCTTGAATGATGTATTTGGAATAGCGTCCGAAGCGGTCGCCGACGACTTCTTCCAGAAACGCCGGCAAAAATTGTTCGAGAAGGCTCAAAGCGTGGTTCCTCCCTATTTTCGTTAGAACGAGTCGGGTTGTTTTTCAAACGCTATCCCTTACTCTTCGAACTCCGTAAAATCTACGTTCTCGATAATCCACCTTTTGCGGGGATCGACCTTGTCACCCATAAGCGTAGAGACACGTCGTTCCGCTTTAGCGGCGTCTTCGATTTGTACCTGCAGCAGAGTGCGGGTTTCGTAGTTCATCGTCGTTTCCCACAGCTGATCCGGATTCATCTCGCCCAACCCTTTGTAACGCTGCAATTCCGCACCTTTGCCGATTTCTTTCATATAATTTTGCAATTGATCATCCGTCCAAGCATAGCGCACGGTGTCCAGCTTGCCGGATTTACGCGTGAGCTTGTAAAGCGGCGGTTGTGCGATGAATACCCGGCCGGCATCGATCAGCGGCTTCATATAACGGTAAAAGAAGGTCAACAGCAGCACTTGGATGTGCGCTCCGTCGGTATCCGCGTCGGTCATGATGATGATTTTGGCGTAATTGCATTCTTCTACGTCGAATTCGGAACCGATGCCCGCCCCCACGGCGGCAATAATGGCCTTGTATTCCTCATTTTTGAGGATGTCGAGCAGTTTCGCCCTCTCGGGATTCATCGGCTTGCCTTTCAAAGGCAGAATCGCCTGATACTTCGAATCGCGGCCCTGCTTGGCCGAGCCGCCGGCGGAATCGCCTTCCACGATAAACAGTTCGTTACGTGTATAGTCCTTCGACTGCGCGGGCGACAGCTTTCCGCCGAGGCTCGAGCTCTCGCTTCGTTTCTTGCCGGATCGAATTTCCTCGCGGGCTTTGCGGGCAGCTTCGCGGGCCCTGGATGCTTGTACCGATTTGCGTACAAGCATGCCGCCGACTTGCGGGTTTTCTTCGAGGAAAGCGGCCATTTTCTCGGCAACCACCGCGTCCACAGTGCTGCGTGCGGAGGCGCTCCCTAGTTGGTCCTTCGTCTGTCCGACGAACTCGACGTCGGACATCTTGATGTTGATGACCGCCATCATGCCTTCGCGCAGGTCATTGCCTTCTAGGTTTTTCTCTTTTTCCTTGAGCTGTCCCGTCTTGCGGGCATACTCATTCATCACTCGCGTGTACGCCGTCTTGAAGCCGGTTTCGTGCGTACCGCCTCCTCGAGTAGGAATGGCGTTCACGAATGAAGCCAGCGTTTCGGTGTAGCCGTCGTTGTACTGGAGAGCGACCTCGACTTCGACGTCGTCTTTTTCGGCCGTGAAATGAATGACCTCGTGAAGTACCGTTTTATCTTCGTTGAGAAACTGAACGAATTGGCGAGCGCCGCCTTCATAATGGAACTCGTCCTGTTTGCCGTTTCGTTTGTCCGTCAGCGTCACCATTAGGCCGGAATTCAGAAAGGCGATCTCCTGGAGCCGTTCGGAAAGCGTATCGTAATTGAGCCCGATATGACCGTGGAATACTTTGACGTCGGGCTTAAAAGTCACCTTGGTGCCGGTCTTGCTCGTGTTCCCGATGACCTGCAGTCCGCCTACCGCTTCCCCGACATGCTCTTTACCGCTGTCATCGATCCATGTTTCAAACCGCATTTTATGTATTTTGCCTTCGCGGTAGATTTCCACTTCCAGCCACTCCGACAGCGCGTTGGTTACGGATGCGCCTACGCCGTGAAGCCCCCCGGACTTCTTGTAACCGCGTCCGCCGAATTTGCCGCCCGCGTGAAGGATGGTATAGACAACCTGAGGAGTAGGCACACCGGTTTTGTGCATGCCGGTCGGGATGCCCCGTCCGTTGTCCGTCACGGTGACGGAATTGTCGGCGTGAACCGCTACGTTGATCCGCGAGCAATGATTCGCCAAATGCTCGTCCACTGCATTGTCGACAATCTCCCATACGAGATGGTGAAGGCCGGATGCGGTTGTGCTGCCGATATACATCCCCGGTCTTTTGCGGACCGCGGTTAATCCTTCGAGGACTTGGATGTCGTCCGCGCTATATTCCGTTCCCGCCGTCGACGCGCTTTCTGCGAACAGATCCAATTGTTCGGTCACTGATGGACCTCCTTACTTCTCTCTAGCATTTGTTTATTCTAATTCAAGATGTCTTGCTTCGTAAAGAAGGCAAACGATACGGCCAAACCCGCGGCGGCCCAAACGGCAAGCACAGCAAGCGAAAAACCGAGCGTCATCCCTTCGATCGGGGGAGGTGTGCCTTGTAAATAAGTGGTTAACTCCAGATTGACGTTAAACAAATATTTGGCGCTGTTCCACGAAGAAGCCATATTCGTCAGAATCGCGCCGGCAATGATCGCCGCCATCATCGTCACGAAACTGGCGGCTGTGCTGCGAACCAGCACGGACACCATGAGCGCGAGAATGGCCACAACCATCGAGGCGAACCAAGCCAACCCCGCCTGCATAAGGACATACAATGCTTGAGGGATTGCATGGACCGTGGAGGTGTTGACATTGGCTCCGCTCACCTGAAATCCGACGAAAACCGGTTCTCCCCATCCCCGGTAACCGAATACGAGCCCGGAGATGAGGTAACAAAGAACGACTGTCGCCACGATAATGAAAGAAACATATAGTGTCAGCGTAACCAGCTTGGACAAAAGAATCCGCCATCGTCGCACAGGACGGGTAAGGAGCATCTTGATTGTACCCGAGGAGCGTTCACCCGAAACGAGATCCGAAGCGATCGCGAGCACCATGAGCGGAATAAACATCGTTACCGCATTGTCCATGAACCCGCGCGTAAAGGTGACAGCATTCGGGCTCTGGGGATTGATGTCATGATCCAAATAATACTGCAATTGTTGAACGAGAGCCCGGCGCCACTTTTTCCACTCTTCCGGAATGCGGTCGCTGCCTAATGCCCTGGTGTTGTCCGTTATCCGATTTTGTAGCTCCGAGCGCCAGTCGCCTTTGAATTTCTCTGCACTGTTTTGGGCGATTTTCATTTGAGCATAGACGAATACGGGAATCAGAATGAGCAGGATAAGCACGACAACGGCAAAACGCCTCTTTTTCCACACTTTGAGCGTCTCGTTCTGGACAAGGTTCATCATGTTAGCCAATTCGTTCACCCTCCGTCAACCGCAAAAACAACTCTTCCAAAGAAGGCGCAACGCGCTGTACCGACCGCACGCCGATGCCGGCCTGCACAAAATCTTGTACCCGGCGCGGAATGTGTTCCTGTTCCATCACCGTGATGATGGCGTCCGGCATGCCGGTGAGCAGCGACTCGTCGATCTGGTGTTCGGTGTCTCCGACCATCTTCACTTCCGGATCAGAAGCCAACATGACGCGCCCTTCCTCCGGCTTGTCCAACTGCCATACCGTATAAGTATCCGCCTGCGAAACCAGATCATCAACGTCCCCCACGGCAATCACTTCTCCGCGTGCAATAATGGCCACACGGTCGCACATCAGCTGGATCTCGCTGAGCAGATGGCTGGAGATGAAAAGACTCATTCCACGGTCCGCCAGCTTACGGATGAACTCTCTCAGTTCCTTGATCCCAAGCGGATCGAGGCCGTTGGTCGGTTCATCGAGAATGAGCAGCCTTGGATTCCCGAGCAGAGCCTGTGCGATTCCCAGCCGCTGCCGCATCCCGAGTGAATAAGTCTTGACCTTGTCATGGATTCGCTTATCCATCCCCACGATCTCCACGACTTCTGTGATGCGCTCCCGAGTAATGCCTTCCTGCATTCTGGCAAAATGCTCGAGGTTTTCCCACCCGGTCAAATACCCGTACATCTCCGGGTTCTCGACGATGCAGCCGACGTGGCCAAGCGCCAGCTCCGGGTTGCGATTGACATCCTGATCACAAACGAGAATTCGTCCTTCGGTAGGTTTGATTAAATCCACCAGCATGCGAATTGTCGTCGTTTTGCCGGAGCCGTTCGGCCCGAGAAAACCGAAAATTTCCCCGGCGCGAACCTCGAAGGAGACCCCCTTGATGATCTCCTTGCGGCCGATTTTCTTTTTGATGCCCTGCACCGACAGGACGGTTTCGTTTGATTTGCCTTGACCGTTCATGAGCGAGCTGCCTCCGTTCGTGTTTCTAATGAAGCGCCTGCACGACTCGTTCCGCAATTCGCGCATAGCCGGCTTCATTCGGATGAAAATGATCAGACGACAAATACCGGCCGATATCGGATTCGAACAGGTCGAACGTGGGAACAACTGTAGCATTGCCGTCGGCCACAGCCAACTCGTGAACGTACGTATTCCATTTTTGCACCTGTTCGCTCGCCGGCCGCATCTTGTCGATGTCGTAAAAAGGATTATAGAGACCGATATATACGATTCGTGCCACCGGATTGAGCCCCCGAAGTTTGGCCCACAACTGCTTCAGCCTGACTTGTACTTCCGGAAGCCGCCGATCCAGCTGTTCCGGTGTAATATCGCCGCCTTGCGCCATCGAACTGCCGTTGGAGGCGATCTCGAAAAGATCGTTCGCTCCGATCGTCATGAACACGATATCGGACTGAACGATCGCGTTTCGGTAGCCCTTGTCATCCAGCAGCTTCAGCAGTTGATCCGCTCGGAGACCGTTAAGAGCCAGATTGTTGACGACTCGAACGGGCTTGTCCATCGCTTTCGACAAATCCGCCGCCGCGGTTTTCACATAGCCGTTGCCGGTGGCATCCCCTGTGCCGACGGTCAATGAATCTCCCAGCGCCACAATGTTAAGATGCGCCTTGGAGGCCAAATTCCCGGCTCGCGCTGCAGGCGGCGGAGAAGTATGCGGCACGGCCATTCCGCTTGTTGGCAGCCAATTATCTTTAAGGGCCCATACGAACCCGGCAATAAGCAGCAGCGTGCAAACCATCGTCGTGATCCCGAGACCCCGCCACAACCATGAGGTCGATTTCATTTACGGCTTCCTCTCCCTTTCTGTCGCTCCAACTTCCACTTTCCTTCACGATAACGTTTCGCCGCTTATTTTTCAAATGTCACATGTAAAAATGGAAAAACCGCCCGAACGCGTCACAGCGCCGAAAGGACGGTTTCAACCGATTTGATCATTTTCACTAGGCGGTGAGGAACCGATACTGGGCATCCACCAGGTTGCGGTAATGTCCCGCACGTTTCATCAGCTCGTCATGACTGCCTTCATCTACCACGACTCCGTGATCCAACACGATAATTCGGTCGGCATGACGGATCGTCGACAATCGGTGCGCCACGATAAAGGACGTACGTCCTTTAAGCAAGGTACCCAGGGCTTCCTGGATGCGAAGCTCGGTCTCCGTATCGATGCTGGCCGTCGCTTCGTCGAGAATCAGAATCTGCGGATCGGCAAGCAGCGCCCGAGCGAAAGATAACAACTGACGTTGGCC
>JAQBPQ010000100.1 GCA_028287445.1 Cohnella sp.
ACGGGCTGCGCTCGCTGTCTGCTGTTGTTGCTCCCAAGGACTGGCGACGGAGCGGAGATAGGGCAGCGCGAAGGGAAAAACATCCTCCGAGTTTTCCGTATAGCCGTTGCTCGCCGAAAAATAGAGAGCCTGAATGGGCCTGCCCTGATAGGTGATGACCTGGCCCTGGGTGTTTCTTACCGCATCATCCGCTTTGCGCCAAGCTTGTGGATTCCGGCTGCGGAGCTGCTGCATCTCGGAGATAGCGCGGTACACTTGATGTGTCTGCGTATCCGTTACTTCGGCGCCCTGGACAGGCACATTGGAGTTGTCGTGCTCAAGCAGCCGTCGGACAATGTACGTTCGAGCCGCCATCGCCTGCGCTTCAAGGGCCGCCGATTCGAAGCCGGTCGGCATCTCCGCCGCCACGACGCCGCGGACGTAGGTTTCGAGCGGAACCGTCTCGATTCGCTGTTCGCCGGTCAAATAGACATGCACGCTGATCCGCGGTTGGGGCTGTGCGAGGTCAGAGCTGGCGGTGCGGGAGTCGACGCCAGTTGTGTATGAGTTGGCGGTATTGGTGCTATCGGTGTCGGTGTTATCGGTGTGGGAGTCGATGCCAGATTCCGTGCTTGAGTGTGAGTCGGCGTTGTTGGTGCTATCGGTGTCGGAAACGATATGTGAGTGCGGATTTTTATGTTGGTTGGCGGGCTTGTCCGATTGGTCTCCGCTCCCTGGTTCCATCGAAACAACGGTTACTGTCGGCACCGCCGCTGTCGATCTTAACTCTCTATTACCCAAAGAATGTAGATAAGTCCATAGAATCATCGACAGCACGATACCGATTGCAAAACCCGCCCAATCTCCATTTTTGCGCCATTCCATCGCTACCTCCGCGTACACGTTTGTTGTCGCCGGCTTGTCCATTTGCCGGTCAAAAATAGCATATGCGGAATGGGTGGGGGACAGAACTCGATAGATCGTAAGAATCTCTACTTGCCAAATTTCCCTTTTTCCTATATGCTCGTCACAAGAAAAGGTCGTGAAGAACACGCCGTCTGTACCGGAAATCCGGGCAGGCGGCGTTTTTATTTTAAGGGGGGCGAGAGGATCATGATGGTACCGGATTTTGATAGACCGCTCGAGAAATCATATGTAAGCTGGTTGGAGCCTCAAATTTAAGGCAGTCTTAACTCCGCGGCCCCCTAATTAAACTGGAGGCCTACCCCTGATTTATTTACACTGTTATTTAACGGGAGGCCGGGTGCCAAAGTGCACCTGAAGTTGTCGAATCAAGCCAAGTGGTATTGTTCAGGTGCCAAAGTGCACCTGAATACAGACGATGTTAGTGGAAACCCGATTTTGGCGGTATTGGAGTGCATTTTGGCACCACAATGAGGACTAACGGGGTTCGACAAGGTATTGGAGTGTATTTTGGCACCACAAAACAAAAAGATGCCTCCTAAGAGGCACCCCTTTACAATCTTATACAATGAGGACGTCCGCCGATTAAGCGAGTGTCGGCTGAATGTTGCGGATGGCGGCGATTTCCGGTCCGACGATACGCTCTTCCTGACGCAAGGCAACAGCAGCCGACGGCAGTTGCATCCGCTCGGCTTCCGCCAGCAATTCTTCCGGCGATGGTGCGCGCAGGATGTCGGCGCCGAGCGCAGCAAGTTTGCCGACAATGTTCAGGTAACCACGGTCGATGTGATGCACCCCGCTTACTTCCGTTACACCTTCAGCGGCCAATGCCGCACAGATCAATGCAGCGCCTGCCCGCAAATCCGTCGCGCTGACACTTGCCCCGCTCAGACGAGCAGTGCCGGACACGACAGCGGTGCGGCCGTCCACCTTGATTTCGGCTCCCATTTTCACCAGTTCATCCACGTGCATGTAGCGGTTTTCGAAAACCGTTTCCGTCACGATGCTGGTGCCTTCCGCCTTCAACAGCAAAGCCATCATTTGGGCCTGCATGTCAGTCGGAAAACCCGGATACGGAAGCGTCTTGAGATCCACCGCACGCAACGGACGATCCGTACGAACGCGAATTCCGTTCTCGTCGCATTCGACGATGACACCCATTTCCTCCAACTTGGCCACAACCGGACTGAGATGGTCGCGAATCGCGCCTTCCACGTAGACGTCTCCGCCGGTAATGGCAGCCGCGATCATGTATGTACCGGCTTCCACCCGATCGGGAATCACGTGGTATTCCACGCCATGCAGACGCTCCACGCCTTCAATGCGAATGACGGCAGTGCCTGCTCCGCGCACTTTGGCTCCCATGGCATTGAGGAAGTTAGCCAGGTCGACGATTTCCGGTTCTTTGGCCGCATTCTCGATCAAGGTGGTACCGTCGGCCGTTGTCGCCGCCATCATGATGTTTTCCGTGGCGCCGACGCTGGCAATATCAAGATAAATTCTAGCCCCGCGAAGTTTGCCCTCTACACTGGCTTCAATGGTGCCCTGACCGAAGCCGATCTCAGCCCCCATCGCTTCAAAACCTTTCAGGTGCTGTTCTACGGGGCGCGTACCGATGGCGCATCCGCCCGGCAACGAAATGATCACTTTGCCCAGACGCGCCAACAGCGGTCCCATAACCAAGAACGAAGCCCGCATTTTCCGGACTAACTCGTAAGGCGCTTCATACGACACAAGCGAGTCTGCACGCAATTGCACGTGATCTTCGGTATGCCGGGCTTGAACCCCCAATGAATCGAGTACTTGCAGGATGTTCTGGACATCGTCCAGGGCTGGCACGTCATGAATGACGCATGATCCTTCTTCCGCCAACAAGGTGGCAGCGAGGATCGGAAGGACGGAATTTTTGGCGCCTTGCACGCGGACGGTCCCCGATAGGGGACGGCCTCCGCGGACGATGATTTTGCTCATGGGTGTTCCCTCCGCGCGTTAATAAATCACTCCGAAGCCGTTCTCCAAAAAAGCCCAACCCCAGAAAAACTCAAATTTCATCATACCATCCTCAACGATAATGGCACAAGAACCAACTTTTTCCGGGATTTCCCGGTTTATCGGTTATTTTCGATCAAATGGGACTTACTGACCCCTTCTCCACCCTATTACCCATTGTTTTCATTCCGACACACCGTTATGCGGATTGTAACTCCTTATCCGGAACGGAAAAGCCACTTGACCGAACCCGACCACTGCCAGTAATCCAACACGAATCCGGCCGCCATATGGCCCATAATTATGGCGATCAGAAGATGCAGCATTCGGGCGCGGGGACTGTGGGAATTGTGAAAAATTCGGTCAAAACGCACTTCCTGCAGCAAAACCCACGACAGTGCGACGCACCCCAATGTGACAAAGATGGAAAATAATCCATTCAAGCCTATTTCGTTCATTACTTCAAAGCCCCCTGACTTTGAATCATTTGGGCCACTACAACGACGACGATTCCTCCCGGACAATCCGAGCCGCACTGTGGAGTTCCAAGGAATGACGAGATCCTTCCCCCGAACCTCCGGCGTGTACCGCCACGAACCGTCCATTCACGTTTACCCGACCATCGGGTAGCGAAATCACTCCTTGTCCCCTTCCCATGTCACTCGGCAACCGGAGTGGCCGTCAACGCTCCGGCGTTCGGTGGTGATCGTCATTCTGGGTAATATATTCCATGGGCGCATTAATCGTCCCGATTACGGGTGTCGGGACGATTTGGGATGTGTCAAGAGGTTCGCGGAGGCCGTCTGTGCGAAGTGCGGCAACGCGTACCGGTTCCGGGAAACGTGACGGCCAAATAACCGTACCCTTTTAACGTCCCCTTGAACCACGCCTTTGACATATCATTTATAATTTCTTTCGAGTTTCGACACGAATTCCCTTCTTTGTCGCAAAAAAAAGTCCTTTAGTCGCATTTTGTGTCGAAATGAAGTTGTAACGCAATTGTGTAATTTTGTGTCTTGATAAACTATAAATTGTAAAAAAAGAGCCCTCCCCGCCACACATCAAGTGCAGCAGAAGGGCACACAATCATTGGAGCCTTATTTGGACAGAAAATCGACTGGGATCGAGAACAACGCATCTATCCAATCAAGCACCACTTTGGGCAGAAATCCGAGTGCCAGCGTGGCAGCCACACAGATCCAGATGGCGACGGCAGCCGGGCCCGGGATCCGCAACCCGGTGTCTTCGTTCCCGCTTCTCAAATACATCTGGCGGATAAAACCAAAGTACACGGCATAAGAGACAACCGTCGTGACGAGCAGAATCGCCGCCAGCCAGTAAGATCCCGTCTGCACGGTTCCGAAGAGAATGAACAGCTTACCGAAAAATCCGCCGGTAACCGGAAGTCCAGCCAAGGAGCAAAGCAGCACGGTCATGGCCACAGCTGTCCACGGCGCCCGGTGGTAGAGGCCGGCGAAGCCGGACAACGATTCATTCCCGGATCCGCGGGAGACCACCGTCAGAATCGCGAACGCACCGATGTTCATGAACGCGTAAGCGAGCAGGTAATAAAAGAACTCTGTGAAAATGGACGAGTGCAGCTGGGTCACTCGCAGCGTCAGCGGGATCATCAGGATCCCCGCATTCGCCACACCCGAGAGGGCGAGCAGCCTTTTCACATTCCGCTGGCGCAAGGCGCCTGCCGTGCCGACGATCATCGCTGCGGCAGCCAGCACCGCAAGGGCGAGATAAATGTCATCGCGAACGGCTGGAGTATTCTGCATGAAAAAGACGGTGTTCATGAAAATGCGGTACAACATCGCGAATGCCGCGCCTTTGGACACAACCGCCAGGAACGAGGTGATCGGTGTCGGAGCTCCTTGGTATACATCCGCCGCCCAAGCGTGGAACGGAGCGAGCGCGACCTTCATCGCAAATCCGGCTGTCATAAGGAAAAAGGCCACGTAGACGAGTGCGTGGTAATCCGTGACGATTTGACCGATATTCTGGCCGATCAGCGACAAATTGGTTGAACCCGCGATGCCGTATAAGAACGACATGCCGTACAAGATAAATGCGGACGCCACGCCGCCGGTGACCAAATACTTGAAGGCCGCTTCACTCGACAAGCCGTTTCGTTTGCGTGAGCCCACCAGAATATAGGACGTAATGCTCAGCAATTCCAATCCGATGAACAAGGTCACCAGATCACCGGAAGAAGACATGACCATCGCACCCAGCACAGCCGGCAGGAGCAAATAGTAAAATTCCCCTTTGATCGGGACGTCAGCCGTGCGAACCGAACCCAGCGAAGCCAGGACGATAAACCCGGAAGAGCCGAGAAACACCAGTTTCAGCAGGTTACCAAAATCGTCCACCCGGTAACTTCCGCCCAGCAGATCATGAACGGGATTTCCGCCGGTGGCGCCGGCATTTTTGAAATCCAGCATGAGCCACACGACAAAACCCGCCGCAACAGCCAGTCCTAGAACGGTTAGCCATCCGATGAAGTTCCGGTTCCAGCTCTTAGGAGCAAACAGGTCAAGAATGGTCAACACGATGGCAAACGCCGACAGCGTAATCTCTGGGGCGAGATACCAGGCGTCACTCCAACTCAAAGTTGTTAATGGTGCCATGCGTCAGCCCCCCGCTCTCTGTGTAAATTGTTCTAGCAGACCGGTGAACCCATGCTGCATCAGGTCGGTCAGGATCGAAGGATATACGCCCAGCAGTATGATCAGCGCCGTCAGTGCAATCATCGGCACCGCTTCGACGAACCGTGCGTCTTTGATCTCGGTGAGCCGGTCTTGTATCGGTCCGAATGTGATACCGAGCACACTGCGCAAAACATACACGGCAGCGAACAAAATGCCCAGCACCCCAACCGCCGTCAACCATTTCATGGATCCGAACAATCCGAGGAACGACAGGAACTCGCCGACGAATCCCGATAAACCCGGCAATCCGAGCGATGCCAAACCTGCCGTCAACAGAATGCCCGACAGGAACGGAACGGATTTGGCGAGACCGCCCAGATCGTCCAGTTCGGTCGTCCCCGTCCGCTCGTACAGGCTGCCCACGATTAAGAACAGCAGGGCGGAAATGAGACCGTGGGAGACGGACTGGTAAATCGCGCCTTGCAGGCCGATTTCATTCAGCGAGGCAATCCCGAGCAGCACGATCCCCATGTGGCTGACGCTCGAATAAGCGAGAACCAATTTGAATTCCTTCTGCACACAGGCGAGTATGGCGCCGTATAGGATGTTGATCACGCCCAGCACCGCAAGTACGGTCGACCACGAATGTAACTGAGCCGGAAGCAAAAAGGCGCCGAAACGAATCAATCCGTACACGCCCATTTTGAGAAGCACGCCGGAATGGATCATGACGATGGAGGGCGGCGCTTCTTTATGGACGCGAAGCATCCAGGTGTGGAACGGGAAAATCGGAATTTTGATGCCGAACGCGATCAACAGCAGGACAAAGGCTCCCCATTTCAGGTTGTTGGACAGATGCAGACCGAGATCGCCCGTCTTGGCCGGATCCAGATTGGCATACGCGTTCGGGTCGGACAGGTTTTTGAGCAGAACGTCGTAACTGCCGCTGAAGTCCAATTGATAACCGCCGGCCGCTTGCGCCGCCGTGAAGCCGGCTGTCGCGATCAGGATCAAGAAGGCCAGCAGCATAGCCGCAGAGCCAAGTCCGTTATAAACAAGGAAGCGATTGGCTGCTTTCTCCCGTCCGAAGTAGCCCCAAATCCCGATCAGGAAAAACATCGGAATGAGCGTAATTTCGAAGAAGATGAAGAACAGGATGAGATCGCGGGCCAGGAACACACCGTACATGCCGGTTTCCAAGAGCAGGAACAGGACATAATACATTTTCCAGCGTTTGCGGATATGCACGGACGCCATGGCGGCCATCGAGGATACGATGGAGGTCAGCAACAGCATCGGCAACGAAATGCCGTCCACCGCCAAATGGTAATCGAAATGAAGCAGCATAGACGCGATGCCTTGGCTCGCATCCTTGTTGAGAGGGATCGACAACCACGTGTAGTGCTCCGTAAACGCTGTGCCGCCCGCCCCCGGTTGATATGAGGCGAACAACCATAAACAAAGCGCCAGCGGGATAAGAGAAAACACGAGTGCGGTGATCCGCAGCCAACCGCTTCGTTGTTTAGGCAGCAGAAGTACCAGCAGAGCGCCGACCAATGGAGCCAGAAGTATAAACGACAATATCGGAATGTTCTCGATCATTTACCAGAACCTCCTTCCGGCAATCGCGAGCGCTAGAATGACAAGCCCGATCAGTGCCGTCAGGGTGTAAGCTTGCACCTGCCCGCTCTGCAGCCGTGCGTTCAGCCGGCCGAGTCCGGTAGCGGATTGGCCCGCCAAGCGGACGACTCCGTCTACGACATAGTCGTCGAACGCGTTCAATACTTTGCCGAGTGCATACAGCGGTTTGACAAACAGCAAATGGTACAACTCATCGATGTAATATTTGTTTTCCAACAGTTTGACAAGACCCGGCATACGGGAAGAGACCACATCACGGCGGATCGCTCCCTTGGCATAGATCAGCCAGCCGAGATAAACCCCGAGCAGCCCGATCGCAGCGGAGACGACCATGACCAATCCGCTGCCGTGCTCGACGGCTTTGTCGCCTGTCAGCCATTCGGCGAACCAGCCGTTAAACGGCGTCTGCACGAAACCGGCGACCACCGCCAGAACGGCCAATACGACGAGCGGGATCGTCATGACGGCCGGGGATTCGTGCGCATGGGAATCATTGCGCGGATTGCCCGTGAACACGAGGAAGAACAGTCTGGCCATATACAATGCGGTGAAAAACGCCGCCACCGCTCCGACGACGAACAGGATCGGCTGTTTATCGAGGGCTGCGGTGAGGATGGCATCCTTCGACCAGAAACCGGCGAAAGGCGGTATGCCGGACAGTGCCAACGCACCGATGCCGAACGTCCAGGCGGTGGTTTTCATTTTGCGGCCGAGACCGCCCATTTCACGGATATCTTGGGTATGTACGCCGTGGATGATACTGCCTGCCCCGAGGAACAACAGCGCCTTGAAAAAGGCGTGTGTGAACAGGTGGAACATCGCCGCCGGCATCGATCCGACTCCCAGCGCCAGCATCATGTAACCGAGCTGACTGATGGTGGAGTACGCGAGGATGCGCTTGATGTCGTTCTGCGCCAGACCGATCGTCGCGGCAAAAATCGCGGTGAACGCACCGATAATGGCGACCGTATGCATGGCCGCTGGCGAAGCTTGGAAAATGTCGAATGTTCTCGCCACGAGGAATACCCCGGCGGCAACCATCGTCGCGGCATGAATCAGTGCACTGATCGGCGTCGGACCTTCCATCGCATCCGGGAGCCAGACGTGCAGCGGGAACTGGCCGGACTTGCCGACCGCTCCCAGGAAGATAAGCAAGGCGATCCATGTCGTAATTCCGGTGGCAATGACACCGCTCTGGGTCGCAAACACGTTGTGCAAGGTGGAGAAATCCAGCGCGTGATTCGGCATGTACCAGAACAGCAGCAGGATCGCGATCAGCAGCCCCAAGTCCCCGATGCGGGTGACGATAAACGCCTTCTTGGCGGCAGCCTTCGCTTCGGGCTTGTGGAACCAGAAGCCGACGAGCAGGAACGAACAAACCCCGACCAGCTCCCAGAAAATATACATCGTCAGCAAATTGTCGGCCAGCACCAGTCCAAGCATCGAACCGGTGAACAACCCCATATAAGCAAAGAAGGTCGGCATTCTGTCATCATCGCGCATATAACCCTGCGAATACAGATTCACCAGGAAGCTTACCAGCGTGACGATCACGAGCATGAGGGACGTAAGGTTGGTCACCTCGTAACCCGCAGACAGTGAGATATTGCCCACCTGCAACCAGTGATAATGTGCACTATAGTCTTCTGCCTTACCGGAGATCCGTTCACCGGCGATGCAGAGCGACAAGATCAGGGATAGGAGCGTCGCCAATGTACCGATCCAGGCGCCCGGACGTCCCGCTCCCCGGCCCATGGCGATGAGCACGGCAAACGCAGCCACGGGGAACACGGGTACGAGCCAGGCATATTCTGCAAAAACGGTCATCGCGTTACCTCCTCAACTCGTCGAATTCGTCTACGTTCACGGAGGCCCGGTTGCGATAAATCGCAACCAGTATCGCCACACCGACCGCGGCTTCCGCAGCGGCGACGGTCATCGTAAACAGAGAAAAAATTTGTCCGGTGAGCGAAGGATGAACGCCGTATTTGGAGAAGGCGACCAGGTTCAGGTTCACCGCGTTCAGCATCAATTCGATGGACAGCAGGACAATGATGGCATTGCGTTTGGTAATGACGCCGTACAAGCCGATGCAGAACAAAACGGCGGCCAGCGTCAGATAAGAGGCCAGCATGTTCATTGCGGATCCTCCTCCCTCTTCGCCAAGGCCACCGCGCCGATGAAGGCGACGGTCAGCAGCACCGACACAAGCTCGAACGGAATGGCCATCTGCGTGAACAGCAGCTTGCCGATTTCACGCGTAGTGTCTTGCGGAAGCGGCGCCGCGTCACCGGGAAATTTGGCGTCGCGAATGGCGTAGATCAGAATAAGCAGCAGGCAGACGCAGCCGATCGCCGCCAGCGTCTCCCGCAGGGGACGCGACGGTTCTTGTCCTTCGCCCTGGTGTTTGGTCATCATGATGCCGAAAATCATCAGGATCGTGATAGCGCCGACATAGAGCAGCACTTGAACGAACGCGACGAACTCGGCACCCAGCAGCACGAATAAACCAGCCAGCGACACGAAGGTAAACGCAAGCGACAGCGTCATGTGTACAACCTTCGTAAAGTTAAGGGCCAGCACGGCACCCACGATCGCGCAGACGGCAAGCGCAAAAAACGCGATAAATTCTCCGGTAAACTGGATATTGAAGCTGAGCATGCCTACTTGGCGCCTCCCTTCTGAGGAGCGCCAATATTGTTGTTGTCTTCGCGGATATTCTCGGTGTTGCTTCCCAGCCATTGGAGATCCTTGAACAGATCATCCCGGCTGTAAGCCGCCAACTCGAAGTTGTTCGTCATGACGATCGCCTCGGTCGGACACACTTCCGTACACAAATCGCACAGGATACAAAGTTCGAAATTGATGTCGAACGTGTCCAGCACCTTGCCTTTTTTCTCCGGATCCGGATTCGGTTTGCCCGTCAGCGTGATGCATTCGGTCGGGCAGATGCGCGCGCACTGGTTGCAGACGATGCACTTGTCCTCTATTACATACTGAATCCCGCGAAAACGGTCGGGCATCTCGAGCGGTACATCGGGGTACGCATGGGTCACCTTCTTGGCGCCCAGGGTCTTAAGCGTGACGCCGAGACCTTTGATCATTCCTTTCATATTGTCAGCCTCCCATTCCCCACAGTTGGATATAAGCCGCCGTGATGAAAATGTTGAGGATGGCGAGCGGCAGCAAAACTTTCCAGGCCAATCCCATCAGTTGATCGACCCGCAAGCGCGGCAACGTCGCCCGAATCCAGAACAGGCAGAAGACAATCACCGCAAATTTTAGAAAAAACCAGATGATGCCCGGAATGAAATCCAGCTGCGGAATCGGAGGATTCCAGCCTCCCAGGAACAACAGCGTCGTCAAGCTGGCGATCGCATACACGTACACATATTCCGTAAGCATGAAAAACGCGAACCGGAAACCGCTGTATTCGACGTGATAACCCGCCACCAGCTCGGATTCTGCTTCCGGCAAGTCGAACGGCGTCCGGTTAAGCTCGGAAATCGCGGCGATGACGAACACGGCGAAACCGACGATTTGGGGCAGGAAGTTCCAGTGCCAAAAATAGCCCGACTGCGCGGCGACAATGTCCCTGAGGTTCAGGCTGCCGGCCCACATGACACAGCCCACAACTGAGATGACGAGCGGAACTTCGTAGCTGATCATTTGGGCTGCAGAACGCATCCCGCCGAGCAGCGCGTACTTGTTGTTCGACGCCCAGCCGGCGATGACGATCGCGATGGTGGTGACGCCGGATAACGCGATGTAGTAGAGGAACCCGATGTTGAGGTCGGCAAACTGCAGATGGCTGCTGTAAGGAATAAACGCAAGAACCGCAAATGACGGCACGAAAGCCAGCACCGGCGCCAGAATGAACAAACCGCGGTCGGCTTTGGCCGGGATCGTGTCTTCCTTCAGCAGCAGTTTCGCCACGTCCGCCACCGACTGCAGCAGGCCCAGCGGGCCGGTCCGGTTCGGGCCTCTGCGGAATTGCATCCACCCGATGACTTTGCGCTCGAAATAAATCGCATAGGTTACGAACAGAAGCACGAAAGCGAGAACGCCGACGGCCCCTGCCACGAAAATCCCTCCGGTACCCCAGCTAAGTGGATGGTCCCAAAAATGCTGCATCAGCAGTCGACCTCCCCGAGCACGATATCGATGCCGCCGAGAATCGTGACCATGTTGGTCATGCTCTCGCCTACCAGGAGCTTGGGCAGGATTTGCAAATTCACGAACGATGGCCGGCGGAATTTGAGCCGATACGGCTCGGCCTTGCCTTTGGACACGATATGGCAGCCGATTTCGCCGCGCGGCGACTCGATGCGTACGTAGATCTCTCCTCCCGGAGGACGGATGACGCGCGGCACCTTACCCATCGTTTCCCCATCGCCCGGGAATTGTTCAAGAGCTTGCTCGAGAATGCGGATGCTCTGTTCGATCTCGGCCATCCGGCATAGATAACGATCGTAGCAGTCCCCGTTCTTGCCGACTATGACGTCAAAATCGAAACGGCTGTATAAGCTGTACGGCTCGGTTTTGCGGAGATCCCAATTCACGCCGGTCGAGCGCAGATTGGCACCGGACAAACCGTATTGGATCGCGGTAGCCGCATCGTATTGACCGACTCCCTTAATCCGCGAGAGGAAGATTTCGTTGCCGCTGACGAGATTGTGATACTCGTCGAGCCGTAGCCTCATATCCTTCACGAAACGCTTCACTTTGTCGATCCAGCCTTCCGGGGCGTCCCATTTCACCCCGCCGACGCGCATGTAGTTGTAAGTGAGTCTAGCGCCGCACAGTTCGTTGAACATCTCAAGGATCCGTTCCCGGTCGCTGAAGGCGAACAAAAACGGGCTCATCGCGCCGATATCGAGCAAATAAGTGCCCCACCATACGAGATGGCTCGCGATCCGCTGCATTTCCATGACAATGAGTCGGAGGAATTCCGCACGTTCCGGAATTTCGAGATCCATCATTTTCTCTACCGCGTGGACAAGCACATAGTTGTTCGTCATGGCGGACACATAGTCCATCCGGTCGGTATAAGGAATGATTTGCGTATAATTGAGATTTTCGGCCAGCTTCTCGGTCCCGCGGTGCAAATAACCCATGACCGGCGTCGCTTCCGTGATGATTTCCCCGTCAAGCTTTACAACGATGCGGAACACCCCGTGTGTGCTGGGATGCTGGGGTCCGACGTTCAGCAGAAATTCTTCGGTACGGATCACGCTGTGATTACACCTCCGGGTCAAGCGGGACATAGTCTTTGCGAAGCGGATGGCCGACCCAGTCGTCGGACATCATGATGCGGCGAAGATCGGGATGGCCCGGAAAATCGATACCGAGCAAATCGAAAATTTCACGTTCGTTCCAGTTGGCCGTCTCCCACAGGGGCGTGACGGAAGCAACCGACGGTTGTTCGCGATCCGTGCGCACTTTAATGCAGTAAGTCTCGCGGCGCTCCATGTTCAGCGGGTAGTACACCACTTCCATGTGCGTCTCGTAGTCTACGCCGGAGACGTTGCGCAAATAATCGCAGCCGAGTTCGGCGTGTTCGAGGAACAACCGGGCGCATTCCTTCCACCGGTCGTTCTTCACGACGAGCGTCGGGAGATGGTCGTTCGGTTCGTTGATGTACGTTTCCTCCACTGCGTCCTCCGCGACCAGTTCGCGCAACAGCGCGGCGGCCCGGTCGAGCCGGGGCTGGTTGGGGGACGGCGGCTTGGGAGGCGCAGGCGGTTCGCCGGCGCCTTCTGCAGCGGCGCCAGCTCCAGCCGCGGCCGCCGCTGGAGCGGCAGATGCGGCCGGTACGGAGGCCTCTGCACCCTTGGCCAGAGCCGCGGCGGCTTTGGCCGCTTCGCGCGCTTCGAGAGCGGCTTTGCGGCGTGCTGCTTTCTCCTCATCCGTCTCTTTGCGCCGGGGGGGAGCATTGTCCTCCCCGCCTTCGCTTCCGCTTGTCGAGGCTTCCGTGCCGGGAGCCGACGGCGTAACAGGTTTCGGCTGCTCAGGTTGAATCTCCGGCTTGGTATCCGGCGTCACTTCTGGCAGCTTCTCCGGCTGAATCTCCGGCTTGATTTCCGGAGTCACCTCGGGTAGCTTCTCCGGTTGTATCTCCGGCTTGGTGTCCGGCGTCACCTCGGGCTGCTTCTCCGGTTGAATCTCCGGCTTGGTATCCGGCGGAACTTCGGGCTGCTTCTCCGGTTGAATCTCCGGCTTGGTGTCCGGCGTCACCTCGGGTGGC
>JAQBPQ010000202.1 GCA_028287445.1 Cohnella sp.
GTTATTTTAGCCTGACGGAAGACAGATCGAAAGAAGACGGACAAATAACGAGACCCGCAATGTCTGCGGGCCCGTTAACAATCTATATAAATTAGGGGTGACTTCATAATATCTTGCGAATATGAAACCTAGATGAATACCAGCTGAGAGAATGCTGAAAATCTCAGTGGCTAAGTTAACAGAGCTTGCACAGCAATAGCATATGTTGCGAAATGCCTAGAATTTGCTGGTTGACGCACGTATGAGCTCGGGGCGCGAAAGCGGTAAGTGTTCATGGAATGTAAACGGTCATGTCCAAACTCAGCTAGCACCCGATGCGCTTTGAACTCCGACAAACCAAGAACGGAACAGAAGTAATAAATCATATGATCCGATATCGTTTCAAACCGTTTTAATTCTTCCGGATGTTCTGATGCATAAGCTAAATGTTGTTTGACAAGTGTATTAGCCGTTATGTTCATGACCTACGCTCCCGTTCGTATCTTTATCATGACACGAATTGTATCATCACATCAAATTAGTTGTAAATGGGTTGAAAATAGGAGGTTTTGTCGAATGGGAGAGACTTTATGACCGACAACTGAACTACTATGAAGTCGAAGACTTCCTCAACTCACAGCTAACCATATAATTACAAGCTTTCCTCGAATTATTGCTCATCGGTGATTAACGTTTGTAAGTCCTTCGTCATACATTGTCATTAACCGCATGGGCATTCGCCCGGTTTATGGGGAGAACGGGAGGGGTTCGGATGGCATGGGACGTTGCCGCGTATGCAATCGCAGTGGCTGCACTGACTGCCGCCGGTATTTTTGCAGCCGGCATCATTCGTTTGTGCCGGTCGCTCACCCGGTGGGATCGGATGGCCGAAGGGTTTGCGCGGAAGGCTGACTCTGCATTGGACGAATATGTCCGATTTGCCGCGGAAGGCAGAGAAACGGCCGAATTGTGCCGAAGCACGTTCAGCGGATTCAAACGGCTGGCGGATGGTGCACGGGCCGTGGGAGATGCTGCTGAATCGGCCGCAGAGGCTGCCGCTCATGTAGCCTCTTTCTGGCGCGATATGGCCACCTTCGGATCGGGGCAGGGTGAGGACGATGTAACCGGCGCCACTACCTACTGGTCGGGTATCGTCCGGACTCTGGCAAAAAACGTGCGTAGAAGCTTCTTCAGCAGCGAATCCGACCTCTTTGTGAACCCCCATCCGGGAGCGAGTGCGGATCCTCAAACAGGAGAGTGAATGAAATGGCAGACAAAAAAGCGATTAAATCGTTTATGTGGGGCGTGTTGACGGGTGCTGTGACCGGAGCGGTATCTGCACTGCTGTTTGCGCCCAAACCGGGCCGAGAACTGCGCAAAGATATCTCTGTGACCGCACAGAAGGTCGGTGACAAAACCGTGGAATTCGGACGTCAAGCCGGAACAGCGGTCCAGTCTCTGGCCAAACGGACAACGGAATTCGCTTCCGACGCCAAACAGGCGGCCGGGCGGTTCGTTACCGACATCCGCTCTCGCAACACCGTCATCTCTGGAGAAGACGAGGAAACGGCTGCAGCCGTGGATTTGGAATCCGACGACAAGATAGCCTCCAATTGATTCCATAAGCCGAATTCTTCAAGCGCGTAGCCCGCTCCCGCCGGGTTTGCGCGCTTTTTTGCCGCCTTGAACCTTGCCTCTGTATGAGCTAAGATGTAGGTACATTTACAGAAAAGGCCTCATAATGTATCCTAATTCGACTCTACTTAACGAAAAGAAAGCGGTGTTCTTGTGCAACAGGCGATCGCAGTCCTGGACTCCGGAGTGGGCGGACTGACCGTCGTGAAAGAAGTCATGCGTCAATTGCCCCGGGAAAAAATTATGTATTTCGGCGACACCGCCCGCACCCCATACGGACCCAGGCCCGCAGAGGAAGTTATGCGTTTCACCCGTGAAATCGTCGATTTTTTAATCCAATATCAACCCAAAATGATCGTGATTGCCTGTAATACCGCAACAGCGGTAGCTCTGGATGACATCCGCAGCCGCGTCGATCTGCCCGTTATGGGTGTCATCCATCCTGGCGCCCGTGCGGCGATCGGACGTTCCAAATCCGGCGTCATCGGTGTGATCGGGACGGAAGGCACAATCAAAAGCGGCGCCTACGAATCCGCTCTCCGAAGGTTATCCCCCCATGTCGAGGTGGTGAGCCGCACATGTCCGGCCTTCGTGCCGCTTGTCGAGGACGGAAATTTTCGCTCCGACGAGACGTTTCGAGTTGTTACCGCCTCTCTGTCGCCTCTTCACAGGGTGTCGATGGATTGCCTCATTCTGGGCTGCACGCATTATCCGTTTTTGTCCGACACGATTTCGGAAGTAATGGGACCCGATGTGAGCCTGATCAACTCTGCGGAAGAGACCGCACGGGAGATCAGCACCATTTTGCAGGAAAGCAACCAACTGGCGGGGCGGGACGAAGTGCCGGTTCACCGGTTTTTTTGCAGCGGTGAACCTTGGAAGTTTCAAAAAATCGCTCAAGCTTGGCTGGGTCAAGAAATCAGCTTGACCCAGATCGCATGGCACGCTCCTCACGTAGGCGCCTAACAGTCATAGGGAAGACGATACGCACATAGATCAATATCACCCGTTCGGGGGAGGAATCCGAATGAACACGGTGACCTATACCGTCTGCCCCGGCGATACGCCGCGCCGCATCGCGCGGCTATTCGGCGTGTCGTACCCGTCTCTTGTGGCCGTTAATCCGCAGTGGGAGGAAGATCCCGCGCTGATCGACGGCGAAATCGTTTATGTGCCGATGCCGATGCCCCGCCTATATGTGGTCCGGCAAGGAGATACCTGGGAATCGATTGCAGCCCAAACGGGTTGCGGTCTCGAACAACTGTGGGAACTCAATTCACACGTGTACAAAGGATATCTTACAACCGGACAATGGCTCGAGCTCCCCAGTGCACATTCCAGCCGAATCGTGGCGTCCGAAGCCGAATATGGCCCACAGGAGTTGTCGCAAGATCTTGCACGATTATCCGTCCGATATCCGTTTCTCAAAGTCGAAACGATCGGCCAAAGCGTGCTGGGTAAGCCTCTCCTCACCCTGCAAATTGGCGAAGGACCCTTCCGTTGGCATTTTAACGGTGCATGTCATGCCAATGAATGGATCACGTCACTCTTGCTGATGCGGTTCGCCGAGGATTACGCGAGGGCATATCGGAACCGCAGCTTGATCGGCGGCAAAGACGCGGCCAAGCTGTTCGGCAAAATCACGCTCTATATCGCGCCCATGCTAAACCCGGATGGGGTAGAACTTGTACTGGAAGGGTTAAAGCCAGCTCATCCTCTGTTTAAGGAACTGCTTTTGTGGAACCGTGGTTCCACCCGTTTCGGCTCATGGAAAGCGAATACGCGCGGGGTGGATTTGAACGACCAGTTTCCGGCCCATTGGGAGGATGAGCGGGACCGCCGGCAAATCAACGGCCCGGCCCCGCGGGATTATGGAGGCCCGGCTCCTTTAAGCGAACCGGAGGCCCGATCGCTGGTCGATTGGACGGAGCGGAAGGATTTCCATGCGGTGCTTGCCATGCACACCCAGGGGGAAGAAATCTATTGGAATTATCGCGACAACGAGCCTCCTGAAGCGGCAGTATGGGCCGGAAGGCTGGCCAACGCATCCGGCTACCGAGCGGTGAGGCTGACGGGAAGCGATGCGGGATACAAGGATTGGTTTATCCAACGCTTCAAGCGGCCCGGGTTCACCGTGGAGGCGGGCTGGGGTCACAATCCGCTCCCACTGGAGGGTTTTGCGTCCATCTATGACGGGGTGGTTAAGCTGTTTGCAGAGGCATTGGATCTGTCGGAATAAGAAGGTACGCCGACGCGGACGTTCCTTACAGATTCAATTGGGGAGATGCAGGGTAAACTGGGGTCAACCGTCGAAAATACGCCGGTTACAAGGAGGCCCTGATGCGCAGAAAATCATTTTTCCGTCTCTGGAGCCATCTGCCATCCCGCGTATGGCGCATCTTGCGCTCGCCGCAGGTGGCGGTTTCAGACAAGCTGTGGTTTATCATCCCTGTGCTCCTCTATTGGGTTTTGCCGGACTTCATGCCTTTCGTTCCGATTGACGACATCGCGGTGACCGCTTTGGCGGCAGGCTGGTTTGCCGGCAGAATGGAGCGGAAATACGCTCTGGAAAACCCTCCGGGAAACCATTACAATAGAACGAGACCATGACGGGAGTGGAATACGATGAATTGCAAAATAACCCGCAACGCAGCCAACGTGCTGCGCCGTGAGCTGGACAAGCCGGAGAATGCGGACAAAAAGCTGCGCGTCGTCATTACGCACAGCCACGGCGATCATGCCCATTACGGCCTGGATATGGACAATCCAACCGACAAGGATGATGTGGTACCGACGGATAAAGGTATCGATGTGATTTTGGCCCGTGGCGAAGCGCTGCTCGACGGTGTCAAAATCGATTACTTATATTTTCCCCAAGAAGGATTCGTCATCACCAATCCGAGCATGGGCAATCATGGCGACCACTGAACCAAACCAGAGCGGCGCGCTGTCCAACGACATTCGCATCTGTGACAAGTGCCGCCATATCCGGGTGAAGACGATGGTGTCCAAGCTGCAGGGCATCGCCCCCGGAACCGACGTCAAGGTCGGCTGCAAGTCTTACTGCGGACCGTGTTCCCGTTATGCTTTCGTATTCGTGAACGGACGGTATATAACGGCTCCGACGGAAGACGAAGCGGTGGAAAAGGCGCGCAAATATGTGAAATAACGAAAGGGCTGTCCATCGGGGACAGCCCTTTCGCGTTGTGGCAAGGTAGGCATAGTGCGGAGAGCATTATTTCTTCTGCTTGTCTTTCCGAAGCAACGGAATCAGATTCTGCTCCACGATCCGATCGGAAACCTGCAGCTCGAGTCGCGCAGCCTTCGCGCCGGGCAGGCAGACCGCCGCGTCTTGAAGGGATCCGTCTTTCATGGAATAACAGCTGCCATGTCCGAGAATTCCCTCGTTGTTCGGGACAAAGTACGTGTCCCCTTGCGTAAAGCCGCCATTACGGAACACGACCGGCTTCGGCGCGGCAGACAACATACTTACGCCCATCTGATGGTAGTCGCCGCCCGGAATGCCGAGCAATTGCATCACCGTAGGTGCCGTGTCGACTTGACCGACCGCTTTATCGATGATTCCCGCATGTTCGTCGTTCGGCAGATGGATCAAGAACGGCACTTTTTTCATAATCGTGCTTTTCTCCAATTCCGTTACCGGACGCCCGAACAGTTTGGCATATTCGTCCCAGTTGTTCAAAGAATTGTCGTGGTCACCGTAGAACATGAGAATCGTATTGTCCCACAAGCCGGCCTGCTTCAATAGGTCCACCAAATCGCCCACAGCCTGATCCACGTAATGGGTTGCCTGCAAGTAATTGCCGAAGGTTGTACCGGCCAGCGATCCGACGTTCAAATCATGCTTTCCAATGCTGTAAGGATGGTGACTGGACAGGGTGATCGCCATGGCATAAAAGGGCTGATGGTCCCGTTCCTTCAATTGCTCCACCGTCTGCCGGAAAAACGATTTATCTCCCAGCGACCAACCGAGCGGCTCGTCGATCTTAAAGTCCTTGATATTATAAAACTTGTCGTACTCCATGTTGTGGTACATGTTGTTGCGGTTCCAGAAGCTTCCGTCGTAGACGTGATGGATGGTGGCGCTGTAACCGTTGGCTTTGAGAACTTGCGGCATGCAATCGAAAGTATGGTCGGCAAACCGGATGAACACCGAACCCGACGAAACCGGCTGGAAGGAGCAGCTCGTTGCGAAATCCGCATCCGAGGTTCGGCCGTTTGCCGTCTGGTGGTAAAAATTCGGGAAATAGACGCTTTTCCCGATTAATTGGTTCAGATTCGGCGTAATTTCCTGGCCGCCGATTTTTTGGTTGAGAATGAACGTCTGAAAGGCTTCGGCTTGCACAATCAGTACGTTTTTCCCTTTATAGGCGCCAAAAAGAGGTTCGGTCTCGGCTTGCTGCTGCAGCTTTTTGCGTGTGTTCATCCAATCCTTCGTTTCCTTCAGCTGATCGTCGGTCAGTCCGCCTCCCATCCAGTGTTCCTTGGCATAGCGGTAGGCGTCATAACCGTGAAAACCGAACAGCCCGGTCACGTTGTAAATCGGGACATTCCACCAGTTTCCTTCGAAGAGGCCGCGTGCCCAGCCGTTTTTTTGGACGGCGACCGGGATCGCGATTAACTGGTAACCGACAATGAACACAATAATGGCCGTCAGGCACTTCACGGCGATCCGGATTTTGCGAGGGCCCACAGGTTTCGGTTTGCGTTTGGGACTGTTACGCCGGAATACCCAGTATGTAAGGAGGATCGCGAAAGGCAGATCGGCAAAATAAAGAGCGTCTTTGTAGAAGATCAGACTCGAGATGCTGTCTTGCAGCGAACTGACTTGTCCCGCCTGCATAAGAACGGGTACCGAAATGAAGTCTTTGAAATATCGGAAGTAGACGAGGTCGGAGAAAATGATGGCGGAAAACAGGAAATCCAGAAGGGACAGCGCTAGAATCCGGGCCCGGGGTCCGAGAAAAACCGTCCAGAACGTGGCGAGAAACATCGCGCCCAAGTTCACTTCCCATTTCCAATGGTTCATGCCCCCGACATTCAAATGGTTATCCAGATAGGACAGCTTCAGCAGCATGCCGGTGATCATCAGCGATGCGGCCCAGAACGGGATATAACGAAAGCCGTCCCATGAAAGACGAATGCTTTTGCGGGCAACAGATTGTAGTTGTGTTAACAAAGTAAGACTCCCCTTTTTACATATAGCAAACAAAAAACAGTATAGCCCGAATCACAACTTCTGAAAAGATGATAAGGCAAACCATATACGATAAAATGGAAGCATAGGTTGCATGGATGGATAATTTCGAAGGGGGAAATCGAAATGGAAATTGAAGCTTATCTGGATTCTTTATACGGAAGTGATCCCGATTTGGAAAGAGTTCTAGAAGACATCCGCGGCAGGGGAATGCCGGAGATCTCGGTTGCACCCGGTTACGGCCGGTTACTCACGCTGCTCGTGTCGCTGACCCGGCCCCGGGCCGTGTTGGAGATCGGCGCGCTTGGTGGATATAGCGGCATTTGTCTTCTAAGGGGAATGACCGCGGACGGAACTTTAACTTCGCTCGAGCTCCGCGAAGAATATGCGGCTGCCGCACGGGCAAACGTCGCCGCAGCGGGATATGGCGACCGGTTGGAGTCGGTCGTCGGAGACGCTTCCGATAGTCTCAAGAGGTTGGCGGAGGAGGGCCGGCGTTTCGACTTTTTCTTTATCGATGCGGACAAGGAAAGTTATCCTCACTATTTGGAGCAGGCGATCCGGCTGGCCAATCCCCGGGCGGTCATTGCCGCGGACAATACTTTGCTGCACGGCCGAACGATCGATGCCGACAAAGTGGGACCTTCGGTGCTGGCCATGCGGGAATTTAACCGTGTGATCGCGCAGGATGCCCGTCTCACGGGGGTTCATCTGCCTTCGTACGACGGGCTTGCCTTGGCGATGGTGAAGTAAAAGACTAAGCGGCTGCTCGCTCACGGCGGCGAAGCGTGACGAAAGTCCAGACTCCCGTCGCCATGAGCAGGGCGGCCGATACGAGGAACAGGCCTTCGATGCCGATCGATCCGGACAGAATGCCGCCCGTGACCGGGCCAAGCATATTCCCGAGGGCAAGTGCGCTTCCGTTAAAGCCGAACGCCCGGCTCTCCTTGCCGTCCGGCGTATACTTGCGAAGCAGCGCGTTTACCGTCGGGATTAACCCGCCCATGAAGCAGCCGAGCAGAAAACGATAAACGAGCAATTCACCTACGGAACCGGCAAACGCTTGAGGTACGAACATGACGGCCGTCCCCGCAAGTGAAATCACCAGTATCGTTTTGGCTCCGATCCGGTCGCCGAGCCAGCCGAGAAGCGGGGAGAACAGCATGTTGGACAGGCCGGTGACCGCGCCCACGAAGCCCGCCCATAACACGAGGTTGTGCGTGGAGCCAAGGAGCTTCTCCACATACAGCGGAATCAGCGCCATCGGGCTCAGCATCGCGAACTGGATAAGCAGCGTAATCGATAGCAGAACCGGAATTTGCGGGATGACCATCAATTCCTGAAATCCCTTGATGATGCTCATTTGCGGGGCGCGGGCGGCGGCGGTCCGGTCAAAGTTTTCCCGGACCATCACCCAGGAAAGCACGGAGGCAATGAACATCAGCGTCCCGGTGATATAGAAGATCGGACGAAAGCCGAAGCTGTCCGCCATCCATCCCCCGATCAAAGGCCCGAGAATGACGCCGGCGGTTCCGCCCGACTGCAGCGTTCCCATCGCAAACCCCATACGGTCTTTCGGTGTGGATGCCGACACGAGCGAGACGGCGGCCGGCGAGTAACCCGAGATGACGCCGTTGGCCATTCGAAGGGCAAGAAGGTGCCACGGTGTCTGGGCAAAGCCCATCAGCGTCATGACGAAGGCCATCCCGAATCCTGACCGGAGGAGCATGATTTTGCGGCCATAACGATCCGACAGCTTGCCCCACAGCGGTTGGAACATGAACGACGTGACGAAATTCGCCGCAAAAATGAGGCCCGCCCAGATGCCGATCGCATGCTCATTCGTCATTCCCAAATCCTTTTTCAGATAAAGCGCCAAAAACGGTGTAATCATGGTCATGCCCGCCATGACGAGAAAATTGCCGATCCAGAGCACGGCAAGGTTGACTTTCCAGCGCTGCATGTTTCAAACCCCTTCGTGTCCGTCCTTCAACCAAGTGAAGCCAAGTATATCACAATGTCCCGCCGCGGCTTGTTTTCATGGCCCATTTTCAGACGCGGAATGTCATCTAATTGTCATACTCCGGCACGCCCTCCAGGTTGTGGGTCGTTCGCATAAAGGGCATAATGGAAAGAAAGAAAGTCAAATCATGACACACAAATGAGGAAACCGGATGTCTTATAACGACCGTTTTTTGCGTGCATGCCGGAAGGAACCCGTCGACCGCATACCTGTTTGGTACATGCGTCAAGCCGGGCGATACGATCCCGACTACCGCAAAATCAAGGAGAAATATTCGCTTCTCGAAATTTGCCGCCAGCCGGAATTGGCAGCCGAAGTGACGATGATGCCGGTGCGCAAACTCGGTGTCGATGCCGCCATCTTGTATTCCGACATTATGAATCCTGTCGCTTCGATCGGGATCGATTTCGACATTGTGAAGGACATTGGACCCGTCATCCACAATCCGGTCCGCTCCGCGGCGGATGTCGAACGGTTAAAACCGATCGATGTGGAACGCGATTTGCCGCACATTCTGGAGACGATCGCCATCTTGGACCGGGAGCTTGAAGTACCGCTTATTACGTTCGGAGGAGCTCCGTTCACACTGGCCAGTTATATCGTCGAAGGCCAACCCACCAAATCGTACCTGAACACGAAAACCCTTATGTACGGGCAACCGGACGTGTGGCATCGGTTGATGGGCAAGCTGGCCGACATGGCGGCTGCCTACTTGCGGGCCCACGTGAAAGCCGGCGCCAAGGCAGTTCAGCTGTTCGACAGCTGGGTAGGGTCGCTGTCTCCGCACGATTTTCGGGAGTATGTGCTGCCGCATGTCGAGCATATTTTCGGGCAGCTGGCAGACTTGGATATTCCGAAAATTTATTTTCCAGGGGTCAGTTCCGGCGAATTATTGCCGTCACTGACGAGCCTCCAAGCCGACGTAATCGGACTCGATTGGCGCGTCGGACTGACCGATGGACGCACCCGGACCGGGGGGCGGTTCTCCATCCAAGGCAATCTTGATCCGTACGTGTTGACGGCACCTCAATCGCTTATTCACGAACAGGCGAAACGCTTGCTGGACGAAGGGATGAGCGAACCCGGCTTTATTTTTAACCTCGGACACGGATTATACCCGGAAGCTTCGCTGGAGAAGCTGCGGGAGTTGACGGCATTCATTCATGCCTATTCGTCGGAGCGGCTGCGGTCGCAGGTGATTTCATGACGGCACCGAACAGCAAACCGGTCGGCGTGTTGGTCATGTCCTATGGGACGCCGGAAAGTCTGGATACGATAGAAGCCTATTATACGCACATCCGACGGGGTCATCCCCCGACTGCGGAGCAGCTGGACAATCTGACCAACCGCTATAAGTCCATTGTGGGGGGCGTTTTTCCGCTGCGGGAAAACACGGACCGTCAAGTGGCGGCGCTGCAGCGTACGCTCGACGGCATGGCGGGAGAAGGACGGTTCATTTGTTACCAAGGGCTTAAGCATGCGCCGCCTTATATTGAGGATGGGGTAGCGGCGATGGCGGCCGATGGCATCACGGAGGCCGTCGGTATCGTGCTCACACCGCAGTATTCCGCTATGAGTGTCGGCGGTTACATCAAGCGGGCTCAGGAAGAAGCCGATAAACGCGGTTTGAAGATGTCCTTTGTGAAGCAATATCATCTGCATCCGGGGTTGATTGATGCCTTGGCTGAGCGGGTGGGGCGCGCGCTGGACAAGTTCGGCGGTCGGCCGGATCAAGTCATGGTGTTGTTCAGCGCACATAGTTTGCCGGAGAAAATTGTCGAAATGCGGGATCCTTACCCGGATCAACTGCTGGAGACGTCACGCGCGATAGCGGCTGCCGCCGGCGTGGAACGTTGGCAGTTCACCTGGCAGAGCGCCGGCCAAACGGGCCAGCCTTGGCTTGGCCCGGATATTTTGGAGACGCTCGACCGGCTGGCGGTGGAAAAGGTGAAGGATGTTCTCGTGACGCCTGTCGGGTTTGTATCGGACCATTTGGAGGTCCTGTATGACATTGATCTGGAAGCCAAGCGGCATGCGGCTGGCGTCGGAATACGGCTGGAGCGAATCGAGATGCTGAACGACGACCCTCAATACATGGCGGCGCTGGCCGAATCTGTGTTGGCCGTTCGCAAGGAGGAAAACGCAGGATGACGAATATACGCAAGGCGGCGGTTTTGGGAGGCGGTATCACGGGCCTCGCCGCCGCTTTTTATTTATATCGGATGGCGGCTGAACGGGGCGAGCGGATTGAAGTCACTTTATACGAGGGTAGCGCCCGTCTCGGAGGACGGGTCAATACGCTGCGGCGGGA
>JAQBPQ010000156.1 GCA_028287445.1 Cohnella sp.
GTCCTTTGTATTTAAAGAAAACCTGACACCTGTATTTAAAGAAAATCCGACACCTGTATTTAAAGAAAAACGGACACCTGTATTTAAAGAAAAAAGACACCTGTATTTAAAGAAAAACGGACACCAAAACTGTTGTCAGTTTTAGTGTCCGTTTTATGGTCAATCCATTACTTTGCCCCTCAAAAAGGACCCCGTAACTGTTTCTCCGCACATTTCTTAGCTTTAAGCCAACAATTCCTTCAACGCCTCCGGCGAGTTGTTCCACCATTCAGTGTTGTGTTCCATGAGGAACTTCCGCAGCGCGGCTTTCTCCTCGGCGCCGATGTTGTCGAGCATATATTTGCGCTTGAGCGCAAAGTCCAGCCGATTCACGTGGTCCGGCAGCACTTTCCAACCGCGCCGCGCCTCTTCGTCCACCAGCATCTCGCACGAGGTCACGCCCGCATAATAGCTGCCCTGCTCATTCCGGTCGATCGCGACCCACACGATCCAAGCCGGCCGGCCGTTCGGCACATCTTCCTTGTTCGGTGAAAACTTGATGCCGCGTTCCACCTTGCTCTTCGCATGCATCGCGCCCACGTCGAGAGACGCCTCGCCCCGGTCAATGACGACACAGGCTACTTGGCTCAAATCGATCGTGCCCGCGCCGAATCCTTTATGCTCTTTACTGCTAACCACGTTAAGCGACAGTTTCTTTTTCTCCGCGGGCTTTTCGTTATTTTCCACGTTTCCAGCCTCCGTAAAAAACGGGCCAGGAATCCCCCGAAGAAGATCCCCCACCCGCTTGTTTTTCGTATTTTCAACCAGAACATATGTTCTAATATTTTAAGGCAATCCGGTATACAACATCATAACAAAAAGAATAACATAAGTCTATTGTTTTTCGTCGTTTTCGTGCAAAATGGTTACTGGCGCCACTGATTCGTACGTGAGGAGGAAATTCGGATGCAGACGAACCGCAGCAAACATGATATGCCACCGGTAACCGATGCCTATCAAGAGGAACGGGAAAGACTGAACGACACTTTTCATGAAATTGACCGGCAGCTTTCCCAGATCGGTCCCGCATACTATGGAGACGACTTTGTAGAGCAGCTGCTCGATGCCAAACGGCAGGAAACCCGCGAACGGCTGAATCTTCTCGGCGCAGAGCCGTACTTCGGCCGGTTGGATTTTCAAGAAACCGCCAAGCAGCAAGAACCCGCCCCCCTCTACATCGGCAAAAGAGGCATGGACCGCAAAGAAACGGGTGAACCCTACATTATCGATTGGCGGGCGCCGGTGGCCAGCTTATTCTACTCCTTCACCGGGGGTGATGAACCGGTCGCTTATGAAGCTCCGGAAGGGACGATTGAAGGGGAAGTTCACCGTAAACGAAATCTTTCCATCCGGGAAAAAGAACTCGAGCGCGTGGTCGAAAGCTATGTGCGGGGCGGAGACAATCTGGGACTCAGCGATGACTTTCTATTGTACCGTCTCGGCGAGAAGAAGGACAACCGGCTGCGGGACATCGTCTCCACCATTCAAGCCGAGCAAGACCGGATCATCCGCGCTCCCCGCCATCTCGCACTCATCATTCAAGGGGCGGCCGGTTCGGGAAAAACGACGGTCGCTTTGCACCGGCTGGCGTTCCTGCTGTATCAGTATCAAGGCCAGATCAGGGCGGAACGGATGATCATTTTCGCACCGAACACGATGTTCCTCGATTATATTTCGGGCGTGTTGCCCGAACTCGGAGTCGGCAGCGTGCTGCAAACGACGTTCACCGACTGGGCGCTCGACCGGCTCGGCGGCAAAGTCGAACTGGCGGGGCGGACAAGCGAGGGTACTCGGTGGTTCTCCTCGGGTGGCGACCGGCCGGCGATCAACGACCAAACGCCCGGACGGTTCAAAGGATCACTACGCTACACGGAATGGCTGGACGGCAAGCTTTCGGAGTTTGAGGCTTCCTACTTGCCGGACCAAGACTTTGAAGCTTGGGAGGGATACACGCTCCCGTCCCACTTAATCCGGGAATGGTTCGAGGTGGAATACCGACATTATCCGCTGGCTATGCGGAGAGAGCGGCTGATCGGGCGGATGAACCGGTGGCTGGAAATGCAGCTGAAAGAAGCAATCCGCGACGCCAAAATCCGCAAAGACAGAACGAAGACAGGCAAGCAGCGGCTCAAAACCTACGCCAAAAAATTGCTGGAAACGGATGAACTCTCCTTTTATAACAGCTTGTTCGACCGTCCTGACGGTTTCCTTCCGGGACCGCTGGCAGCCGAGACCAAAGCACGCCTCAAAAAGGGACTCGTCATGCCGGAGGATCTCCCGGCGCTTATCTGGATCCGGCTTTTCATGCGCGGCCGCGAAGAGGCGACGTTCGACCATGTCGTTCTGGACGAAGCCCAGGACGTATCTCCTTTCCAAATCGCCCTGCTGAACAAAATGATGACAGAACCTTCCTTCACGATTCTCGGAGATTTGGCCCAAGGAATCCATGCATATCGGGGCGTTCGCCGTTGGGAGGAGCTTGCAGCGGTATTTCCGGAAGATCGCAGCTCCTATCACGAACTTAAGCAGAGTTACCGCTCCACGCTGGAAATCATTGAATTCGCCAACCGTATTCTGCCGTTCACGGATACCTCGCTCCCTCCGGCTCAACCTGTGTTCCGCAGCGGTGACCCGGTGAAAATCGTAGAAGTGCTAACACCTGGCGAACGCCTCCATACCATGGTTTCCTTCATTTCGGACAACCAGCAGCGCGGCATGCGGACGATCGCCATCATCGGCCGCACCGAAGAAGTCTGCCGTAAACTGGCCGACGACCTGGCAAAAGCCGGAACAGAGGCCCACCTGATCGCCGAAGGACAGAGCCATTATCGCGGCGGTGTCTCCGTTGTGCCGGTCTTCTTGGCCAAAGGACTGGAATTCGACGCGGTGCTTGTAGCCGATGCCGATGACCAGCATTACGCCGCGGATCCCCAAGACGCCAAGCTGCTCTATGTTGGATGCACCCGCGCGCTGCACCGGCTCACACTGCTTTACAAGGGAACATTGTCTCCCCTCGTTTCTTCTTCCTGATGTTCCTCACATAGCGACTCCCCTTTTGCCGCCCTCCCTTAGACAAGCAGATATAATCTACGGACAACGGACATATACATCCCGTAGATGCTTGTCAACGGGAGGGTTATCCGTTATGCCGAAGCGCCGCATGTTCCGCCTTCTTCTTTTCGCCGCCGCCGTGATCGTCCTCGTTTTCTCGGTCCGATTCGGATTCGCAGACGCTTGGAAGGATCAATTCGCCCTTCCGGCTTCCGCGCTGTCCCAGGAGTCGGCAGCCCCCGCCGTTCAACCCCATACGACCGTTCCGGACGAAGGCGCGCCGATGCAGCCCAAGCCGGTTGTTCTCAGCCAACGAGTGACCGAATACCATATTTCCGTTTCACTCGGTACGGACGGGACGTTAACGGGCAAGCAATCCGTCACATGGAAAAACCCCGGCCGCAAACCGGTGTCCGATCTTTATTTTCATTTGTACCCCAACGCCTTTTCACCCGGCAGCACGTTCTTGAAAGAATCCGGCGGCAAATTACGGAACGATTCCATGCCGCCGGGCACGTCAGGGTCGATGGACATCGTTTCGCTGACCACCGAAGAGGGGGAAACGCTGCTGCCGCGCCTCCATTACGTCCAGCCCGACGACGGCAATAAAGCCGATCGCACACTCGCGACCCTCCGTCTTCCGGAAGCGGTCAAGCCCGGCATGTCCGTCACTTTGCAACTGGGCTTCACGGTTAAGCTGCCGCCTGTGTTCGCCCGTATGGGCAAGGCAGGAGATTTCGTCATGGCCGGCCAGTGGTTTCCCAAACTCGCGGTCTATGAACCGGTCGGCACTAGAGGACGGACGACAGAAGGCTGGAACCTTCATCAGTACCATGGCAATTCGGAATTTTATGCGGACTTCGGCATTTACAACGTGCGTGTTGAAGTTCCAGAGCTGTATAAAGTAGCTGCAACAGGTTTCCAAACAAAACCCGCAGTCGTATCCAAAGGCCGCAAAGCCTACCAATTTTATGCCGATGACGTTCACGATTTCGCTTGGGCCGCTTCTCCCAACTTCGTTTACTATGAAGACTCCTTCTCCTCCTTGGGGGTTCCGGGCGTGCGGATCAAGCTGTATCTCGACCCGCTTCATCAAAAGATGAAGGACCGCTATATGCACGCCGCCAAGTCCGCGCTTGCCAAGCTCGGCGCTTGGTATGGCGACTATCCTTATTCCACGCTGTCTGTGGTCATCCCCCCTTCCGCCGGCAGCGGGGCAGGCGGTATGGAATATCCGACTCTCGTTACCGGTGCGGCCGCCCAGAACGACAATCCCGGGTACGAGCTGGAACGCACCTTGGTGCATGAGATCACCCACCAATATTGGTACGGCATGATTGCTTCCAACGAATTCGAAGAAGCGTGGCTGGACGAAGGGTTCACCTCCTTCACCGAAGACAAATTGATGAACGCCATTTACGGCATTGTGCCGAACACCCCGGTGGAGGCCAGTTATTTGACCGACCCGGCACCGCTCAAACAGCATTCCTGGCACTTCGGCTCACCGGACCGGTACGCGGATAATGTTTACCTGCGCAGCAAACTTGTACTGACCGCAATGGAACGCCAGGTTGGGGAAATAACGATGAACAAAATTTTAAAATCTTACTTTCAAAAATACCGGTTCAAACATCCGTCCACGGCGGATTTTCAGAAAGTCGTAGAAACGGTGACCAGAGGAAAATGGACTGAATTCTTCGACGCTTATGTGTACCGTGGGGAAATGGCCGATTATTCCGTTGAATCGATCGATTCCGGCAAGAACGGCAACGGTGGATATCGCACCACGATCCTGCTCCGCCGCTATGGGGGAAGCCCCCAACCGGTCAAAGTGCTGTTCGGTTTCAAGGACGGACAAAGCGTGAGTAAAGTATGGGACGGCGCGCAAAATCTCCTCCGCTTCCAGCTCGACTCCGCTTCCGCCCTATCCTATGCAGCTGTAGATCCCGGCTTATCCATCGTGCTCGATAATAAGCGCTATAACAATTTCCTTAAAGCCGAGGTGCCTCAGAAAGAGCGCACTCGATGGACGACCGGCATGACGCAGCTCGTGGAAAGCCTGTTCGGCACATTGGCGTGGTGAGGTGAGTTCGGTGAGAAAATGGCTTGGCAAGGGATGGGACATGACGGTCCGGCATAAATATGTATGGGTTCTCTTATTTCTGTATCGCTTGATGTGGGGATTTTTCCTGTTCCGGCTCGTAGATTCGGTCGTAACGCCCATACTGCGGCGGTATCCCGACCTTCATCCGAATGCCGACGCCATTCCGCTGTTTCTAATTGAAGCGGAATTCCGGCTCTTCCGGACGAATTTGGTCGACGATCTGTTGTGGATGTTCGTGGGACTGCTCCTTGTCCGGATGGTGCTCACCCCTCTGCTTAATGCCGGCGTGTATTACTCGTTTCATCATTCGTCCGGTGAGGGGGGCACCCAAGTTCTCTCGGGAATCCGCAAAGCATGGAAACCCGTGACTCTTCTATACTGGCTGGAAAATGCACTGGCCCTGCTTCCGGCCGTATGGTTGCTGCCTCTAGCCAAATCCCGGTTTTTAAGTGTCGGGTCCGCGGCTCATTGGCTGCAAAATTTACTGCCTTTCGCGGCCGGTTGGCTCGTGTGGGGATTTGTTCTTCATCTGCTCTTTCAGTCCATGCAGTTCGGCGCCGTATCCCGGGAAGGCATAGGAAAAGGAGCGCTTCGGGCGCTCGCCCGGGCGATGCCGCTTGTGGCCGTCTCCCTCGCCATGGTCGGAATCGGCTTGGCCGCATCCGCAGCCGTATCCACCGTCTCTCTCGTCTGGTCCGGTTTTGCTGCAGTCGCGCTGCATCAGGCATTCCATTTTGTGCGCTCGATGCTCTCCCTCTGGACCGCTGCTTCTCAATACGCGATTTGGAACGAGATGAGGAGCTAAAGTCCCGGTCACCGTTCGACAATCTTTTATCCGGGGAAATCCCCGTTCGCAGGCTTACATAAGCCTGTGGGCGGGGGTTCGGCGTTTCTGCGGACATCTAAAAACCTCACGGAAAGGAGCCGCAAGGTTCGAGTTCAGGGCCAAAGATTAAAGAATTCTAATCCAAAAGGAGCAGGAAGTCCCTAACGAAAAGCGAATAAGTAAGGCTGTGTGAAAAAATTTGCCGAATTCCCGTGCACCGGGAAACGGGGGAACCATTTTGGGTGAATTGGCTTCGCTTCACAGGAGCCATAGGGAACCTTCAACCGAACCCTCCAGCTAACCTCGTAGGCATTGGAAGGGGACACCCGGCTTTGCGTAAGTTTTACGTTTTCCTGCTTTCCCTTGCTTTTTTGCTTGCTTTCCAAGTTGGCAGTGCCTTCGCGGACTCCAAAATGGACAACACGATCCAGAAACTGATCGGAATCGACTACAATTACGGCGGAACGTCAACAAGCGGCTTCGATTGCTCCGGCTTCACAGGTTATGTCTTCAAGAAGCTTGGCGTTGACCTGCCCCGTTCGTCGAGAGACCAGTTCGCGATCGGCAAAAAAGTAGCCCGTGAAGATTTGCGTGCGGGCGACCTCGTGTTCTTCAACACGAACGGCAGGAGTGTTTCACATGTGGGCATTTATGTTGGGAATAACAAATTTGCCCACTCTTCGACTTCCAAAGGAGTGACCATCACGAGTTTGAGCGACAACTATTATGTGGACCGCTACCTCGGCGCAAGACGCGTGATGGACTCCGACACTTACCAGGAAGTCGCCACCGAGCCGCAAACCGTTGCTGCCGCTCCGGAAGTTGCTGCCGACAAGGTAGAACTCACGGCCGCAGCACCGGTGGATGCAACCGCTTCGGAGTGACCGCACTGAATCGAGGACAAAGGCCCGCCCAAGCGGGTCTTTGTTTTTTATTACCACATCCTGGTGTGATTCAATCAATCCGGTAATGTTCGAGCAACCGCTCTGCGACTTCGATCATCCGTTCCTTCAAGACTTGAGGTTCCAACACTTGGATCGCTCGTCCGTAGCCGAACAAGAAATACGGAACCATGTTTTGAATCGCCTCCTTTTGCAAACTGAACCGTGCTTCCTCTTCCGTCCGTTCCACCAGTGCATGTCCGAACAACCAGTGATCGCACAGCTCGTTCAGCGCTTCCCATTTCCCCCGAACGATGACAGTGACGAGCGTCTCCGAACTACCTGGATCCGGCAGCAGATTGTGCAGTAAAAACTGTCTGGCCGAGAAAGATGCCGGCCTCTCGAACACACCGTCATCGCCCGTTAAGGAACGGATACGGTCGACCCGGAAGCTGCGAATTTCTCCGCGCAAATGACAAAACCCGACAACATACCAATTCCCTTTCCAATGAATAAGTCCATAGGGATCCATCTTTCTGGTTTTGGATATTGACTCGTGACCGGTCTGATACTCCATCTTCAACGTTCGTCCGTCCGCAACGGACTGTTCGATCTGCTGCAATTCAGATACCAACCCGCGCCGTCCCGGTCCGCGGATAACCTCGAAGCCCGACAGATGGCGGTTGATCTCATCCCATTGCTCCTGATTAGCGTGCCGCTGAAGCTTCGTCAACGCACGATCCAACTCAGCTCCGTAAGGGTAACCTGCTTCCTGTGCGAACACGGCCGCCTGCGCGAGTGCTTTTTGCTCTTCCAAATCAAAGAACAACGGAGCGTCGCGAAAATGTTCGGGAAGCTTGTATCCTCCGTCATGGCCGGCTTCTGCTTCGATTGGCACACCGCTTGCACACAGCCCGTCGATGTAGCGGTAAACGGTGCGAATATGAATTTCCAGCTTCTCCGCGATTTGTTTGGCCGTCATACGTCTGCGCGTCTTGAGAAGCCAGAGGATGGACAGCATATTATCGGCTTTGGACATGCGATCGTCCCTTTCCAAGCATTGGCTCTTTTGACTCTATTGTAGAAAAATAAAATCGATAAAGAAAGCCAAAAGATCCAAAACGGCAGAAGGCCGGGTACGCGCATGACGCGACCCGGCTTTCTGTTGTATTTGGCTATCTCTTTTACTCTTAACCTTGCAAGCCAGGATTACCCGTAACCTGCGCCGGTACCGGCATCGAGCGGTCTTTTAACTCTTGGTGGAAATGGGCAAACGCAGTCATCAAATACGGGTTGACCCACAGGATGGCGATCCCAACTGTGATCATCACCAGCAATATCCAGCCGATAAAGGATAAGGCGAGCACAAACAGCTGCCATTTATGTCCTGCCATCATGGCTTTGCTGCGGCGAATCGCCTCAAGCGGGCTGATGTCGGGATGATCGTGAAGAATGTAGTAGGCTTGGGAGTATCGAATCATCGCGATAATGCCGGGAACAATCAATAAAATTGACCATAACGCGGTGAAAATGGCCGTCAGCAAGTAAAGCAAAAAGACACTCACATAGCGATTAAAGCCACCGAAAAATACAGAAAAGGACGGCTTTTGTCCTCGCGCGACACTTAAAAAGTAGGAATACAAACCATAAGAAAGAACGCCGCTCACCAGCAAATCCACGATTTGCCCGACATATCGGTTCCAAATACTAATCAAACCAAGCGGCACACTGAAAATGAGGGTGAACAGAAGGTACTGTCCTGCGGATCTTCCCCACATCCCTTGCAGGCTTTCTCTTGCTCTGGCGCGAATCTCTGAACTGGTCGGCATGTTCCAATATTCCACCTTTGATTGATAATGAGAACAACGAAGCAATTGTACATGAATATACATTTTTCGACAATATCCGATTATTATGAGGATGGACGAAATATAGGTCATTCTTCCATATATATGCGAATAGCCCCGTGTTATATGCTTTTTTTAACCAGCAATTATAGAGTTAAATTTTTCCTTAAATCCCTTAAATCTTACTTAAGACCCTATGCAAATGGGCAGCCTTCCCCGATAATGGGAAAGTATTCCACGTATTATACATAGAAGTTTGTTGGAATTTGGGACCGAGGAGAGAGATAATGACCAAGAATCGTTGGAAACAAGCGCTTGCCCCGCTTGTGCTGTCAGCCACTTTACTGGCGGGCTGTACTCTGGGCGCAGGAGGCAAAGACACAGCCAAAAACTCGCAACCGGAAACACTGAAAGTGATGTATTACGACGACAGGAGTTTCTTCGATCAATACGGCATGCTGTTCTCCGCTCTCCACCCTGAGGTGGAAATCGAAGTCGTCTCCACGCAAAGTGTGAAGTATGAACCCGGCAAAGACATGAACGCGGAAATGCTCAAGTTTATTCAGGAACAGAAGCCGGACGTGCTCATGCTTACCCCGGAGCAATTAACGAAGTTTTCCGGAGAGGGCAAACTCATGGAGCTCGACTCCAACGTCGACGACAAAGCATTCGATAAAGCAGGCGTTTTGCCCGGTATGCTGGATTATTTGAAAGAGCAGGGCGGCGGCAAGCTGTACGGATTGGTGCCGAACTTCAACAGTCAAGCGATCTTTTACAATAAGGACTTATTTCAGAAATACGGCGTAGAGCTTCCGAAGGATAAGATGAGCTGGGAAGACTTGCTCCGTCTGGCGGCCCGGTTCCCGACGACCGGATCCAAGCAGGACCGCGTATATGGACTGAAAACAGGATATAACGGGGGCGATGTGTTCCAACTCGCCAATATGATTGGCATGACGCAGAATTTGAGCTATGTAAACCCTGCCAGCATGCAGGTGACCATCAATACCGACGCTTGGAAAAAAACGTTTGAAACGGCGATTACCGCTATGAAATCCGGCTCCCTATACACCCAAGATCCGAATCGCGGAGGCGGGCCGCAGTCTTATGAGGACTACTTGCTTCAAGATCCGTTTATCAGCGGCAAACTGGCCATGACCATGGACGGTGCCTATATCATAGACCAATTGAAGCAAGCCCAATCTGTAGTGAAAGACAAAGCCATCAAAAACTGGGATATTGTGACGATGCCGGTCGATCCGAGCAATCCGGATGTCAGTCCGAACGTTTCGCTTAGTCAAATCTTCGCCATTCCGGCCGACTCTCCCAAATCCAAGGCCGCTTGGACCTTCCTTAACTACATCATGAGCGACGAATTCGCCAGGGTGACATCCAAGCGCCAACAGGGACAGATGTCGGTACGCACTCAATACCTGAAGGACAAGGAAGGCCATCACTTCGAGGCGTTCTATTCGTTGAAGCCGATCCAACCGGCCATGTACCAGAATTACGATAAGATTCCACAAGACTTCCAAATGAATTTTATGGGCATCGCCCAGCAGGAACTGAAGTCAGCGACGGACGGGCAGAAGACGGTATCGGATGCGCTGAATGCCCTGCAAACGAAGGGACAGGAAGCGTTGATCCAAGCGAAGCAGAAGCAAGACGCCAAGCCGAAGGGAACAACGGGCACCTCCTCATCCACCACAACGACAACGACAACCTCCGGTTAAATAGGGCAAGAATAACGGCCGGAGGCCGGGTACGCGTTTCGCGGCCCGGCCTCCGGCCGTTATGATTTCATCCAGTTTGAACGTCGTTCGGCAAAACTCCGTCACTCGTTTTCTTGCGTGTTCTACCGTCCGCCAACTGATATTTCACTTGTTTCATGCCCTTTATACTACGCAGCTCATCCAAAAATTCGGGGTGTTTCTCGATCAGCACGTTTCGGACCCTGAGCTGTAACTGCATCACCGGGCCGTCCTTATTCGCCGGATCGGAATCGGCTGTCAGGTTGGTGACCGTTGCCCCGAACGGTTCCAGCATCCCCATAACCGACTGAAGACCACCAACCGACTCGTCCATGCACAAAGTAAGATCCGCCAGCCTTCGTTTTCCCGAAAAGGATTTCTCCAACTTGTTCAGCACAAATAAACTGACGAGCACCAGAAAAGTCGTGAGCAGCGCACCGTAATAAAAACCCGCTCCTACCGCCAGTCCAAGCGCCGCCACGACCCATAGAGAAGCCGCGGTGGTCAGTCCGGAGATGGAGTTGCCGGTACGCAGAATTGTACCCGCACCCAAAAAACCGATGCCGCTAATGACCTGTGCCGCCAGTCTGGCCGGGTCGGCGTTGACATGCGGTTGACCCACGAACGCGCTGAATCCGTAGATGGACAACAGCATAATGAGTGACGAGCCCAGACATACCAGGATATGGGTGCGAAAGCCGGCCGCGTGGTCCCCCCATTCCCGCTCCAAGCCAATTAACCCGCCGATAACCAGCGAGCACATAATGCGTATCGTCAATTCCCAGTCACTGATCTGCCACACGGCGGGATTGGACATGACTTCCCCCCTCTTTTCATTAATCTAACAGAATACTGATCCGCTCACGATTCTTGAAATAGACCACTTCCCGATAACCCGTACGTCTCGCCAAATCCGCGGCTTCCTCCAGCATCGTGCCGATGTCGTCGGGAAAATGGGAATCCGAACTCAGCGTAATCGGGACGCCATGAGCATACAAACGACTTAAGAGAGATGGGCTAGGGCACATCTCCTTCACCGGATACCGATAGGCGAGTCCCGTATTGATTTCTGAGGCCACATTCGCCGCTTTGAGCGAGGCAGCCAAATCATCATACAAAGGAAGCAGTTCGCTCTCGTCCGGCCGATAGTTGAAAACCTTCAAATTGTCCAGGTGAGCGACGATATCGAAAAGGCCGGATTGGGCGGCTTTCTTGACATGTTCAAATCCGTAACGGTAAAGCTCCAATAAGTTCCGTTGTTCAAATATATGCTTCACTTCCGGATTGTCGAAACCCCAGCCGTCCACGAAATGCACGCTTCCGATCACATAGTCCAATTCGTAGCGGTCCAATAGCCCTTTAAGCTCCGCTTCCCCGCCGGGGAAATAATCGGCTTCCACGCCCAGGGAAATCGGATGGCCTTGGGACTGCATCCTCCGCACGGCTGTCAAATACTCCTCGATCGATCCGATCCGAACCCGGTCGAACCAATATCGCTGCAGACGACCCAATTCGGTATCATTCATCACAATATATTTCTCATAATAATCGCGGAATTCTTCGAACCGATACAGATGGTCGACGACTCCGTACCGCTGAATTCCTTTTTTCCGGCCTTGATCCATGTACCGCTCCATCCAGCGGTCTGAGAAACAGCCTTCCTCCAGACGGGTCCTCAGTCTGTTCGTCTGTTCTACGATCCAAGGGAGTGTGTTGCTCGGATGGTCAATCGGGCTTTCATCGTAAGCATTTTCCAAAGCGCGGGCTGTCCGTTGCAGCCACCCGTAGGAATAAGGGCCTTCTTCCAGATGGAAATGAAAATCGACTTTCACGATGCGTCCTCCTCGTCAGCCGTCAAAATCACGATATCCCGCTCCGTCAGGTATTGTTTCCACTCTTCCGAGCAGTGGCGGTCGGTGACGATCGTGTACACATCGTCCAGGGAGCAAACATTGGCAAAGGTCGACTTGCCGAATTTGGAGGAGTCTGCCAAAAACACCGTTTCATCTGCCCGCTCCATCATTTTGCGGGAAATGTTGGCTTCGGACAGCTCAAAATCGGTGATGCCGTCTACTAGGGAGACACCTCCTGCCGAGATAAACGCTTTGTTCACTCTCAGCTGATTCAGCATAAGCTCCGCCAGCGGGCCGGCAGTCGATTTCTGACGGCTGTTCACCTCCCCGCCGACGAAAATGATTTTGCCGGGAAAAATGTCCATCGCGAGCAGCATGGTGGGCGTGGAATGGGTGACGATCGTAACGTCCCGGTGATCTTTCAAGTTGCGGATGATCTCGATGGTCGTCGTGCCGTTGCCGAGCATCACGGTGTCCCCGCCCTTCACCATCGATGCGGCGTATTTCCCGATGGCCGCCTTCTCGGCGGCATGCAGCAGCGTTTTCTCGTCGAACGGAAGCTCCAGCGAATCAGCCCGGACCTTGACCGCTCCCCCATATACCTTCTTCAGTCTGCCTTCGCTGTCCAACCGCTCCAAATCCCTGCGGATCGTTTCCGTCGATACGGTAAACTCGTCCGCCAGAACCTGAACCTCCACCCGGTCTTCCTTGCTCAACTGCTCCAGTATTTTTTTCTTCCTTTTCTCAAAAGACAAAGACATCTGTCGTACTCCTCACGAGGATTTTCGGATACTTTTCCATTCGTCGCGAGGGATGACCAGACGGACGGGCGTTCCGGAACCCAAATGTTCGATCGACTGACCGCTCAGCATATCCACCGTCACCGGAAGGCCGGAGACATCCACTTCGAAGCGCAGGATATTGCCGAGAATAGAGACCATTGTCACCTTGCCGTCCGCCACGATTCCGCCCTCGATTTCATCCCCGTATCCGGTTTCCATCCGTATGGCCTCCGGCCGCACGGCGAACACGTCTCCTTGCTCCGGCACGCCACGAACCGGAAGTCCCTGGAGCTGCTGCCGGCTCCAAACATTGTAATTGCCGATAAACCGGGCCACATATTCACTTGCGGGAGCGGTGTAGATATCATTAGGGCTGCCGACCTGCTCGATTTCCCCTTGATTCATGACGAAGATCCGGTCGGATATCGTCAGCGCTTCTTCCTGATCATGGGTAACGAAGATCGTGGTCATCTTGAGCCGTTGCTGAATCAACCGGATTTCGTTGCGCAGAGAGCGGCGAATTTTGGCATCCAATGCACTAAGCGGCTCATCCAGCAGTAGAACGGTCGGTTTCTTCACGAGTGAACGCGCAAGCGCTACCCTTTGTTGCTGCCCGCCCGACAGTTGGTTCGGGTAGCGGTCTTCTTTGCCTTTTAAATCAATAAGGGAAATCATATCATCTACTATGGAGCGGATATCAAGTTTGGATAAACCGTCCATTTTTAAGCCGAATGCAATGTTATCATAAACGTTCATATTCGGGAATAGCGCATAGGATTGAAACACCATGCCGACGTTGCGTTTCTTCGGCGGCAGATGCGTGATGTCCATACCCCCAACTGAGATAGAGCCTTCGTCAATGTCATTAAGGCCAGCCACCGAACGCAGCAGCGTGCTTTTGCCGCAGCCGCTCGGACCCAGAAGGGTTACAAACTCGCCTTTTTCGATGGATAGGGAAACTTGGTTGAGTACTTTGTTATCTTGAAAGCTTTTGGAGACGTTGCGAATGTGGACGAAACTCAAGCCGGTTCCTCCTTCCCGTCGTCAGACGGCAGCTTTGCCTGCGGCTTCCGATTACCGAATTTAAGCACGAGGGCGAACAAGATGAAGATGAGCGCAAAGAAAGTTACGATCGTTGCGCTAGATAGATGGCCGTCCGTACCCAGCATATGGAACAAGTAAACTTGAACGACTTCATAACTGCCTCCGACCAGCATATTCGCCAGCACGAATTCTCCGAAAATGATCGAGAAGGAAAGCAAGCTGGCCACGATGATCCCCGGCATGATATTGGGCAGAATGACGCGAATGAAAGCCCGGGATTTGCCGGCCCCCAGCACCTCGGCCGCTTCCATCAATTCCTCGGCATTCACGGATCGCAGTGAATTTCGGGTGCTTTGATAGACGTATGGCAAAATGATGATGAAATAGACGCCGATCAGAATCCAAATCGTTCCGGATATCGCAAACGGCGGGGACGAGTATAGCTTGATCAACCCGACGGCGGCCACCACTCCCGGAATGGCAAACGGCAGCAGAACCACGGTCTGCAGCCACTTCTCCAGCCGGGGGATGTACAAGGACACGATAAAGATGGTCGGCACCATAATGATCAAGGACAAAGCCACCGTGATGACGGCCACCAAGAAAGACCGGCCTAGCGCAAATAAAAACCGTTCGTCGGAAAATAAATTCGTGTACGCGTCGAACGTTAGACCTAGGGGCATGATCGTATTTTCCCATACGGTGCTGATGGAGAACAAGAACGTAACCAGCAAGGGAAGCAATAGAAACGTCAGGATCACAATCACGACGAACAAGTGCCAAACCCGGCCGGCCGGCTTTTTTTTCTCGGCGGTGTGCATCCTATTGCCCCTTCCTTGCCAGACGCAGCATTTTCTCGTTAATGAACAAGGCAATCGCTAAGATGAGGAAGAGGATGATCGCAAGGGCACTGCCCAGCTCTACCCGGGGAAATACGTCTCCGGCCACCATGCCGCCGATTTGGATCGGAAGCAGGTTGAAGTTCTGTGTCACAAGCGCATAAGCCGTTGCATAAGCGCCCATCGCGTTGGCGAACAGCACGCTGAATGTGCCCGCGATGGCCGGAAGCAGGACGGGAACGCCGATCCGCTGCCAGAACTGCCACGTGTTCGCACCCAGAAGCGCGGCGGATTCTTTCCACTCCTGTTTAATTGCATAAAGTGACGGATAAATGAGCAGGATGGCGACCGGAATTTGGAAGTAGATATAAACCCAAGCCAGACCGGTCCAGGAGTACAAATCGAAAACGAGAAAGGACAATCCCAGCTTCTTGAACAGCAGGGTGAGCATGCCGTTGATCCCGAACAAAATCATAAATCCGAAGGCCAAAGGCACCCCAGCGAAGTTGGTCATGATATTGGAGATGTTCAGCATGCGGTCTCGCATTTTCGCCGAGAAGGTAGTAAAAGAATAGGCGCCGATGACAGCGACCGTGATTCCGACCAAAGCCGAGACCAGCGACAGGATGACGCTATTCTTAATGGCGGTCGTATATAAGGGATGCGTGAGCCCTTTGACATACTGGCCAAGGGTAAACCCTTGGCCGCCTTCATTTTGAAAACTGGAAATCACCATCATAATGGCGGGTAAGAGAAGAAAAGCGAATAACCAGAGCAAGAAGGGAATGAGCAGCAAAAGCCTTATTTTATGCTGACTTGTACTTCTTCCTGCCATTTGGCGCCAAGCCCCTTCACCGTGTTTTCCCACACCGTAAAATCCTTAATCGGCTTCGTGTTCTTGTATTGATCCTGAGGAATCAGCTTGGCTTCCACATCCACCGGCAATTTAACACTGCTGCGGATCGGCCGGGCGTAGCCTTTGGCCAGGTTAATTTGTCCTTCATCGCTGAAAATGTAGGCTCTGGTAAGTTTGGCGGCATTCGGATGCGGCGCCCACTTGTTGATGATTGTGGCGTATCCGCTGATGACACTGCCTTCGGCGGGAATGTTCACTTCGAACTTATCCTTGCCGAATTGATCGCGGTATCCGAGTGCGTTGAAATCCCATAGCAGAGCGACCGCCACTTCGCCTTTCTGAATATTGGCGACCGATACATCGACTTTCGAAATGAGTCCTTTTTGCGCAAGCTTCTTGAAATAGTCGATGCCCGGCTGGATATTGCTTTCGTCTCCACCATGGGCGAGCGCTGCGGCCAGAACGGCATGCTGCGCTTGTGCGGCTTTGGTCACGTCACCGACGGAAAGTTTGTATTTGCCGTCGTTGTTCTCCAGGTCGGCCCAGCTCTTCGGGCAGGTCGCTACGAGTTGTTTGTTGCAGAAAATGCTGATGCTTCCCGTATAGGCGACCATCCAGTTGCCGTCCTTGTCTTTGGCCCAATCCGGCACTTCATCCCAGTATTGCGTTTTGTACGGTTGGGTGACGCCCTTCGCTACGGCCATGTTGCCAAAAGCGATCCCGACATCGCCGATATCCGCGGTCGGCTTATTCTTCTCCGCATCAAATTTGGCGATTTCTTCGGCGCTGCTCATGTCGGTATCGGTATGAGAAATTTGATGTTTGCTTTTCAGTTGATCCCAGGTGTCTTTCCAGTTCGCCCACGTATCCGGCATTCCGACGCTGACGACCTTTCCTTCTTTTTGTGCCAGGGGAACGAGTTCGTCCAACGTTTGGGTGCCTCCGGAAGCGTCACCGCCGCCTTTATTGCCGGATTTGCCGCATGCCGCGAGACTGAGCGCGAGCAACGCGACCCCTGCGATCATGAGAAACTTCTTCCCCCCGTTTGTAACCTTCAACATTCGACATCCTCCTCATGAATCTATATCCATCCGAAATCCTTGTTGGAGATCGGAATTAGACCATTGTGCAGATCATGTGTTCACAGCTTGATGCGATGTTGTTTTATGTGGGTTTGTTTGTATTATAAACGCTTACATTCGGGAAGGTCAACATCATCCCAAATATATATCCCACATTAATAAATATCGCTGTGGTTTTATTTTGACTTGTATTTGTTTTCTGAAATCGTGAAAAATTCTCTTCCTTTGTAAAAATGAAAAAATATTTCAGTTGATTATTATTAGCCCGCAAAATGAAAACGACTGCACCTGCGGGACAAACCCGCCAGCGCAGTCGTAGACAACCTCAACTAAGCCGAAAGCCCCAAAAACCGGGACATATCCCCAAACAGTGTCCATGACACCTATGAGAGACGTTTAAACAGATTTACAGTGAACACAATGACGGACGCAATGACCAGCACGCCGCCTAAAACCGCGAACGGAATACCGCTTCCATGATCACCGTTAGCGAACAAAACCATGCTGATCACCAGAAGCGGCAACCCGATATTGTGCAGCCAAAACTGGATTTTGGCCAGCTTCGCTTCCCCCGCTTGCGGAAAAACCCGATAGATCACCCCGATAATAGCCAGCGACGCCCAGCCTAGCAGATTGATATGGGCATGAGCGGACATGTACTCCATATGTTGTGTTGCCCCCATGACCAACCCCCATACCGTGCCGATCAAAAAGTAAATCACCGCAACTTTGATAAACCGCGTTCCCATCGTACCCCTCCTCTGATCATGATTCTTTCTTTTTCGCCAGAAAGCGTCGAAATCCTTGATTGAATTAGAATTTTATCACTTTTAAGATCTTCCACGAACTTCTATCGTGTAAGGTGATATTGAGTCCGATTTTGCACAACTAGCGAAGCCCCGGTGATCGTTGCCGTCGCTTGAGTCCGATTTTGCCCAATTAGAACACCGTTTCGGACCTCTCTGCTCCAAATCGGCGTTCCAATTTGGTTTTTTTCGAACTGCAGGCCACGAAACTTCGTATTGAGTGTTTGCAATTGGGTAAAATCGGGCGGCGGCGAAAATGGGCTTCATGACCAAGAAAAAAACGGTGCTCTGTCATCCACGATGACGAAAGACCGCCTTTTCACAATATCGAGTTACTTTAGAAGAAATACCACGCCTTCGTAAGGTTTCAACGTGAGCTGTCGAACATTCTCAGCACCGGGCTGTTGTACTTGGACAGCAACCGTTCTCCCGACTTCAGTTGGAATCACGAATAAGTGAACTCCGAGTTATGGATTGGCAGCAGAAGGAAAGTCATCGGTAGATCAATGTCGCGTTTTTCAGCCTCCTAAAACCTCAGAGGGAAGTGCGACTTCGCTCCGTTTGG
>JAQBPQ010000168.1 GCA_028287445.1 Cohnella sp.
AAGAACTTTTCATCATTTCGAGTGCAGTTTGGCACCTCGCGCCGTTCCCCGCTCCGTGCTGCCCATATAGATGTACCCTCTTAAGCGCTGGATATGGCCTGCTATATCACACGATATGGACGATTACAACAACTTGGACCGGTGTATCCAACGTACGGTGTCTGTCAGCGCGAAAACAGCCACGCATGACTCTCCGGATTTGCAGGCAAACACGCTCAAAAACGATTTCGGCATGGCCAACGCGAACGGAATCAGCTCATGTGTCTATCACATGTCTGCTTTAAGATCAATTTAATCGTTACATAGATGCACAAACTCCGATGACTCCCATGCCCTTACTCCTCTTCGGACAACTCGTCGATCGTTTTCTCGAATCCTGGAGCCAGCCGGTCCAGCAGCCATTCGACCTCCGGCATTTCCAGCTTCCGCAGCTTCTCTTCGCTTTGGCGGCGGGCGGTGGCGAATTCCCGATTGCCGGCCGACAATTCGCTTAAACACTTCAGATAAGCATCCAGCAAATCTGCTGCTTTCACATACTTGTACAGTTCGGCATCCCCGGTTTCGCCGGTCAGGAAGGGCCGATACACGCCTCGAAGCTCATCCGGAACCGTGGCCAGCAGCCGCTCGGCGGCCAAAGATTCAATCTCGCGAAAATGCGCGAGAATACCGGGATTATGATGCTTAACCGGTGTCGGAATGTCTCCGGTGAAAACTTCGGTGGCGTCGTGAAACAGCGCATAAGCGGCGGCCCGGTCCGAATCGACGTCGCGGCCGAATACTTCTCTGGCAACCGTGCCTAGAACGTGCGTAAGAAGTGCTACGTGATAGGAATGCTGGGCCACATTTTCCGGTGTCGTATTCCTCATCAAACTCCACCGTTCGATATGCTGCAAACGATACAAATAAGCGAGAAAATGATGGGCCATCGTCGTTCTCCTTTTCTCCGGTTCCCGTTTCTGTATGCTATTATATATCTATCAAGTATAGAAAAGTATAGGTGGAACTTATCGTTTTCCGAATCGTTGAGCTACACCGACCTGAGAGGGGAAACCGCAGAATGTCCGCCTTTGAACAAAGTGTGTATCGATTGATTGTCGAAACGTCCACCAACTTGCCGGCTGATGTACGCCGTGCAGTGGCGGCCGCCAAGGAGGCTGAAGACAGCGCCACTCGTGCAGGGCTGTCGCTCGCCACAATCGCACAAAATATTGAAATGGCGGAATGCAACGTGTCCCCCATTTGCCAAGATACCGGGATGCCGACGTTTATCGTACACACGCCCGTCGGAGCCAACCAAATCGTCATGAAACGCGAAATCCGCGAAGCCGTTGCCCGTGCGACCAAAGACGGCAAGCTTCGCACGAACTCCGTCGATTCTCTGACGGGTTCGAACACGGGGGATAACCTGGGTCCGGGCACCCCGGTTATCCATTTTGAGCAGTGGGAGCGAGACGTAGTGGAGGTTCGCCTCATCCTGAAGGGAGGCGGCTGTGAGAACAAAAACATCCAGTACAGCCTGCCGTGCGAGCTCGAAGGGCTCGGCAAAGCCGGCCGCGACCTCGACGGCATCCGCAAATGCGTCTTGCATGCGGTTTACCAGGCACAAGGCCAAGGCTGCAGCGCCGGCTTCATTGGCGTTGGGATCGGCGGCGACCGAACGACGGGTTATGAGCTGGCGAAGCATCAGCTATTCCGTCCGGTTCATGATGTGAACCCGATTCCGGAGCTTGCGAAATTGGAAGATTATATCATGGACAAAGCGAACCAACTCGGGATCGGCACAATGGGATTCGGCGGAGCCGTCACCTTGCTCGGATGCAAGGTTGGCGTGAACAACCGGCTTCCGGCAAGCTTCTTTGTCTCGGTTGCCTACAATTGTTGGGCTTTCCGCCGTCAGGGTGTTATTTTGGATGGAAATACGCACGAAATCAAGGAGTGGGTGTATGAGGGCGGTTCCGCCGTTTCGATGAACGCTGCGGCTTCCGCCGTTGCCACCGATGCGGCCTCATCCGGCGAGAAACGCCGGGAAGTGGTACTGCGTGCGCCGCTGTCGGAAGAAGACGTACGTCAACTACGCGTGGGCGACGTTGTCATTCTGAATGGCGAGATGCACACCGGGCGCGATGCGCTGCACAAGCATTTGATGGATCACGATTCTCCGGTAGACTTGAGCGGCGGGATCATCTATCATTGCGGGCCTGTCATGTTGCAAGACGATGCCGGCTGGCATGTCAAGGCTGCGGGACCAACCACAAGCATTCGTGAAGAGCCTTATCAAGGGGACATTATGCGTAAATTCGGAATTCGAGCCGTCATCGGCAAAGGCGGTATGGGACCGAAAACATTGGCTGCATTGCAGGAGCAAGGTGCGGTGTATCTGAACGCTGTCGGAGGAGCCGCCCAATACTATGCCCAGTGCATCAAACAGGTGATGGGCGTCCACTTCATGGAGTTCGGCATTCCGGAGGCGATGTGGCATCTGTATGTTGAGGGTTTTGCGGCCATCGTCACAATGGATGCGCATGGCAACAGCCTGCACGCCGAAGTGGAGCAGGATTCCAAGCAAAAGCTGGCGCAATTCAAAGACCCCGTATTCGCATAACAACGGGCGTCCGCTGAGCCGAACGGAAGGAGAAGCCGGGAGTACACCATGACGAAATTTCGTTCAAAACTGACCACGCTGTTCATGCTTCTCATCGGTTTGTCCGTTCTGGCCGCTGGTTTGCTGACGGGGAATTCATATCGGCAGAATTATCAGGCTGAGCTGAAGGATCACATGATTCGTGAGTTAAAGGTGATCGAAGCGACCGTTCCTTGGCCTGGCACGACGGCTCCGGCAGCGGGCGATAATGAATTTCAGCGGCAGGCGGTCCGGTTAAAAGAAGCCGCCGGCATGCGGGTCACCTACATCCTCGCTGACGGCAAAGTCATGGGCGATTCGGAGCGCGATCCCCACACGTTGGACAACCATTTGGCACGTTCAGAAGTGCAGGAAGCGCTGGCGACGGGCATCGGAAGCAGTATCCGTCACAGCGCTACACTTGGCGAGAATATGATTTACGTGGCCATGGCCATCAAGACGGACGGTAAGCTTCAAGGATTCCTCCGGCTCTCGATGAGCCTGAATGATGTGGACCGGAGCCAGAACGAAATGTGGCTGACTCTTGGTTTCGGGTTGGTGCTGCTGTTCGCGCTCGCCGCTGCCGTGAGCTACCGTCTGGCGCAGGGCGTGACGCGACCGCTTGAGAAGATGACCATTGCCGCCAAACGGATGGCCAACATGGACTATGCCATCCGGGTGCCGGAAGACGGACGGGACGAAATTAGCGAACTGGCAAGTGCGTTAAATTCGATGGCGAAAAACCTGCAGGAACAGCTCGACCTGGTTCGCCAGAACGGAGCCCGGCTGCAAGATGTGGTGGACAACATGACGAGCGGCGTGGTCATGATCGGGCATGACGGGCGGGTGACGCTGTATAATCGGGAGGCGGAGAACCTGCTCGGCGATTCCGCCCGGGAACGAATCGGCCGTCCGTATACCGAGATTCGGCAGCATAGCGAATTGGTGGGCTTGATCCGTGAAGGATTGGAATACCGCATCCCCTATCACCAGGAGCTGCCGGTCTATTTTCCGGAAGAAAGACTGCTTCAGCTTAGTCTGGTACCGACGACGATGAGCGGAGAAGAGTTCCCAGGGGTGCTGCTCGTCATGCAGGATGTGACGGCCATCCGGAGGCTGGAGAAAATGCGCAGCGAGTTCGTGGCGAATGTGTCCCACGAGCTCAAAACTCCCGTAGCGGCGGTCAAAGGGTTCACGGAGACGCTGTTGTCCGGAGCGATGCACGATCCGGAAACGGCTCGCTCTTTCCTTACGATCATCCATGATGAGAGCGAGCGGCTGAACCGGCTCATCGGCGATATTCTGGAGTTGTCCAAAATTGAGTCCCGCCGTTCTCCGCTGCAGTTTTCACCTGTGGATCTCGGGCTTTTCCTGGCACGGATGAAAGAGATGTTGGCGCCCGAAGCGGCGAAGAAGAACATCCTGCTTGATCTTCAGGCCGAAGAGGGATTGTTCTTGGAAGCCGACGAAGACCGGCTCGGTCAAATCATGCTGAATCTGCTGCAAAACGGCCTCAACTACACGCCGGAAGGCGGCCGGGTGAAGGTGAGAGCGGAAACGATCGACACGGGCGCTTGGGAAGAAGGGGATGAGCGGGTACGCATCACGGTGTCGGACACCGGGATCGGGATTCCGAAGAAGGATATTCCGCGCATTTTCGAACGGTTTTATCGAGTGGATAAAGATCGCTCAAGAAGCTCAGGAGGTACCGGTCTCGGGTTGTCGATCGTCAAACATCTGGTCGAGCTTCATCACGGTACGATCCGGGTGGAGAGCAGCGTGGGCATTGGCACGCAATTCATTCTCGAGCTTCCCTTGTTGCAGCCTTAATCACAGGCAGAATGCGCGTTCACATCTATTTAATATTCGGTTAACAAATGTGTGACTCTCTGTTGACACGGGTATGATACAAATGGAGTATAAGCTTAACACATGGCAGGGTGCCGGACCGGAGGAACGTATGGCGGACAAGGTACTGATCATTGAAGACGAACCGACATTGGCCCGTCTGGTCTCGTATAATTTGTCGCAAGAAGGTTACGAGGCGGAAGTCGTTGGCAACGGGGCAGAAGGACTTCACCGGGCGGTAAATGACAACTATGCAATCATCTTTCTAGACTTGATGCTGCCGGGAATGAACGGGTTCGAAGTGCTCCAGAAAATTCGGCAGCACGCGGTAAAGACGCCTGTCATCATTCTCACAGCGCGTAATGCGGAGGAAGAAGTGGTGCAAGGGCTTCAAATGGGTGCCGACGATTATATCACCAAGCCGTTTGGCGTTGCGGAGCTGCTGGCGCGTGCATCGGCGGTGCTGCGCAGGTCGCGCAACGAGGAGAATAAGCCGGCTGTTTCGGTTGGCGGGGAAAAAGTGATCGCCCTTGGAGATTTGCAGATTTATCCCGACAGGTATGAAGTGTTCGTTAACGGCCAATGGATTACGCTGCGTCCAAAGGAATTCGAAGTTCTCCTCTACTTGGCGGAACGCCCCGGCATCGTCATCACCCGGGACGATCTGATGAACGTCGTGTGGGGATTCGATTATATCGGCGGCCAACGGACGGTCGACGTCCATGTGAGCTCGCTCCGCAAAAAGCTGGAGCTGAGCCAACAGACCGTGCAGATTGAGTCGATCCGCGGCGTCGGCTACAAGCTCATCGTAAACCGCAAACCATCTTCGCCGGGACGCTGACGTCCCGGTTTTTTGTATCGTGTCGGGCGGGGGAAGTGGTTTTAAACGCGACACGTCTCAACTTCTTCCCCAAGCGAGCATTTTGCGTTGAAACTCTTTGGGCGAATAACCGTTAAAACGTTTGAACATTTTGTAGAAATGGGCCATGTTCGCCATGCCGATCTGGTCACCGACTTCGCTGACGCTCAAATCGCGGGTGAGAAGCAGTTGCTCGGCCCGTTTGATTTTACGAAAATTGACGTATTCCGTGAACGACATGCCCATGATCTTTTTGAAAAATTTGACGAAGTAATAATAGCTCATATTGGCGATCCGGCTGGCGTCTTCCACGGCGATGCGAGCATCGATCCGTGATTCGACATAATCGAGAACCGGTTTCAGCCGGATTCGTTCGACACGGTCTTGGCCGGCCAGCAAACCTTGCGAGTCATTGCGGATCAGAATAAGCAGCAGTTTCTTGATCAGCAGATTGACCGCCAGCTCGTACCCGCTTTCCTTGCGCTGCGCTTCTTCGTGGATTTCACGAATGCAATCCGCAGCCTCAGAACGAGCCCGGGGGTTGTCCCGAAAAATATAATTCATGGTGCTCAGCGGAACTTTGGTCTCATTAAAATACTGCAAGTAGGGAATCGTACTCTGGTCAAAAAAAGATTGCAGATCGAACTGAAGCACGATGTAATCGAGCGGTCCCCCATAACTTCGGTCCCGGTGAAGCTGTGAGCTGCCGAGGATAACGACGTCGCCTGGAGCCATGATGTAACTTTCGCCGCCGAGTTCGATGTCCAGCCTTCCATTCTGCACCAGCAGCAGTTCACACTCGGGATGATAGTGCCAATTGAGAGTTTTGTCGTCGTCGCGGATGATCTGCCATATTTTCAAAGACAGCAGCGGGTTCTCATATTCAATCTTTTCTTTGACAGGTTGCAAATGGCAGCACCTCCCGGATGACAAAAAAGCATATAATCCTCCCACTTGAGAGGATGTGAAATCTTGAAATCGATGATACACTTAATTGTAGTGTCAATGCAGTACATACACAAGGAGGACAAGCATTTTGTCAACTGTTCATGTAGGAATGATCGGCTGCGGCGGAATCGCCATGGGCAAACATCTTCCGTCGCTCGCCAAAATCCCGGAAGCCCGAATCACCGCGTTTTTTGATGTGGCTCCCGAAAGAGCCCAAGAAGCGAAAGCCAAATACGGCACACCCGATGCCAAAATCTACGACAACATTCAGGATTTGCTCCAAGATCCTGATGTTCATGTGGTTCACGTTTGCACTCCGAACGATACGCACGCCCAAATTTCCATCGATGCGATGGAGGCGGGCAAACACGTTCTGTGCGAAAAACCGATGGCCAAGACCGCAGCGGACGCTCGCCGGATGCTGGAAGTTTCCGAACGCACGGGCCGCAAGCTCAGCATTGCGTATCAAAACCGTTTCCGCCGAGAATCGATTTGGTTGAATGAAGCGACCCGCAACAACGAGCTAGGGGAAATTTACTTGGCTAAAGCCCATGCGATTCGCCGCAGAGCGGTGCCGACTTGGGGCGTGTTCCTGGATGTGGAGAAACAAGGCGGAGGACCGCTGATCGATATTGGTACGCACGCGCTGGATCTGGCACTGTGGATGATGGACAACTACGAGCCGCGCAACGTGCTGGGCACCTCGTACCGCAAGCTGGCCGAGCAAGGAAGCCCTGCCAACGAATGGGGTAATTGGGATCCGGCCAAGTTCACCGTGGAAGATTCGGCGTTCGCGATGATTACGATGAAGAATGGCGCCACAGTGTGGCTGGAATCCAGTTGGGCGCTGAACACGCTGGATGTGGATGAAGCGAAAGTGACGCTGTGCGGAACCAAAGCCGGCGCCGATATGAAAGGCGGACTCCGTGTCAACGGCGAAGAACATGGCCGGCTGTACACGAAAGAAATTCAGCTCGGATCGGTGTGGGACAACTCCATTCCGGGTAGTGAGCCGGCCGAGAAAGAGGCCCGCGCCTGGATTGACGCGATTCTCCATGATCGTCAACCGGTTGTGACGGCCAAGCAAGCGCTTGTCGTACAACAGATCGTCGAAGCGGTGTACGAATCGGCCAACAAAGGTCAAGCCATCAGCTTCGTTTAGTTCCGTCGGTATAAAGCGGGGAAACCCCACCATGGCAGATGATTACGTTTTCAGGTAAAATGAAATGAGGATGCCGAGTGTACGCGCGTACATAAGGGCGTCCTCGTTTCAACATATATTCATGTAAAGGAAAGGTCAGGTGGCAGAATGAAGCTTGGAGTATTTATCGTCTTATTCGGACAGCAATCATTCGAAC
>JAQBPQ010000209.1 GCA_028287445.1 Cohnella sp.
AGCTCTCTCTCTAATTCACTTCCGCTCTCCTCATCCAGCTCCGCGATGTCGCGGATGATGCCGAGTTCCTCGCTCTTGGCGTTTCGGATGGAGATGAATTGCATGGTGTAAAGAAACGGGAAAGCCCGGTAGACGACTAACTCCTCATAGGTTTTGCCATCCACTGCGCCTTGAAATACACCGCCCGCCCCCCGGCTGAAGAAGGCTTTGTCCGGCTCGATCATATGGATATCGTAGGTATCACCGTTCATCAGCCTTCCACCCCCTTAATCTTGGACAGTTCGGTTTGTGCATCGACCAGCTTGCGGTATACGCCGCCTTCTTTGGCCAGCAGTTCCTCGTGGGTTCCGAGTTCCACGATTTTGCCCTTCTCCAATACGACCAGCCGGTCCGCATTCCGAAGCGTGGACAGCCGGTGGGCGATGGCGAACGTTGTGCGGCCTTTGACCAGCCGAGAAATGGCTTCCTGAATTTGACGTTCCGTTTCCGTATCCACAGAAGCGGTCGCTTCGTCGAGGATCAAGATGCGGGGATCATGAATGATCGCGCGCGCAATCGCCACTCGCTGCTTCTCTCCGCCGGACAACCGATGCCCGCGTTCTCCGACTTTCGTATCGTAGCCGTCCGGCAACTGCACGATAAAATCGTGGGCGTTGCCGATTTTGGCCGCGCGCATGATTTCCTCGGGCGTCGCGTCCGGCTTGGAGTAGGAGATATTCTCGGCGATCGTCCCGTCGAACAGGAACGTCTCCTGCAGCACGACGCCGATCTGCTTGCGCAGGTCGGATTGACTAATGTTACGCAGGTCGCTTCCGTCGATGGTGATCCGGCCCTCGTCCGTATCATAAAACCGGCAGATCAAGTTGATGAACGTCGACTTGCCCGCACCGGAATGGCCGACCAACCCGATCATTTCTCCGGCTTTCACGTTCAAATGGACGCCTTTGAGTACGGGATGGTGTTTTTCATATCCGTACGTCACTTGATCGAAAACAACATCTCCCTTAATCATGCCGATCGCCACCGGGTCGCGTGCCTCCGGAACTTCGGATGGGGTGTCCATGATTTCAAATACACGGTCTGCCGCGGAAATCGCGTGGCTGGCCCAGTTAATCATCTGGCTGACCCACTGCAACGGGCCGAACAGCATGGCTAGGTAAGCGATCAGCGCCATCAATGTACCCAATTGCAGCTGATTCCCGATGACCTCAGATCCGCCGTTGAACCAGATGAGCAGCGTTCCGATCCCGGCTATCAGAGAAAACAGCGGGAACATGACCTGCCACAGTGCCTCAATCCGAATGTTGTGGCGAACCAGCTCGTGGTTGGCTTCCGTATACCGGGACATCTCCGTTTTTTCCTGGCCGAATGCTTTGACGACTCGAATCCCTTGCAGCGAATCGCCGACCAGCACATTTAATCGGAAAATCGACCTCCACTGCTGGTACCAGCGCCGACCGATCTTGGGCCATAGTTTCATCGAAGTGACAATCATGACCGGCATCGGCAGCAAGGCATACAACGTCAGCTTCCAGTCGAGTCCGAACATGATGATGAAGATCGCGATGACCCGCAGCGTCTCACCGGCCACCCAGATGACGCCGTCCGTCATGAATTGGCGCATGGCTTCGGAATCGCTGTTGATCCGTCCGACGAACTGGGACGTCTGCCTCCTGTCGAAGAAGGCGAGGGACAATCGCATCAGCGATTTGTAAATGTCATCGCGCAAATCACCCATCAGCTTGGAGCCGACCCACACCCCGATCAATCCGCGAACGCTCTGCATTCCGGCCATAAGCAACGAGGTGGTGCCGAGACCGAGCACGACCCACATAAGCGTCGATCCGGCGGTTCGCGGCTGCAGCACGTCGTCGATCATGATTTTAGTTAAGAAAGGCGGAATGAGTTCGATTACAGTTGTAATAATGAGCAGAACTGCGGCCATGATCATTCGGGACTTATAAGGTTTGGCGTACCGCAGCATGCGGGCCATGACTTTCCCTTTGCTTTTGCAGATCGGGCACACCTGGGTGCCGTCCAAAAGCGGATGGTCGCAGGTCGGGCAATAGCGGGGGAACTCTTTCTCCGACATGGCCGGACGTTCTTCGTCCTTGGCCATCGCCGTCAACAGTTTGGCGGCAAACCCGAACACGGACGATAACGCCGCGGTGTACCGCGCGATCACGACCGGACCGCCAGCCGTATCGGCAAGCAACGTGCCTCCTCCGACTCCGCCCACTGCTCGTGCTTCCTTCAACTCCGAGAAGGCAAGCGTCATCGAGGACGAACCGTCGGCGCGCCATACGGAAATATCCTGCTCGGTAAAAGTGACCCACTGCTCGCCGAAATGCCCATCATGCTGCAAATCCGTCTTGGCGCTGAAAATCAGTTCCCCGGACAATTGGGTCCGAATCGGGTCCGGGATTGTGTTCAGAATAGACATGAGTGCCTCCGTCACGGTTTGCCTGTTAGCGGGTTTTAACGATGATTTTCCGGATGCTTTCTCCTGACAAATGATACTTTTGCTCCAGATCTGTTATGCTCCAGCCATCGGTATAAAAACGGTAAATCTCTTGATTTCTCTCCGCCAGCAGTTTTCGTGTTCCGCTGACTTCGCCCCAGCTGGCGCGTTGCTCGCTCGGCTTGGGGATATAGACCAGTTCGCCCGGCATGTATTTCTGCAGTTCCTTAAGCAAACTAGGGGGAAGCACATCTCTCCCATTCTTGTAAATCACGTTTAACGTCCTCCTCGAACAGGTTGTTCCTTGCATTGTGGGATAAAGTGTGTGGAAAATTCATCTTACCTGCCTCCTTTTTGGGATTTTTGAAACA
>JAQBPQ010000189.1 GCA_028287445.1 Cohnella sp.
TTAGACATGGCGCCGTCCCACGAGCTGGCCTGCTGGCCCAGCGGATCGGGCAGATTGCCGCGGAACAGCATTTCCCGAAGCCGTTCGTCACTGCCGCCGTGCCCTCCCCTGAGCACCGGCATTTTCAGCACGATCTCCTCTTCTCTGCGGTTATACAACCGAATTTTACTTAAATCCCGGTCGGCAAAAGGACCCACGGAACCATGGTGCGTTTCCACTTCCAACCGTCCCCCGGTGCCGTTGATGGCCAGTTTGTATCCTTCGAATGGTGAGTGGGCCGTCAAGGAATAGCTCATCACAGTGCCGCCGGAATACCTGACGCTTAGGCTCAGCGTATCTTCAATATCGATTTCCTCGGAAAATACGCACTGGTCGCGGATATAGCCGTCGACATCTTCGTTATCTAAATACAATTTCTTGGTGTATTCGTGACCGATATCGAAATAAAACTCGCAGGTGTCCTTATAGTCGCAGGTTAAACAGCGCACGCCTCTTTCCGTTCTCGTGGGTCCGTAATAACGCAGGGAGCCGAATGCCGAAACTTGAACCGGTTCTTCCTCAATGAGCCAATTAATATAGTCAAAATGGTGTGTCGACTTGTGAATCTGAAGGCCGCCGGAATTCTCCTTCTTGCGGTGCCATCTGCGGAAATAATCGGCGCCGTGGCTCGTATCCAGAAACCATTCGAAATGAACACTGAGGATTTTCCCCACCGCACCTTCACGAATCAGTTCCTTGAGGCGGGCGGCGAGCGGGAGGTAGCGCATATTGAAAGTGACAGTTACCTTGCGTCCGGTTCTCTGCTCCGTCTCCAGAATGGCGTTACATTTCTCCTCGTCAATCGTCATCGGCTTTTCCGTGATCACATCGCAGCCCATTTCCATCGCTTTGATCGCATATTCGTGATGATAGCGGTCGATTGTCGTGACAAGCACAATGTCCGGCTTCGCCTGGTTCACCATGTCCTCAAATGAATCGAATACGGGAAAGTCGCCGCCGCAGTTCTGTTGCAATAATTGTGCGCGTTTATAGTTCGGGTCGTAAACGCCGACCAATTTGGCCACGTCCATGAAGTCCTTGAATATCGGTACGGCAAACATCTCCATACCCCTGCTGCTAGCGCCGACGATCGCATAAGTTTTCATATTTTGGTCTCCTCGGAAATGATTAATCTAATTAATAGTGATCAATCTATGGATTTCATGTTTGGGATTTGAGTAAGGCCGCAGAGTCCTTATCCAGATACAAGAACAAGTTATTATGCGTTTTCAGAATCGTCGCCGGAGTTAAGTTATTAACATCCTCCTCAAGCGTTCTCTGGATCGCAACTGCTTTCGACTCATAAGGCACGCAAGAGATGATCACTTTGCATTGCATAATTTGATGGACAGTCATGGAAAGCGCAACAGTCGGAACATCCGCCTTCGTTTTGAACCAGCCTTCCTTAAACTGCTGCTCCCTGCACTTATCGTCGAGTTCGACAACCATGAAAGCTTCTTTCGTGTCAAAGTTCGCCGGCGGATCGTTGAAAGCGATATGCGCGTTTTCGCCGATGCCGATCAATCCCAAATCGATAGGCGCCTTACGAATCTCCTCTGTACACTTGGCGATATTTTGCTCGATGTCGCCCATGCCTTCCACAAAGTGCATTTTCTTCACATTCACAAACGCCAAAAGTCTTTCTTTCAGGTATTTTTTGAAGCTGGCCGGATGCTCCTCGGACATATTGATATATTCATCGAGGTGGAACACCTCAACCCTGCTCCAATCGATATCCGCTTTCACAACCGCCTTGAAAAATTCAAACTGCGAAGCTCCGGTGGATAACAGGAGTCTTGCGCTGCCCTTTTTTTTGATGCTTTCATTGATGACATCAGCAGCGTGACGCGCCGCCGCGATTCCCAACTCTTCCGCGGTGGCTAAGATCTTTACTTCCATTACGTGTCTCCTTCATGGATTATAATGTGATATATTTTTGATTCGCTTCGAGCAGTTCATTTGCCATTGCCTTAATTTGGCCGGGATTGAGATGACTGCATTGCGGATCATTGTACAATGCCTGCAATAATAACGATTTGTCACGGTTCATCGCGCCCTCGGTCACCCATTTTTGGGTAACCGCCTGCGGCCTCATGATTTCAAGCAGATGCTCCGGCACGTTGTCCGCCATTACTGGACGAACGCCCAAGCCGTCAATCATTCCGAAGGTCTCGACGCAAGCGCCTAAAGGTAATCCGGGGATTTGCCCGATGTTAACCGTATTCACGGACTCCGTGAACGCTTTGTTCTCAAGGTAGGCCAACACCATTTCCGCGCCGGTTTCACGGCACTTCTCAATCGGCGAAGGCTGTGCGTTAAACCGGTCGATCCATTCCCGGATATCTTTATTTCTTTTGTCGAATCCCCGCCGCCGCTGTGCGATGGAGGTTCTCTTGATGTTGCAATAGGTGATGGTATCATGAGATTCGCCGTTTGCGTCAACGATCGTATGTCTTGCCGGATTTCCTGACAAGGTATAAGGTAAAAATTCGCACGTATGCCGGTCTCCTGGATAAGGCAAATAACCGTATGTATCGAACAATTCAACACATAAGTTATGTCTGGAAGAATGCCCTTTATCATCGACGGATTCCTTCGGAAGCAAATCGCGCAATGATCCGTTGCCAATCTTCTCACGAAGCAGTGCGTAACCGTCCTGCTTGCCCACCTTAAAATCGATCAGCCAGGTGAAATGGTTCATGCCTGCGATCGAAAGCGAAAGCTGACTCCAGTCTTCCAACCCGAAAATGTGTTGCACGACGTCTTTCATTTCAAAATACGAGTGGCAAAGTCCAACAACCGGGTTACGGCAGGATTGTGCCAGAGCCGCAGTCAAAGCGGACATCGGATTCGTGTAATTGGCGATAAAAGCCGTCGGGCAGATTTCTTCCAAATCCGCGGCCAACTCTTGGAATACCGGAATATTTCGAATCGCTCTCGACCAGCCGCCCGGCCGTTCAACCAACCGGATATCAAGCGGACTCTGAAAAACTGCCATCAAATCGGTTGCGAGGGTTGGCGTCCAGCTCAGACTGGCTCCGATTATGCAGATATTGTACAAATAAACCGCAACCTCCATTCCGTATATAACATAAATCTAAGGGGCCGCCGGATATTGATTAAAGCAATTTCATAGACAGAGCATATCGCAATAAAAGTGAAACATCTTATTCATTCTTGCTTAAAAACTTTTTTTTTCGCTTTTTTTGCGCAATAATTAATGTTATTTATGGGACAAGATGTTATAATGAAAGCGATTACCGTATGATGCATGTCTCAAACATGGAGGCGCCATGGAAAAGGACATCGGAAATTTAACTTACGGTGATGAAGACAGTGATTTCTTGATTGAACAGGTGCATCGAACGGAACCTTTTGCGCGTAACAACCATTTTCACAGCAATTATGAAATCTTTTACTTGTTTTCCGGCCAGCGTAGTTACTTTATTAAGGACCGGTCATATCGGGTGGCAGCCGGCGATCTGGTTTTTATTAATAAGTACGAAGTGCATAAGACCTCCGACCTCGGACAACTCGGTCATGAACGAATCGTCATTAACTTCAGCGATTCGTTTCTGGGGGAAGACCACTTCCTGGTCCATCCGGCGATATTCAGCGTTTTTCAGCAGAACACCCACTTGCTTCGTTTAAAACTGGCCCAACAGGCTGTCATGCAAAATCTGTTGCATAAGCTCACCAAAGAGGTGACCAGGAAAGAAACCGGTTATGAGAGCTATGTACGGCTGCTGTTGATCGAATTACTGCTGTTTGCTGCCAGGCAATTCGAACGCAATGAAGTAATCGATACCAGTCACCGAAGTCCAGTGAATCAGAAAGTCACGGAAATCGTCAAGCATATTAACGAACGCTTCCACGAGCCTCTCAGTTTAACGGAGCTGTCGGAAACCTTCTACATCAGCCCATTCTACCTAAGCCGCACTTTTAAAGCCGTCACGGGATTTACATTGATTGAATACCTGAATCTTACCCGGATCAAGGAGGCCCAGCGTCTGCTGAAAGAAACGAGCATTAAAGTGATCGATATTTCGGAAGCCATCGGGTTTGATCATCTGGGCCACTTCGACCGAATTTTTAAAAAGATAACGAAGATGACCCCCATGTCCTACCGGAAAATGCATATGAATTGACGGAAAATGACCCTCTCCTGTATATGTCAGGAAGCGGGTCATTTTCTTTTATCCTTTCAATCCGGTTGTATAAATACGGGAAGCAAAGAAAGGATCGACATGCCGCAGATGGAATCACAGATCCCATCCGGAAAGATAACCTTTGGTATTCTGAAGCATGCGATTAAACAATTCTTCCGCTTTGTTAATATCGATGTTAACCAGCGGATCATTGGAGAAAGCGCGGAATGCAAGCGATTTATCCTTCGTCAATGCCGCTCTCAGGACGACTTCCTGATTCAGGACATGTCTCGATACCATATTGTGGATGTCAATCGGAAGCCGCCCTGCCATGACAGGACGCACGCTGTCCCTAGCCATCAACGCATTGGTTTCTACAACCGCCCCTATCGGAAGTCCCGATACCTGGCCCTGGTTCGGCATATTGACATTGATGACAAAGTTGCCCAAGCCGAGGAGCGCCTTAATCATGCGTAAGCCTTCTTCCCCAGATGGCCTGAGCGCGACCTCCTCTTCCCTATTCGCGAGCCGTTTGCTCTGATGTGATAATTCTTTCTGCCGTTTCAGACGGTATTCGATCGGCGTCAGCGAGAACTTGTAAGCTTTTACAGTGTCGGGGTCCTTTAAATACCAGGTTGACGGCATAAACTCCGCCAAATGCCTGTCTCCGGCCGCCGCAATCAAACCGTATCTGCGGAATAAATCGAAATGGATTCGGTTTGCCGATCCAAAGAAACTTTTTTCCCAGTTTCCCGGATGTTCTTCAAACCCGGTCTCGTAATATTTATCAACAAACTCCTTATAAATCGGCATGAGATCCATGCCTTGGTAAGAAGCCTCGTTGATCCATGTGAAATGGTTGATCCCCAACACATTAACAGTGATATCCTTGTAACTTACGTCTTTCATACCCTTCATGGCTTTCAGCATCGCTGCGAGAAGCTCCTGTGTGCCGAACACCTCATGACAGCAGCCGACGACTTTAATCTGAGGGAATATTTCCGAAAGCGTTCTTGTGCATAGCGTCATCGGATTCGTGTAGTTGATGACCCAAGCATTCGGTGATACCGCTTTCACAGCTTCCGCGATTTCCACGTACATCGGAATCGTGCGCAGCGCTCTGACGATGCCGCCAGGGCCAGTCGTGTCTCCCACGGATTGGTAGATGCCATATTCCTGAGGCAGATTGACATCAGACGCCATGTCCTTGAAAGATCCGGGCAAAATCGAAATAATGACGAAGTCCGCGCCGGTAAGAGCCTCTTTCAAAGTGGAGACCGCTTCATAGCGCCACTTGCCCTTGACATCATCCCGCAGGCTCAAATTATTGCCGATCGTACTGTTTATTTGAGCTGCTTCGTAATTTATATCATAGAGTTTGACGGTTCCGGTCAAATCGCTGTCCATGGCCAAATCGCCCATCAACCCCCAGGCCCATCCCCTTGATCCTCCGCCAATGTACGCAATATGAATGCCGCTGACCTTTTCATTCTCATATTTCACGGCAACTGCTCCGATCTTTGTAATTTCTGTGGGATATACTCATTTATACAGCACAATAGAAAGTTGATTCTATACATTTATTGCTGTCTTTTAAGCTTTTCAACCAATCTTGCTCTGAATCAATAAATCTTACGCGGCAATTTTAAAGGATAACGCCGTCCTTGAATATGGCAATCTCGCGGAAACCGTTTCGTTCGTTATGGGTCTGCACTTCTCCTGAAGAGATACGAATAATGAACTCCAGCAGCTCATCGCGAAGCTCGTTCATCGATTTGCCTTCGATCAATTGGCCGGCGTTGAAATCGATCCAATTCTTCTTTCGAGCCGCCAGATCGGAGTTGGTGGAAATCTTAATAGTGGGGACAGGGCCTCCGAACGGCGTTCCCCGTCCTGTGGTAAACAGCACAACGTGCGCGCCGGCCGCCACCAGGGCGGTGACGGACACCAGATCGTTGCCCGGCGCCTGAATGAGGTTTAATCCCGGTTTGACGGACCTCTCGCCATACGAAAGGACATCCATTACCTGAGTTTGACCGCCCTTCTGGGTACAGCCTAGCGATTTCTCCTCGAGCGTGGTGATTCCGCCTTCCTTATTACCGGGTGACGGATTTTCATAAATCTCCTGCTCGTGCCGGATGAAATATTGCTTGAAATCGTTGATCAGGCGCACGATGTCGCCGAACACTTCCTCGTTCGCCGATCTACCCATCAGAATCGTCTCGGCGCCGAACATCTCAGGAACCTCGGTTAAGAGCGCAGTCCCTTCTTCCGCGACAATCGCGTCGGCAATTCTTCCTACGAGCGGATTGGCCGTGATACCCGACAATCCGTCGGAGCCTCCGCATTTGAGACCGATCTTGAACTTTGATAACGGCACAGGCTGTCTCGTGAACTTCTCTGCATATTCCACAAGCTCGCCGATCAGTTCAACCCCGGCTTCAAGCTCGTCGTCGACCTCCTGGGATCTCAGAAATTTAATGCGGTCTGGATTGAAATCGCCTATCACCTGCTTGAAGGAATCGATCTGATTGTTCTCACAGCCAAGGCCCACAACGAGCACCCCGGCGGCGTTCGGATGATGGGCTAGCGCTGCGAGCAGCTTTTGGGTAGCGTGCAAATCGTCTCCAAGCTGGGAACAACCGAAAGGATGCGGAAAATGGAACACGCCGTCGATACCGCGATTCTCGAATTGTTTCGAAGCCAATCTTGCGATGGTTTCGCAGGTTTTGTTAATGCAACCGACCGTATTCAGAACCCAGATTTCGTTGCGGATGCCCACTTCCCCGTTTTCGCGGATATATCCCTGAAACGTATGCTGTCCTGTCGGCTTAAGCGGGGCGGGGGGGACGGGGCGATAGTTGTAATCCAAAATGCGGCCTAATCCGGTCTTCAGATTATGGCTGTGCACCCAACCGCCAACCGGTATCGATTCCGTTGCCACGCCAATCGAATAACCGAACTTGTGGATGTGCTCGCCCTTGCTTACCGGATGAACGATCATCTTATGTCCGCGCGGGATTTTTTCCAAAGCCTGTACAGCCGTTTCCTTGCCGTCGTCCGTATAAGACACCGTTTCGCCTGACGCAATGTCCCTTAACGCAATTGCCACCTGATCCTTTTCATTCAGCAGTACCATATCATTCATTGCATCCGTCTCCATCCTGTGCAAAGTATTCTTGCGATATTATTCACTTATACAACAAAAGAGTAACAGAAGTCTCTACCATTATTGCTTTGTTTTCCTGATTCCCACCAATTTTGCTGAACCGGTAAAAACAAAAAAACATCACGCCGTGCGGATTTTCAACGAACTTTCTGTTATATACGATATCCGGAATTTCACCCGGAGCAGTCCGATTTAAGCCCGGCGTTACGTTCCACCCGTTCCTGAGCCTATAATAGTTTGGTAAAAGACGGCCTTAGGTGTGTCCTTTGTACTCTCAGCCCCAATCAGAACCACACCACTAGAACCTGAATCTAGCGCGTCTGCCAATTCCGCCACGACCGCAAATCGACGCTGCATCATGCAAACGCGGGTGGGGTTTTTGAAGTAGAAGTATCCCCGTGTATTCGAACGAACTCATCATCTTTTACGTATACTTACATATTCTGCCAAGTCTTATCATCCCATCCTTTTTTCTTTCACAAACAACAACAAAGCCATGACTTTCGAGCGAATCACAAATGTTTTTGAAAATCATACTTATACTTCCTAAATTCAATTCCCTTGGGTTCCCCATAGACAATCTGGGCCTGATCCGGGCTGACTCCCGCTTGATCAGTTTGCCGGAACACAGCCATATGAGATTTTCGTAGGAAACGATCGTTTCTGTGATAGCCTTTCTGCCTCCCTCTCCTTAATCCTGCAACCTCAAATAAAAATGAAAGCTATTCAATATGGATGAATGCCCTTACAATAAAATCGGAGAGGCAAGGACACTCTTACGCTGACATAAAGCGAGTGATCACGTGGACGTTAGAAAGTGGAATTATATTTTAATCTTTTTCGACACCATCTTCTTTTCCAATGCAATGACTTTTTTGTCCATCAACGCCATCATCAGCTTTTATTTGTATGAACTCGGAGCGACCACGTTCCATATCGGGCTGGCGAATGCCCTTGTCTCCATTGGCGCCATTGTATCCCAGCCATACTTTGCCAAAAAAGTAGTGAACCTCTCGTACAAAAAGAACGCTTTCGCCAAATATCTTTTTATTCAGAGATCTCTTTTTTTGCTTTTCGTCCTCATGATTCCCCTGCTTTCCAAGGACTACCCGGGCCTTATGTTGAGCATCTTCCTTGTTAGCTGGGCGGTATTTAATTTCTTTGTGGGCTCTTATGCCCCGTTCTTCATTAGCCTGTTTGCGAAATTAGTGGCCGTTCAGCAGCGGGGCCGATTAAAGGGCTATGCCGGCGGAATCGCCAATCTGCTCGCGCTGGGGTCGGCCTTCGTGGCGGGCGCTATCATGAAAGTGGTTGCCTACCCGTATAATTATACAATTATATTCGGGATCGGTGCGCTCATCTTGCTGATCGATGCATTGGTCTTCGTATTCATCAAGGAAGAACCGGACCAGGTCACTCCGCTGAATATGGGTTATTTTCAATACTTCAAGTCGATTCCGCTGAGCATGAACATTAATCCTGCATTTAAAAGAATGGTGATCGGGTTTTGCTTTATGGTCCTGTCTCAGGTGAGTCTTGCATACTATACACTCTATGCCGTTCGCACCTATGACATCTCATCCTCTCAAGTTGCGGTATTCATAGCCATCACAAGTGCGGCCAATATCGTAGGAAGTATCCTATTCGGCATCATCGCAGATAAATTCAGTCAGCGTGCTGTTCTTGTCATCTCGTCTGCTTGCGCATTTTTCGCGGGAATCGTAATTTTCGGATATGACGGGCTGAATGGTGTATACGCCGCGTTCGCACTAAGTACTTTAAGCGCCTCTGGTTATCTTGTAAGCAGCGGGTTGCTGATCATTGAGCATGTTCCCCGTGACCGGTTGCCGATGTGCATCAGTGTGAACAACGTGATCACGCTCATCGTTTCGGCGATTGTGACGCTGGGGAGCAGCTTTTTTATCGATTACGTTTCTTTTTCCGGTCTATTTATGCTGACGGCCGCCGCCGCATTTGTTGGCTGTGCCATTATCTACACGGTAAAACCGGCGTCTCAAGTCGTCAGTGAGAAGAAATTGCAGATGTAGCGGTTATATCTTCCCAGTGTCCACGCTTTGAAGGCAAAAAGAAGAGAAGCCTTGCTTAGCAAGGCTTCTAGGATTGTTAATTGCAGTCGAGAGGGAGCTGAATGAATCTCAAGGGCTCAATGAATGCTGTTTTATTGCACGTCCTTATTCTTTCTCAAAATAAACGGGGTTTCCCGTATCTGCGGATATATATACCGCTTCTAAAATTTGCGAAACAACCATAGCTTCTCTCGGTTTGACCAAGGGTTCGGTATCGTTC
>JAQBPQ010000237.1 GCA_028287445.1 Cohnella sp.
AACTGAGTGATTGGGCGCCGGGTAACGACTACTGGTCTTTTTTCGTGAACAGCGGCTCGGAAGCAACGGAAACCGCGATGAAGATTGCGATTCAGTATTGGCAGGAGAAAGGCAGGCAAGGCAAATATAAAGTTCTTTCACGGAGAATGAGTTATCACGGAATCACGTTAGGCGCTTTATCGATGTCGGGCCATGTCTTGAGAAGAAGGCGGTTTATCCCGCTGTTGGAGGAATTTCCGCTTGTAGCGCCTCCCTATTGCTATCGTTGTCCCTTGCATCAGACGTTTCCGGAGTGCGCAATGGCTTGCGCGGATGATTTGGAAACCGTCATTAAACGGATCGGAGCCGAACATATCGCGGCCTTCATCGCGGAACCGGTGATCGGCGCGGCCGGGGGCGCCGTCGTGCCCCCGGATGGTTACTATCAGAAGATCAAAGAGATTTGTGAGCGTTATGAAATCTTATTCATCGCCGATGAGGTGATGACCGGAATCGCCCGTACCGGAGCGATGTTCGGGATCGAGCATTGGGACGTGCAACCGGATCTGATCGCTCTGGGCAAAGGAATGAGCGCAGGGTATACCCCGATGGCGGCCACCCTGGTCAAAGACCATGTGATGGAGCCTATTCTGCAGGGCTCGGGAAGCGTCATGGCCGGCCATACGTACAGCGCTAACCCGCAATCGGCGGCTGTTTCGCTGGCTGTGTTGGAATATATCGAGAAATATGAACTCGTCCAAGCGGCCAAGGAGAAGGGTGCCCAACTGCTCGCTCGGTTAAATGAAATGGCAGCGCGCTGCGAAATCATCGGGGATGTGCGGGGTAAAGGACTTCTTCTAGCGTTGGAATTCGTGTCCGATCGGGCGGGCAAAACTCCTTTTCCGCCTGCATTAGGCGTGACTTCACGTGTGATAGACAAAGCTTTCGAAAAAGGACTTCTCGTCTACCCGGCAGCGGGCGGAGTGGACGGAGCGGGGGATGCCATCATCTTGTCCCCGCCTTTCATCCTTACGGCGGACGAGATGGACTTGCTTGTCCGGACCTTGGAAGAATCGGTTCGCGAAGTGATGCAGGAGGTCATGGGATGACGAAAATACGAACGCTGGACGAAGCGCTCGAACGGATCACGGACGGCTGCACCCTCATGTACGGCGGATTCGGCGGAATCGGCACGCCTCCCACGTTGATCGAAGGCATTTTTGACAAAGGGGTCAAGGATTTAACGATCATCGGGAATGACACCGGTTTTCCGTGGATCGGCATCGGCCGGTTGGTCACCGCAGGCAGAGTCCGGAAGGTCGTTACCTCACACATCGGGTCTAATCCTTACGCCGGTCAGAAAATGGAAGAGGGCAGCATGGAAGTGGTGTTTTACCCGCAGGGAACATTGGCTGAGAAAATTCGGGCGGGCGGTGTCGGTCTCGGTGGGATTTTGGTGGATGTGGGAGTCGGAACGATGCTGGAGGAAGGCAAAGAATCGGTTTTCATAAGCGGACATAAATACTTGGTAGAACCGGCGTTGACGGCCGAAGTGGCCATTGTTCATGCGAGCAAAGCCGATCCGTTCGGCAATCTCGTGTTCGACAAAAGCGGCAGAAATTTTAATCCGTTGGTGGCGATGGCCGGACAGTTCACGATTGCGGAAGCCGACGAGATTGTTCCGATCGGGCAGCTTGATCCGGAAAGCATCGTAACGCCGGGTATTTTTGTCGATATGGTCATTCCAGGCAAAGGGGTGAATTGGGAATGGGTATGGGAGAAACCAGCCGCGACCGGATCGCGGAGCGTGCCGCCCGCGAATTAAGGGACGGAATGGTCGTCAATCTCGGCATCGGCATTCCAACCAAGGTCGCTGATTTCATTCCCGCAGGGGTACACGTCACCTTTCACGCGGAAAACGGCATATTAGGCGCCGGTGCTACTCCGCTGTCGGGAGAAGAAGATGGCTTTCTGTGCAACGCGGGCGGGTATCCGGTAACGGTTGTGGACGGAGCCTCTTATTTTGACAGTGCCATCGCTTTTGCCATGATTCGCCGTGGATGTATCGACATGACCGTTCTAGGGGCGCTGGAGGTCAGCGAACGAGGGGACTTGGCCAATTGGATCGTACCTGGCAAACGGGCAGCAGGCATCGGAGGGGCCATGGAGCTGGCCCAGAAGGCAAGAAAAGTGGTCGTACTCATGAATCACGTGAACCGAGACGGGGAATCAAAGGTCAGAAAACATTGTCAGCTGCCGCTGACGGCGCGGGAATGCGTCGATTTGATCATTACGGACATGGCCGTGATGGAAGTGACCGGTCAAGGGCTCATTTTAAGAGAAGTCATGTCTCCTTACTCCGTAGAGGATGTCGTGCGGAATACAGAAGCGGATCTCATCATTACGGAGCCTATTGCTTACATAGGAGGTGAACACCTTGACCCTGAAAAATCAAATTCAGGAGTGGATGCGGCTCCATCGTGAAGAAGGCACCGCTTTGCTGCAGAGCCTCGTTCGAATGCCGAGTACGCAAGGGAATGAGCGAGAAGCCCAGAAACGGATTGCCGATAAGCTGCTCGAAATGAACCTGGAAGTGGAAGTATGGGAGCCGGATGGAGAATTGCTCGAAAGCCATGCCTTTTTTTATTCGCCGAGAACCCGGTTTTCGGGCAGTCCCAATGTCGTCGGCATCATGAAAGGGTCGGGCGGGGGGCGCTCGATCATTGTCAACGGCCATGTGGATGTCGTCCCGGAAGGAGACCTGGGGCAATGGCATCATGGCCCATATAGCGGAGAAGTAGTGGACGGTAAACTGTACGGTCGGGGCGCATCGGACATGAAGGGCGGTACAGTCTCGCTGCTGCTGGCCATTCAAGCGATCCGGGAGCTCGGGATCCCGCTGCAGGGCGATGTGATTTTTCAAAGTGTCGTCGAAGAGGAGAGCGGGGGAGCCGGAACATTGTCCGCGATTCTGAAAGGTTATAAAGCGGATGCCGCGCTCATTCCGGAGCCGACCAATATGCGGATATTTCCGAAGCAGCAGGGTTCCATGTGGTTCCGGGTGATGGTGAAGGGCCGCTCCGCGCATGGCGGGACCAGGTACGAAGGCGTAAGCGCGATCGAGAAAAGTTTGACGGTGGTTCAGCATATCCGGGAGCTGGAACAAGTGCGGAATGCGGCGATTTCCGATCCCTTGTACGCAGATAATCCGATTCCGATTCCGATCAACATCGGCATCATACAAGGCGGCAATTGGCCTTCCTCCGTACCGGACTTCGTGAAACTCGAGGGCAGGATGGGGGTCGCCCCTGAAGAAAACATAGAGGATGCCAAACTGGCCATGATTAGCTGGATGGAGCGGTTGAAAGAAAAGGATCCTTGGTTTGAACAGGTTCCTCCCTCGCTGGAATGGTTCGGCGCCAGATGGGTGCCCGGCAGCGTGGATCCAGGGCACGAGTTGATCCGGGTCGTGATGAATCAATACAAGGAAGTTACCGCCAAGGAGCCGGTCATCGAGGCGTCACCCTGGGGGACCGACGGCGGGCTGCTCACCCTGCTGGCCGACACGCCTTGCATCGTGTTCGGTCCAGGCATCACTCAGGTCGCCCACTATCCGAACGAGTACATTGAGATCGACGATGTACGTAAAGCTGCGGAAGTCATCGCTTTAACGCTCATCCAATGGTGCGGAACGGAAAAGTAAACGCGCTTGAGAATGGCCTTATCCGCCGGATTAGTCGGCAGATAAGGCCTTTGTGGTTATTCGGCGGCGGGTGGGTTTTCTTTTTGTCGGACGGCCTTGGCGAGTTTCTCTTTCATCTCGTCCCTCTTCAGGCGTCGGTCCTTCAGCGAAGTATGTTCCGGCGCCACCTCGTAAGATTTTCTCCTGCCGATCCGGCGCAAATTTTCCGGCACCAGGTTAAATTTCTCATCCTTGATTAATGCAATAATGCCGGTACTTTCCGGCTCCTTGCCGATACCATAAATTTCTTTATAGTATTCGTCGGCCCGGCCAGGGATATAGTTTTTGGGCTCGGGATAACCGACAATGACACCCTCGTAATTGCGTAAGATCACTTTGTCCTGGCTTTGTGAGATCAAGTAGTTGGGCTGCAGTGCTATTTTTCCTCCTCCTCCCGGGGCGTCTACGACGAAGGTCGGTACGGCGTAACCGGAGGTGTGGCCGCGAAGCGATTCGATGATTTCGAGCCCTTTGGAAACGGGAGCACGGAAATGGCCAATGCCTTCGGATAAGTCGCATTGATAAATATAGTAAGGACGAACACGGATTTTGACGAGATCGTGCATGAGCTTTTTCATGATTTGGGTGCTGTCGTTGATGCCGGCCAAGATGACCGATTGGTTGCCTAGGGGAACTCCGGCATCAGCCAGCATGGCGCAAGCCTGTTTGGCTTCTTCTGTGATTTCGAGCGGATGATTAAAATGGGTGTTCAGCCATATTGGGTGATATTTTTTGATCATATTGCACAAATTTTCCGTAATGCGCTGCGGGAATACAACGGGCGCCCTCGTTCCGATACGGATAATTTCGACATGGGGGATCTCCCGCAAATTTTTCAATATATATTCCAAAATTTGGTCGTTAATCAACAGCCCGTCCCCACCGGAGAGCAGAACGTCGCGGACTTCGGGTGTATGGCGAATGTATTCGATGGCGTCGTCCATTTGTTTTTTGGGGACACCCATCCCGACCTGACCTGAGAAACGCCGGCGCGTGCAATACCTGCAGTACATCGAACATTGATTGGTCACGAGAAACAGCACCCGGTCCGGATAGCGATGCGTCAGTCCCGGGGTGGGGGAATCCTCGTCTTCAAACAGCGGGTCTTCCAAATCGTATTTCGTTTTCAGCAGTTCCGCCGAGATCGGAACCGACTGCAGCCGGATCGGACAGCGCGGATCGTCCGGATGCATGAGGGACGCATAATAAGGGGTAATATTGAGCGGAATCGTTTGCGTCGATATCCGCACACCCTCTTCTTCGTCCGGGGTTAGATTGACTACCTTTTTGAGCTCATCCATCGTCTTGATCGTATGTGTCAGCTGCCAAATCCAATCGTTCCACTGTTCGTCCGTGACGTCTTTCCAAAGCTCCACCTGTTTCCAGTGCCGTTTGCTGCTAAGGGGTACAAAATTAGTCCCTCCTTGCAGATCGTCAATGGGTAAACTCATTTTTTTGCACACCTCCCGTAAGATTCACCTTATCTAAGTAGCAATAAGCGTGCCAACTACGGGAGGTGCCCGATCTCTACGGCTTCTTCGCGATACCGTACCGGGTCAACTTGTACTGCAGCGCCTGACGCTTCATCCCTAAAGCGTGAGCGGTGAGGCTGATGTTGTAATGGTGAGTTTGCAGCGCGTCGATAATGGCTTGGCGCTCCATGTCCTTGATGCGATCGGATAACCGCTCGGCAGAGGAAACTGCCGGATCATAACGCCGAGGCGCGGTGACACGCGCAGGTGGGCTTCCCCATAAATTCTCCCGCAGATTCGCCGGCAGGTGATGTTCTTCAATCGTTTCCTCTTCGAGTTCGGCCAGGTTAAAAGCGGACTCGATCGCATGGCTCAACTCCCGCACATTGCCGGGCCAAGTATAAGCCATTAACCGCTCCATCGCGGATGGGGCAATGCCGGTAATTTTCAGGCCGAACAGCGGGTTGAATTTCTCGATAAAATGAAGGGCCAGGATTGGAATATCTTCTTTCCTTAGCTGCAAAGGGGGGAGATACAGATGGATGACGCTCAGTCGGAAAAACAGATCGTGCCGCAATATGCCCTTCTCCAATGCTTCCTTCGGCTCCATATTCATGGCAGTGATGACCCGCACGTCCGCTTGCTGCTCAGATGTCCCGCCGATCCGGCGGATCATGCCGTCTTGCAGCACACGCAGCAGTTTGGCTTGTAAATATAAATCCAAACTGTTCAGTTCATCCAGGAACAGGGTGCCGCCGCTCGCTTGTTCAAACAAACCCGCACGGTCTATGGCCCCTGTAAACGCGCCTCTGGTAGTACCGAACATGATTCCTTCCAGAAGGTCACCGGGAACGGCGGCACAGTTTTGGGCGATAAAAGGGCGATTTCGACGGATGCCGGCGTTGTGGATGCTCTGAGCAAACAATTCTTTGCCGGTGCCGGTCGGTCCGCAAATCATGACGGGGGAGCTCGTACGGGACGTCTTTTTGGCGAGTGAGAGCGCATTCAAAAAAGCGGGGCTGTTTCCGATCAAATCACTGAATTCGTATCGTGCCGTTCCTCTGATTTTCTTATCCTTTTGGTGGACTTGGTAAAGCTGGTGCCGGAGGTCCAATACTTGGTCGTGAAGCTGGACAATGTTCGTAATATCTTTGGCCACTTCCAAGGCGCCTACGACCCGGCCGTCTTCCAAAAGCGGATAAGTGCGGTTGATGGTCGTGATGCGTTTGCCCGTTAAATTGAAATAAGTCTGGATATGTTCCGGAAGTTCTTGTCCGGTTTGCAACACCGTCGCGAGTGTGCTGGTTTCATGGGTGAGGGAGGGGTATAGGTGAAAGATGTTTTTGCCTAAAACCTGCTCCCGTTGAAACCCATCCATCTCCGCCATCTTGTCATTGTAAAACATGGTGATCCCCTCTTGATTGATCAAATGGACACCGACATCCACGATATTCAAAATATGCTCCGAATATTTGGACACGTAACCGCTGTTTTCGGACATCCCTAAACACCCGCCTCCAAGAGATTCACGAAGAATACACGAATGATGGCCCGCTGGTAATAGCTAACAAATGCCATTATACCGTATTATAGAAATAATGAGAGCAGCAGAGGTGATGGGAATGTTTTTCGGTTCAAAACGAAACAAAACCAAGCATTCTTCTGTAACGAATGAACTTCACTCTACTCCGAAAGAAAACGGGAGCAAACCTGACCCGTCGCTAGAATCCCAGGAGGACCTGCCTACGGTACAGCCGGTACAATACTGGAATGCCGGCACTTCTGATTGGATTGGGGAAATGTATAAAGAACAACTGCGAAATGGGGCTTTCGATGATCTGCCCGGCAAAGGCAAGCCGCTGGACATACCGTCAGGGGATGTCACCAACAGCATCCTAAAAAACGCCAACGTGTTGCCCGATTGGTTAACGCTGCAGCATGAAATAAGAGATCAATTGCACAACCTGCTGTCATCCGGCGATCGGGACGAAAAAGCCGTTCAAAGAGAGTTGGACGACCTGAATAAAAAAGTATCGAAATACAATAACGTGGTGCCGAGCATCATTTTACAAAAGAGAAAAATTACCAAAGAAGAAATGCAAAAACAATATGGGCAGTGGGTATAAAACACAGGTAAACCGCCTGAGTATAAGGAGATAGCCGCGCGGCGCAGGGCGAGGGAGGTTGGCAGGTGGATCCCATTCTTTCATTTCATGGATTAACGAAAAAGATGCCCGGAGACAACAAAATTTTATTCACCAACGTGAGTGGAGAAGTATTTCCCAACGACAGGATTGCGGTTCTCGGTGCCTCCGGCCAAGGTAAAAGCACGCTGCTTCGGATATTGGCCCGGCTAACAACCGCCGAAGATGGCCAGCTTTTTTGGCGCGGCACCCCATCCGGGGAATTGCCGGGAAGACAATGGCGTACGAAGGTCGGCTACGTCTCGCAGCAGGCGGAAATGCTCCCCGGTACGATCGAGGACAATTTACAAAGCGTAAGCCGGCTTCACAAGATCGGGTTTGACTCCTCGTCCGCCAAGGAATGGATGGACGAAATTGGCTTGGGACATCTGGACTGGCAACTGTCGGCGAGGGAACTGTCCGGAGGAGAGAAACAACGGCTTGCCCTTGTGCGGTCGCTCCTGCTTAAGCCGGAAGTGCTTTTATTGGACGAAGCGACCGCCGCGCTCGATGAAACGAACAAGCGTGCTGCCGAGCGCTTGCTGGACGATTGGCAGCAGAACAGACAAGCGGCGCTGATCTGGGTGACTCACGACCTTGAACAGGCACATCGCGTGGCCAGCCGGATTTGGAGCATGGAAGATCACACGCTGTCGGAAAACTTCCAGTTGGGAGCCGTCCACTGATGTCCATTGTGGCACTCGGATTTACACTTGTTTTCGTCGCCGTTGCCTTCTTCATTTCGCTGTGGCAAAAGTTAGGCTTGGAGAGGGATTTGTTCGTGGGCACCGTGCGTTCGGCTGTCCAATTATTACTGGTGGGATATGTGCTGCAATATGTGTTCAAGTCGAATCATCCTTTAATCGTAGGGCTGATCGTGCTTGTGATGATCGGCGTCGCCACTTGGCATGCCGGCAAGCGGGGGGAAGGGCTTCGCGGGATTTATTTGCGGATCGGTATTTCCATCTTCACGACGGAAGCGGTCACTCTAGGTTTATTGCTCGGGCTCAAGATCATTCCCTTCACGACGCAATTCATCATTCCAATCAGCGGCATGACGATCGGGAACGCGATGGTCGTATCCAGCCTCTATTTAAATCAGATGAAACGGGAAACGGTGTCCGCGCGCGGCGAAGCGGAGACATTGCTGGCCCTGGGGGCATCGCCGCGGCAGGCGGTCCATGATTTGCTGAAACGATCCGTCAGGGCAAGCATGATTCCGACGATCGACGGCATGAAAACCGTCGGATTGGTGCAACTGCCCGGCATGATGACCGGGATGATCGTCGCCGGAGCCAGTCCGCTGGATGCGGTCCGTTATCAAATATTGATCATGTTCGCTTTTGCCTCTTCGGCAGCGTTGACGAGCATTTTGCTCAGTCTGCTCAGCTATCGGCTGTGGTTCACCAAGGATGAGTCGTTAAAGGTAATGGACGGTTAAAACAAGGACTGGACTCGTATTCGGCGAGAGGAGAGGAGTTTTCCAAAATGGCCACTTTAACGCAAGCGATTATTTTAGCCGCCAAGCACCATGATGGACAAACGGACAAAAGCGGCAACCCTTACATTTTTCATCCTATGCGCTTGATGCTGAGAGCCTTACAGGAAGAGGAGCAAATCGTCGCCGTTCTTCACGACACGATCGAAGACACTTCGCTGACGCTGGATGATTTGCGCAAGGAAGGATTCAAGGAAACGATCGTTGAAGCGGTGGACAGCTTATCCCGCCGCAAAAAGGAATCGTACGAGGAGTTTATTTTGCGGATCAAGCAGAACCCGTTGGCCCGGAGAGTGAAGGTGCTGGATCTCCAAGATAATACCGATCTCACACGCAGCAAGAAAACAACGGAAAAAGACCGTAAACGTCTGGAAAAGTACAGCAAAGCTTTAGATGTTTTGTTGGGCTATTAAAGAAAAGGAGGGTCGACCATGGCAAACGAGCGCATCGATAAACTAAGTCGCTTGTTGGACGAGACGGATGGACTGGACGTTATTTTCGTCACATTACCCAAGCTGATCTATTACTTCACCGGATTTTATACAGAGCCGCATGAACGTTTTTTAGCGCTTGTGTGTGCCAAAGGACAACCGCCCTTTCTTGTGGTTCCGATCCTGGATTACGAGAAGGCAGCAGGCGTTTCAACCGTCGACAGCATTTACGCCCATGAGGATACGGATAATCCGTACCAGGTGGTAAAGGGGCATTTAACGAGTAAAATCAGATGCATCGGCATACAGAAAGATCACCTGAGCGTCAATCGTTACGAAGCTCTAATGGAAGCCACAGGAGCGCAGCAGGCGGTCGATGTGGAACCGAAGCTTAATCAAATGCGTGTGATCAAATCGGAACCGGAAATTGCAGCCATCCGACGTGCGGTCGCGTGTATTGAAGAAGTGTTTCACACGGCCATCGGGTTCGTAAAGCCCGGCGTGACCGAGATCGACATTGTGGCCGAAATGGAGTATCGGATGAAACGGTTGGGCGCGGACGGACCTTCATTCGATACGATGGTTTTGTCGGGCGAGAAGACCGGTATGCCTCACGGAGTACCAGGAGCGAAAAAGATACGAGAAGGAGAGCTTGTGCTGTTCGACGCGGGGGTATTCGTAGACGGATACGCGTCCGATCTGACACGGACTTTCGCAGTCGGAGACGTGAGCGCTCGAACCAAGGAAATTTATGAAACGGTGCTGCAGGCGAACCGGAAAATGATTGACGCGGTTCGGCCGGGAGCCACCTTCGGAAGTCTCGATGATGCGGCCCGGCAGGTGATTGAATCCAAGGGGGACGGACCTTATTTCATCACTCGAGCTGGGCATGGATTTGGATTGGAGATTCACGAGTACCCCTCGATACACGGAAACAATCAAGATGTGATGAGCGCAGGGATGGTATTTACGGCCGAACCCGGTATCTATATCCCGGGGCTGGGGGGCGTGCGGATCGAGGATAATGTGCTGGTTACGCCAACCGGTGCGGAAGTGCTCACGACGTTCCCCAAAGAATGGATGGTCATTGGGGGATAGAAAGAAAAACGGAGGTCGCCCGCGGCATACCCAGCACGATCCTGGCGCCCAGGCGACCTCCGTCATTTAGTAATCGCCTTTCGGAAGCAGATCCGCGGGTTGATGGGGTCCTCTGTCCGTCTCTTCGGTATTATCCCCAACCCGTAATCCAGTTCGCTCATGGGCTTGCGTATCTTCGTACTCAGTGGTCGGATCCCCGTCTGTTTGATCGCGGAAATTATCATTGGGCATGCGGAAACCTCCTGTTTGTGACGTGGATTGTCCCTATATAACAAATGGGAACGGATTCCTATTCACTTTCCAAGACGGACCGCTCCGACTCCAACTGCCCGGCAAGCTCGCCGGCTTCGCTGCTTCCGCTATCCGCCGCCTGTCGTACCGCAATTTCGGCATGCTCCAGAGAGTTATCCGCTTCTTCTATTTTTTCGCCGGAAGGGTGGCTTTCGGCTTGATCCACGGCGTGCTGAGCCGCATCCAATGAATTTTCAGCCTGGCTGGTTTTCGTTTGTTCGCTCATCTGATGTCCTCCTTTGTCATCTTACCGATCCTTTTCAATATGGATAATTTTGTCGTGGATTATACGGTCCTGCAGAACATCAAGAAACAATCGGGGCTTTGTCAACAATCAGAACCGGACATGTCCGGTTCTTTTTTCTCACCGTTTTTTCATCATGCAGGGACATACTACTGTAAAGACTTTGGCGAGACACAGGCGAAATTGATAACAATAGTGCCAAAGGAATGGGGGATCGGACGATGTGTGGAATTTCTGGAATTTTGTCTTTTAGCGACACAATGATTCCGACACCCGCCATGATGAAGAAAATGACCGATCGTATGTATCATCGGGGGCCCGATCATACCTGCTTTGAAATCATGGACGGCATGGGGCTGGGGTTTAACCGTTTGTCGATTCTTGATCTTCAAGACGGGAGTCAGCCGATGCCGAATGAAGACCAAAGCATGTGGCTGGTTTTCAACGGCGAAATTTATAACTATAAGTCATTAAGAAGTCTGTTGGAAAATAAAGGACATTTATTTCGCACTCAAACCGATTCCGAAGTCATCCTTCACCTTTATGAGGAACACGGAGAAGACTGTCTATCGTACTTGAGAGGGATGTTCAGCTTTGCGATTTGGGACCGGCAGAAACAACGGTTATTTGCCGCGCGGGATCACTTCGGGATTAAACCATTTTATTATCATATCGACGTTGATAAAATGGTGTTTGCATCGGAAATCAAAAGCATCCTTGAAATAGATAGCGTGACTCCGTCCGTTGACTCTAACAGCTTGATGAATTATTTGACGTTCCAATATGTACCGCAGCCCCACACGATGTTCGAAGGAATTCGGAAATTGGAGCCAGGGCATTTTATTCAAGTAGACAAAAATGGAAATATGATAAAAAAAAGGTATTGGCAGCCGCTGTTTGAACCGGAGTACCGTCCGATCGAAACTTTCGTGGAGGAGATCAGAGGGAAACTGAAGGAATCGGTGAAGTTGCACCGCCAAAGCGACGTGGCAAGAGGAAGTTTTTTGTCGGGAGGAATCGATTCCACCGCCATATCCGCCATGATGTCTCAAGAGGAACCGATCAAAACGTTCTCTGTCGGATTTGAGGGGGACCAAAATGAAAATACGTATGCCAGATTAATGGCCGAGTCCATGGGTACCGATCATTATGAGGAAGTGATCTCACCAGAGCAATTTTTTTCGGATACGTTAAAAGCGGTTTGGCATATGGATGAACCTTTGGCCGATCCGTCCGCGATCGCCGTGTATCGGCTTTGTCGCCTGGCCAAGGATCATGTCACCGTTGTTTTGTCAGGCGAAGGTGCAGACGAGTTGTTCGGGGGCTATCGGATCTATCGGGAACCCGAATCGTTAAAACCGATAACGTGGATCCCGGAAGGTATGAGATCGAGCTTACACAAAATGCTTCATAAAATCCCATTCTCATTTTACGGAAAAAATTATATGCATAGGGGCTTCACGCCTCTAGAACGCAGGTACTACGGGAATGCGAAAGTCTTTGACGAGAACGAGAAAGATCTTATGACGATTTTTCAACACCAAATGCATTCGGCTTGGAAGCCTTCATATGAAATAACAAAGTCGATTTATGAAGAAAGCCGCCACATGGATGATGTAAGCCGGATGCAGTTGATTGACATGAATTTATGGCTGCCCGGGGACATCCTGATGAAAGCTGACAAAATGAGCATGGCTCATTCGCTGGAATTGCGCGTCCCTTTTCTGGATAAAGAAGTTTTTGAAATCGCTAGAAAGATCCCGGCCTCCTACCGGATTGCTCAACACACCACCAAATATGTGTTCCGTAAAGCCATGCGGGGCATCGTGCCGGACGATGTATTGACTCGGCCTAAATTAGGCTTCCCGGTTCCGTTGCGGCATTGGCTGCATGGTGAGTTTGGCGATAGGATGCTGGAACAAATGGAAGCCAGCGGGATCTCGGAATGGATTCGTATGGACCATGCAAGAGCCATGCTGACCAAACATCGCCAAGGAGTAGGGAACTATTCCCGCAAGCTGTGGACTCTCTATATTTTCTCCTTATGGCACTCTATGTTTATTCGGAAAATAGGGATCTGATATTTTGGTAGATTAATTGCCATACGAAATCGCTTGTTTGCCCAAGGCATTCCATCCGGATATAAAAGTACTTTTCTTGATTTTCACTTGTTCTTTGCCGGTTAACGGATCGTTCACAAAAACGTAATCTTGGTCATAACCCACCAATAAGAGACAGTGTTCTATGAAAGTGGCTTTAATTGTACCCGTAGGAGATTTCCAGGTTACCCACTGATTGTCTTTGGGGGCGCTATAGTTGGCTGTTGACCAAACCACAATGGGGTATCCGTTCGAAAGTTTATGTTCCAGGGTGCTGAGTGAGCTTCCCGTTAAGTCGACAGCTGACTTGATATGCTGTTCCAATAGGTGAAACAGCGGTTTGTGGTAAACGGCATAACCGACTTTGTTTCCTGTAATATCTCCGACGAACCCTTGGTTCGGATCACCCCAGGTCATAATTTGTCCGTTTTTCCCGTACTGAATAGGGGTCTTGTCGAGAGTAAGCTCCGATGCCAAACTCAGCTTGCTTATTTTCACTCCAGAAAACTGCAAAAGCATCGTTAACGAAGTGATTTCACAGCCGTTTTTCAGTTCAGGCAGCTGCTTGATGATCGATACGGATAAAATGGCTTTTGATTGGCTTTGTGCTTCACTTGTGTATGTAGGGGTGAGCACAGAAGATCCAAGTAGAAAAGAGAAGATCAGCAAGGACTTAACTAAGGCGGTTATGATCATGGTGTTGTCATCCTTCCACAACTCTAGCTATTTGCTATTTTAGAAGTGTATCATAAATATTCGAGTTGGAAGATTAAAAAAAGAACAAGTGATGCACTAGCCTGAATGAAGCGGATCCCCGCCACAACAGGAAGGGGCTCTTCCCTGTGGTCTTGTTAGACCCAATGGGACAGCCCCTTCGTAAAAATGTGAAATTTGAAGGCAATGTTATTGTTCTGTGAGGATCAACGGGCCATTCTGAGTGATGGCAATCGTGTGTTCATATTGGGCAGACCATTCGCCGTCGGCGGTTCTTGCCGTCCATCCGTCGGCGTCAATTTTGAGATCATATACTCCTAAATTCAGCATCGGCTCGATGGTGATGACCATTCCTTCTTTCAGCCGGGGTCCTCTATGTGGTGGGCCATAATGGGGGACCTGGGGTTCTTCGTGCATCTGTTGCCCGATGGCATGACCGATGAAGTCACGAACAACGGATAAACCATGGCTCTCGGCGAAGGACTGTATCGCATGCGAGATGTCTCCGATTCGGTTTCCGATGACCGCTTGCTCAATTCCTACGTATAGGGATTGTTTGGTGACGTCCATCAGATGCTTCGCTTCCGCCGAAACATTCCCTACGGCATACGTCCATGCGGAATCCGCAAGCCAGCCGTCCAAATTGACGACCATATCGATCGTCACAATATCCCCGTCTTTTAACGTTTCTTTACTTGGAAAGCCATGGCAGATGACATCATTGACAGAAGCACAGGTTGCAAAAGGGTAACCGTGATATCCTTTTTGTTCAGGAGTCGCATGATGCCGCTTCAGAAACCCTTCGACAAATTCGTCGATTTCCAGTGTGGTAATCCCCGGATGAATCATCCCCGCGATTTCCCGGTGGCAGGCAGCCAAGATTTCTCCGGCTTTTTTCATTTTGGCGATTTCTTCTTGTGTCTTGATCCTTATCATGGATTTACGGTCTCCTTACTTGTAAAAACGGCTGTATCTTATTATAAGGTATTTGTCGTTGGATGTGCTTTTATGTGATCCCAATGGTGGATGGGAGGTACAGATTGACCTCTCGAAGAGATCGCTACAGCCCGGTACACACTTCGTGCAATCAGTTCCGCCATACTCATGACCACATGCAGACGGGTCGTTTGAAGAACGAGATATTCCATGAAACCTGCCACGTTCACCACTCCGGAGATATGAATGTCACCCACAGGAGACAATTCCTTGTTTACTCCGGATCCCGGCCGTATCGGACCTTCCGCCACCTGGATGCACCCGATGCTGGCCGGTTGACCGAGACAGGCATCGATACCGATCATGAACGGGTCTCGGAGATTCCAATGGATACGCTCCAGCGTTTCGTCCAGATTTTTGGCATGAACCGGCTCTTCCAGCGTTCCAAAGAGATCGAACGAAGAGGAATGGAATTTGCTGAGCGCGGAACCTGCAAGCGGACCAAGCGAATCACCTGTGGAACGGTCAGTCCCCAAACAAACGACGGCTATTCTTCTATCGGGATGCACCACTTCAATCAAGCAGCTTAGCTGGCCGGCGAGTTGGATGGAAGCTGTGGG
>JAQBPQ010000256.1 GCA_028287445.1 Cohnella sp.
TAGGTGGTGTGAACAATCTAGCGTTGTCACGAGGAAACCAGCTGCAACCTGCGCACAGAAGTAGCAAACATAAGCCGATTGATTTCCAAGCGGTTCGTTTCAACATGCGTATTCTCCTTTCCGATGAACATGACAGACGCTCCCGACTGCCGCAAGGTTGCGGATCGGGAGCGTGCGGATGACCGGTATGTTTTTACATTTCAAACGAGCTCTTCAGCGACACGATCCGATTGAATACGATGTTGCCGGGAGCCGAGTCCTTCGGATCGACATTGAAGTAGCCGTGACGGAAAAATTGGAATTTGTCTCCGCCCTTCGCATCCTTCATGCCCGGCTCGACGAAGCCGTGAAGTACCAGCAGCGAATTCGGATTGAGATGGTCGAGGAACGACTGCCCGTCTTCCTCCACGTTATCTGTAATGAGCGGTTCATACAACCGGAATTCTGCGGGCACGGCCTGCGACGCATCGACCCAATGAATGGTTCCTTTCACCTTGCGGCCGGTGAATCCGGAGCCGCTTTTGGTTTCGGGATCGTAGGTGCAGCGCAGCTCCACGACGATTCCTTGATCGTCCTTGACGATCTCTTCGCATTTGATGAAGTAGGCCGATTTCAACCGGACCTCGTTGCCGGGAAACAGGCGGAAATATTTGGCCGGCGGGTTCTCCAGGAAGTCGTCGCGTTCGATATAAATTTCGCGGGAGAAGGGGATTTGGCGATGGCCCATTGCCGGATTCTCCGAATTGTTCTCGATCTCGAGCAGTTCCGATCGGCCTTCCGGATAGTTGGTGATGACCACTTTGAGCGGGTCCAGCACCGCCATCGTGCGAAGCGCCTTGAGTTTCAAATCTTCCCGGATATAGTGCTCCAGCATGCGCTGATCCACTTCTCCATAACCTTTGGATACTCCGGTCGCCCGCAGAAATTCTCGAATGGCTTCCGGCGTATAACCTTTGCGCCGCAATCCGGAAATCGTAGGCATCCGGGGATCGTCCCAACCGTCGACCGCTTTCTCTTCGACAAGCAATCTTAGCTTCCGCTTGCTCGTGACCGTATTCGTCAAGTTCAGGCGGCCGAATTCATATTGTCTCGGAACATTCGGCATCTCGCATTCGCGGACGACCCAATCGTAAAACGGCCGCTGGTCTTCGAATTCCAATGTACAGATCGAATGAGTGACACCCTCGATGGCGTCCTCAAGTGGATGGGCGTACGCGTACATCGGATAAATGCACCATTCGTCGCCGGTGTTATGATGGTGCGCATGCAAGATTCGATACAGGACCGGATCCCGCAAATTGATATTGGGAGAGGCCATGTCGATGCGCGCGCGCAGCACCTTGGAGCCGTCCTTGAACTCGCCTTCTTTCATGCGGTGCAGCAACTCGAGATTTTCCTCCACGGAACGTTGGCGATACGGGCTTTCTTGGCCCGGTTCGGTCAGCGTTCCGCGCGTCTCGCGGATTTGGTCGGCGGATTGATCGTCCACGTAGGCCAAGCCCTTGCGGATCAGCAATTGTGCGCGTTCGTACATTCGTCCGAAATAATCGGAAGCAAAAAACAGCCCGTCCCATTCGAAGCCGAGCCATTGGACATCCCGTTTTATGGACTCTACATATTCGATGTTTTCTTTAACCGGGTTCGTGTCGTCGAACCGCAGATTGGTGCGCCCTTGGAATTCGTCGGCCAACTCAAAATTGAGCCAAATCGATTTGGCATGCCCGATATGAAGATAGCCGTTCGGCTCCGGCGGGAAGCGGGTGACCACTTCTTTCACCTTGCCGGCCGCCAAGTCTTCGATGATGATATTTTTGATGAAATTGGATGAGGACGTGTACGTTTCCAAACCGATCAACCTGCCTCAAAGTCAATTTTGATTTGCCCGCTTGTTACGTCTGGAGCATTCTATCTCTCCATCATACACAAAAAGTATCCTTCTTATAAAGAGGGAATCGAATGATTGTGCGATTGCGGTCCGTTATCCCGTGAAAATGAAGGGTTCCATCTTAACACTTGTCCAGCCTGCCTAAAAAAATGATAAAGCTCTCATTTTTCCGTAACTTTTTTCATTCTCGTATCGTTATAATTGGAGGAAGACAATGGAGAGGGAGGAAATGTTATGCTCTCATGGTTGCGGCGCCACCCGGCGCACGCGGCTCAAACCGCTGCGGACCTGCGGGAAGCGCCCCCGGCAGAAGAGGCGGTTGACTTGCAGGAAGAGCCGGTGAGAGGGTGCGAGACGGCAGAGCCGCTGCTTTCCGTTCGGAGCGTAGAGCGTTCCTTCGAAGTAGGAGCCACGAAGCTCAGGGTGCTCAAGGGGATCAACCTAAATCTTTACCCGCGCCAGTTGATCATGCTCAAAGGACGATCGGGTTCCGGCAAAACGACTTTGATGAACCTGATGGGCGGACTGGATACGCCGACCGAAGGCACGATCCATTTCCGCGGGCGTCCGTTTCATGAATGGAATGACGACCAACGCACCGAGGTGCGCAAACGCGATATCGGCTTCATTTTTCAAGCCTATGCCTTGATGCCGCTTCTGTCCGCTTATGAGAATGTCGAACTTTCGCTGCGAATGGCCAACGTCCCCCGATCGGATTGGAAAGCGCGGGTGACCTCTTGCCTGGAACTCGTCGGTCTCGTCAAACGGATGCATCATCGCCCGTTCGAATTGTCCGGCGGAGAGCAGCAGCGGGTAGCCATCGCCAAGGCGATCGCCCATCGTCCCAGTCTGTTGTTGGCGGACGAGCCGACCGCGGAATTGGACAGCCAGATGGCGGCGCAGGTCATGGCCGTATTCCGGGAAATCATCGCCCGGGAGAACGTCACGATCTGCATGACTACACACGATCCCACGATTATGGAGGTAGCGGACCATGTCTACGAAATGGTGGACGGCGTTTTCGTCGCCAATGAAGAATAAAGCCGGCCTTAGGCCGGGTGGCGGAAGAGCGGCAGGTATACTCGCGACGCTGGTTTTGTCGGTGGCCGTCACAGGCTGCGGCCTGCTGCCGAACGAGCCGCAGCAAGAAGATTTGTCGTCGATCCAGCTTCCCGTCATTTCCAAAAAGCCGGAATACCCGGTGACGACCAAGACACTGGAAACGAAGGTGTCCGGCTCCGGCAGAATTTTGTCGGCGCAGGAGAAGACGCTTTATTTTACGCTCGACGGCAAACGGCTTAAGAAACTCTACATACAATCAGGCGACAAAGTGAAAGCGGGACAAACCATTGCCGAACTGGATGTCGAAGACCTGCAGAAGACACTGCGGACCCAGCAGCTTGCCATGAAGAAACAGGAGCTCCAGATGAAGGATCTGCTTCGCAAACGCGACGAGATGGATCCGATTGAATTTGAATCGCAGATGCTCGGTTTCGAAGAACAGCGTCAACAACTGACCGATCTGGAGACGGACATCGGCAAAGCCACCATGACCGCGCCGTTTGCCGGCACCGTCGTTTCGGTATCCGTGCAAGAAGGCGCGCAGATCAAAGCTTATGACGCGATTTGTGTGGTGGCGGACCCGAGCCGTAAAATCGTAGCGGCCACCTTGTCCCAGGACGATTTGGCTAAAGTGACGACGGGCATGGAAGTAGAGGTGTCCATCAACAATTTGGAACCGCTCACGGGTAAAGTGAAACAGCTTCCAGTGCCTCAAGCCGATAACGGCAACGGCAACGTCAATGGCAACGGTGGAGGCAATGGAGGCGGGAATGGCGGAACCGATCCCAACCGCATCGATCAATTCATGCTCATAGACGTGCCGAATTTACCGAAGACGGTGGAGCGGGGAACGCCGCTCTCGGC
>JAQBPQ010000223.1 GCA_028287445.1 Cohnella sp.
TTGCCAGTATGTTACCTCTCAATGCTCCGCCGGCGCTTGCAGAGGCGGATGTGCTTGGGCTGTTTGATGCGTAGGAATTGTTGTTCTTACCACAGGCTGCCAATGTCAGAGCGACGACCAGCGTCAGAAGCAGGACCAGCGACTTTTTCATAAAGATGTTTACCCCTTCCTCATATGTGCTATCCATTATATTTGGGCTCCATAGTAGTTTAGCTATGGTGTCCCTTGCACATCTTTGATTTTAGCTTTCCTTTTTCAACTTGGTGTATTCGTTTTGTTAACGTAGTGTAAAATTTGTTGAATCATTTTGTAAACGATTTCATTATTCATCGGCTGTTACGTTTAAAAGTACCGCTAGGGGAGCTAAGCAACAAAAAAACAGCCCGTCAAAGGCTGCTTTTGCTTCCTACTTGTTCAGATCCGGACGTTTGCCCTGGAGAATGGACATCAGCCGAACCGGCCGCTAATGTAATCTTCCGTCCGCTGATCTTCCGGGTTGGAGAACAGCTTCTCGGTTTCGGCATACTCAACAACTTCACCGTTCAAAAAGAATACCGTTTGGTTGGACACGCGCGCCGCCTGGTGCATGTTGTGCGTCACCATGACGATCGTGTAGCGGTCCTTTAATTCCTGCGCCAGCTCTTCGATCTTCAGCGTCGAGATCGGATCCAGCGCGGATGTGGCTTCATCCATCAGCAGAATGTCCGGTTCCACCGCAAGCGCCCGGGCGATGCACAGACGCTGCTGCTGTCCGCCTGACAGGCTCAGCGCCGACCGCTTCAGGTGATCCTTCACTTCGTTCCAAAGCGCTGCTCCGCGAAGGCTGGTCTCGACGATCTCGTCCAACTTTTGGCGGCTCTTCACCCCGTGCAGACGAGGGCCATACGCGACGTTATCATAAATCGACTTCGGAAAAGGATTCGGCTGCTGGAACACCATGCCCACTTTTTTACGCAGCGTCTCGACGTCGATGTCCTTGCCATAAATATCGGCGCCCGATATTTGTACGGTGCCGTCGATTTGTGTCCCGGGAATCATATCATTCATTCGGTTTAACGTACGAAGCAGCGTCGATTTCCCGCAGCCTGACGGACCGATGAAAGCCGTGATCGCTTTCTCGGGAATTTTCATCGAGACGTTTTTGAGCGCATGAAACGTTCCATAAAACAAGTTCAGGCGATCAATCTCGATCAACGCTTGCATAGAAGTTCCTCCGCTCGCACTTTATCTGCCTATTATCACCTTACTGTGGGAATTATACGGGAATATTGTAAAGCAGAAGTACGTGGTTTGTAAACGCAATGTAAATTCCAGCCATCCGTTATCGCGACTTTCTTTCCCTTATCCATAACGGAAGCCGGAACAAGATATTGATGGCCAATACGATGATGATAAGCACCGCAGCCGCTTTTTGAGAGATTTCTTGCGCATCCGGCACGATCGCCGCCGATTGGATATACCAGAGATGGACAGCCAGATTCTCTCCTGGCGACAACAGATTGAAATCCCACATGACGCCGGAAGTCGTCACTCCGGCCGTTAGAATGACCACGGCGCTTTCTCCGAATCCACGCCCCGCGACGAGGCAAATGCCGGTGATGATCCCGTTCATTGCCTGCGGTATGAGCACCCGGCGGATCGTCTGCAGATGCGTGGCGCCAAGTGCAAAGGACGCTTGCTTGATCTCTCCGGGCACGGCCCGGATCGCCTCTTCCGTGACACGGACGATAATCGGCAGGTTCAAGAACGCCAAGCTGACCGCTGCCCCGAGGATGGTGAGGCCCAGTTGGAACATTTCCACAAACAGGGCAATCCCGAACAGGCCGAAGATCAAGGAAGGCACCGATGCGAGACCTTCAACGCAAATCCGGATAACACCGATCCATTTATTGTCGGGGGCGAACTCGGCCAGGTAAATGCCGGCCGCAACGCCCAGCGGAATGGCAATGATGAGGGAGATCACCAGCATATAAATCGAGTTGAACAATGCCGGGCCGATGCCGCCGCCGGCATCGATTTCACTCGGCAAACCGAAGATAAAATCCCAAGTCAGCTTGGGCACTCCACGCTCCAAAATGAGAAACAGCAAGCCAAAAATAAACAGCATGACACAGCCGGCCACACCCCAAACCGCAATCGTGAATAGACGGTTATTTACATGATTCAGCCCTTTACGCGCGGCGAACGCCCCGCCGGATACCGGTCTATTGGAATCGCCTCTCACGACTTCGCTCCTCTCCTCTGGATCAAACGGATGATGACGATCATGACCAAGGAAATGACGAGGAGCAGGAAGCCCATCAAGTACAACGCGTAGTTCCAGGTCGAATCAAAAGGCACGTTCGAGATTTGCATGACGATATTGCTCGTCAACACCGAGGTAGGCTTGAACAGGGCGTCGGCCAATTGCGGTGTGTTCCCGATCACCATGACGACCGCCATTGTTTCCCCGACCGCTCTCGCCATTCCAAGTATAATGCCGTAGATAATGCCGCTTCGCGCCGCCGGCAGTACCACCTTAAACACCGTCTGAAACCGGGTGGCACCCAGGGCGTAAGAAGCGTCGCGGTATTTTTGCGGTACGACGCTTATCGAGTCGTCGCTGATCCGGCTAATCGTCGGGAGTACCATGATGCTAAGGACAATGGCGGCGGCTAAGATGCCGTCACCCATACTGGTTCCCGCAGATTCCCTCAGCAAAGGAATCAGGATCGTCATCCCCAGGAACCCATACACGACAGAAGGAATCCCCACCAGAAGATCCAGGACAGGACGCATCGCATCTCTTAACCAGCGGGGAGCAATTTCGGCCAGAAATACCGCCACAAAGATGGAGATCGGCACCGAGATCAGCAGTGTAAGCGCCGTAAGGGCGAAGGTACCGAAAATAAAAATGAATGCTCCGTACGATTCGTTCTCAGGAGACCAGTCAGTGGAGAAGAAGAACTTTGCCGCCGGAACCGTTTGAAAGGTGAGAACCCCCGTCCGGAACATCAAAAACAAGATTGAAAACAGAATCAGGCAAACAAATCCGGCGCTGGCGATACACGCGATCTTGAACGTCCGATTGTATAGCAAGAGCCGGTTTTTGCGATCCAGCTTGCGACCGGAACCGGAACGGATGCTGTGGCCCAATTCACCAGAGACGGCGATGGACCCGGTGGTTGTCGATTCAAGCATGATAGTCTCCTTTCCCACATAGAAAACCAGCCTCGGGCTTAGGGTGCCGAAGCTGGCCATTTCCGTTAACGTTGACGTCGGATGATCGAATTATTTCTTAATGGCGGAAAGTGGAATGAACTTGAGTTTTTTCAGCGAACCGTTTTGGAACTTTGCGCTTTGCATGTAGTCGATGAAAGCTTTTACTGCCCCTGTCGGTTGCCCTTTCGTCATGAAGTAGCCGTATTCCCACACTTTATAACTGCCATTGATGACATTGACTGCCGTTGGAGCGACGTTGTTGATTTGGAGAGCTTTCATTTTGGAAGTCACGTAAACGAAGTCCAGGTAACCGATGGCGTTCGGAGTCGTTTCAACAGCCGTTTTCATGTCGCCGCTCGTTTTCACTTCTTTATAGTTGCTGCCCTTGCTCATGAAATCCGTACCGTTCAAAGCCTTGGCTTGGAAGTTGACGCGCGTGCCGGAACCGAACGCACGGTTCACAACTACAATGTCCGCATCGGCTCCGCCGACGTCTTTCCAGTTCGTGATTTTACCGGAGAAAATTTTGGCCAGTTGATCGTTCGTCAGGCTGTCCACTTTCACGTTCGTGTTCACGACGGCAGCGAAAGGAGTGACAACCATTTTGTTGCCGACCAAACCGTCGAACTTTTTGAAGCCCGGCACGTCCTTGGACGCGTCCCAGTCGCAGGCTC
>JAQBPQ010000010.1 GCA_028287445.1 Cohnella sp.
CCACCAAAACGGCTCCAGCCCCGTCCCCAAATAGGATGCACGTGGAACGGTCCGTATAATCCGTAATTTTGGTGAGCGTCTCGGTCCCGATGACCAGAATTTTGCGGTAAGCGCCTGTTAGGAGCAGGCCATTCGCCATTTGCAGACCGATGACGAAACCGGCGCAGGCCGCGTTCACGTCTACCGTGAGGGCGCGGGTCATGCCGAAGGTTCGCTGTACCTGGGAAGCGACCGAAGGAAACGGCGTATCGGGCGTGGTTGTGGCGACGATTATGCCGTCCACATCGGGTGCAGCGGTCGGATAGCGGCCTAGCAGATCCCGAACGGCCTCCACCGCCAGATCGCTGGAAAACTGATCGTCAGCCGCACGATGACGCGTGACAATGCCGGTGCGTCGGACAATCCAGTCGTGATTGGTATCGACGAGTTTTTCGAGATCTCCGTTGGTGATCAGACCCTCGGGCACATAGCTGCCGATGGCCGTAATGGCCGCCTTGGATTGAAATCCGGTAATCGGAAGGGATGAAAACATGGGCCCATTCCTCGCTTTCCCCTATTTAGGATATGCTATTAGTACTTGGTATTAAACGTATGTTCATGTTACTACAACAATACCCAAACCGCAAGCGGAATAGCCGCACTGACCATAGCACACCATAACGATTGGCGGAGACCGTCGATCTCTAACAGGAGGGGGTATTCGATGCGCAAAGCTTTAGTGACCTCTTCCCTGCTGTTGTCCGCGTTGCTCGCGATTTCCGGGTGTGTGGACAATCATACGGGAGATGTAGGCCACAAAAATATCCGTCCTTATTACAAGAATGATTACGATCAAAACAGGAACCGGGTGAATGGCGTCCATTCTTACACTGGACCGACCCGCACAAGATTCGCCGATGACGGCGCCATGAAAATGCACCGCAGAAACGGCGAGCTGGTAGTCGAAAACTACGTTACAACGCTGCACGGCAATCACCATCTCGAATGGAGCGATCGCATCGCAAGCCATTTGGCAACTCTGCCGGAAGTTAATTCCGCATATGTCATGGTGACCGATCGCAACGCTTATGTCGCCGTTATCGACAATAACAAAGACGGAGTTGTCGCGCGCAGTGCCGATCAAAGCGCGGCTCTCCACGACAAAATCGCGGATCACGTCCGTTCCATGTCGCCGACCGTTCAAAATGTGTACGTCTCCTCAAATCCCGATTTCGTGGGACGGATGAAAATTTACGCCGTCGCGGTGGGCCAAGGACGACCGGTTCAAGGCTTCTTGACAGAGTTTAACGCGTTGACGCAACGTATCTTTCCGTCCCTCACTCCAAGTCCCGACAGTGTGGGCAGCGGGGACACAGCCGGTATGGGAGCAGGAGCGGCCGGAAACTATGGCACTTATGGTACCCAACGTTCGTATGGTCCTTCCGGTACTCCCGGTTTTGGCAGGGCGAGCCGGTAACGTCAACATGATCGATAGTCGACGCCAGGCTCCGGGGAGAGTTCTCCGGGGCTTTTTGCCGTTGAACCGAAACTTGATCATGTCGCCCAATTATTCCCCGCACCGCACCAGACCAATAAGCCCTTCATATGATGAAGTTGACTGTATCCCTATCCCTTGTAATCATTTCATTCCCGGGCAAGGAGGGGTGACACACTTGAAAAGCAGCGACCACAAAAGCAAATTCCTTCTCACGAATCGGGAACGCGAAGTGTTCGAACTGCTTGTGCAGGACAAGACGACTCGCGACATTGCCCAGCAATTATTCATCAGCGAGAAAACGGTCCGCAACCACATTTCCAATGTGATGCAAAAGTTGAACGTCAAAGGTCGTTCGCAAGCGGTTGTCGAGCTAATCAAGCTCGGGGAGATAAAGATTTGATCCCGTGTTTGTCGATGAAAACCGACTCAGGCCTTCTTTTTCGCTGCTTTTCCAAAGGAGCGAGCGGGAAGGTTTTTTGAGCGTTTCGGGAGGAGCGGCAACCGCTGATGTCGGTACTGTAATTTTCGCGCAAGCACGACGATGGGCTGCTTTCCGGTTTCGGCCGGAAACAGCCTTTTTTAATCATTCAGGATTTTAAGTTTGCACCACTCATCTCTGAATGATCTCCGACATAACCGTTTACCGCCGCGAAGAGGAGGGCGATAGCCGTTTATGCTTGCGTCTTTTATGATAGGATGGAATCATTAGAGGAAAGCGGGGTAACGGCATGTCGGGAATGGACGTTACGGCGGGGGAAGCGACAAAACACGAGCAGCTGCTGCAGTACATCCGGGAGCTGGCCGTCGGGACCAAAATTTCAGTCCGTCGTATGGCCAAGGATCGAGGCGTCTCGGAAGGGACGGCTTACCGGGCGCTTAAGGAGGCGGAGCAACTCGGTTTCGTGAGCACGAAAGAGCGGATCGGCACGGTTCGTGTGGACAAAAAAAGACGCGGAAATCCGGAACAGCTCACCTTTGCGGAAGTACTCGAAATTGTGCAAGGGAGTCTATTGGGCGGGAAACAGGGACTGGACAAGACGCTTCATAAATTTGTCATCGGAGCGATGGAACTGGACGAAATGATGGGGTATATCGATGCGGGGAGTCTGCTGATCGTCGGCAACCGGCAAAACGCTCACCGAACCGCGCTCGAGCATGGGGCCGGTGTGCTTGTGACGGGGGGATTCGGGACAAGCGACGATGTCAAAGAGCTCGCGAACGAGCGGCAACTTCCCATTCTCACTTGCCGGCACGATACGTTTACGGTCGCTTCGATGATCAATCGCGCCATGTTCGATCGTCTGATCAAACGCAAAATCATGATGATTGAGGATCTGGTGGAGCCCTCATCCAAGGTCGGATCGCTCAAACTGTCCGCTACGGTGGCAGATTTCACAAAACGGAGCGCGGAGACGGGGGGCACCAGGTTTCCGGTAACGGACGAATGGAATCGGGTTGTCGGCATGATCACGTCCAAAGACGTGGTCGGCTTCGCCGCTTCGCAGACGCTGGACAAACTCATGACACGCCGTCCGATGACGGTAACCATGACCACACCGATCGCCTCAGCCGCGCACCGCATGGTGTCCGAAGGTTTGGAACTGCTTCCGGTAACGGATCGTCACCGCAAGCTCATCGGGACAATCGGACGCAGCGAAGTGCTCCGGGCGATGCACTTCGAGGGCCGGCCTTCGGGACTTGGAGAAACGTTCGACGCGCTTATGTGGAGCGGGATGACCGAACGCCGGGACGAGGACGGAAGGCTTTATTTCACCGGAACGGCGACGCCGCAGATGTCGGGCCCGCTCGGGACCGTATCGGAAGGTGTGCTGGCGGCACTTATGCAGCAGGCCGGGGCAAGAGCTGTGGAGGATCTTCGCAGGCGGGAGCATGTATTGGAAAATATGACGACCTATTTTCTGCGCACGGTGCCGATTGAGGCGGTCATTGCGATACAGCCGCAGATCATCGAGGCAAGCAGGCGTTATGTCAAAATGGAAGTTCAAGTCGCCCACGACGGTGAACTGATCGCCAAAGCCATGCTGACCGCTCAGACCATCGACCCCTCTTGAAAGGGATTAAGGAGTCCGGCTGAAATGCGAGTGGTTGCGGAGGCCCGCGAACAAATTAAAAAGTCCAATGACCATAAACAAAGCGCCGATGACCACTCGCAGCGTGGAACCGGTGAATAGGATCATTTGGATCAGTGCGATGAAGATGAGCATGAGCCCCATCATGATGTTCATCCGGGCGGCGTTTAAGCCGCGAAGCCTGGCATCGCTGGAACGGCGGGCACGATAACTAAACACCGCGGACAAGACAGAAGTGAGGACAATCAGCAGGCCGAGCGCCCACTGCAGCTTTTGGACCAACAAAAGCAACTCCTTTAGCCCTATGTATGCTAGATGCCACCCATTGTATCACAAAAAACAAGAAGCGCCGTGTGGTCGGTTCGGCCCAAGTAAAAAGTCAGATGCGCGATTGCCATCATTCCTGGGGTGGTTTGGCAGCCCATTTTCGGTCCAAGCATCTTCATCTTGCGGAACCGTCAGGACTCAGGGCGGCTATTCTGGCTTCGACCCATACTTGCAGCACACTGTCGGCTACCAGAATCGTCGTGATCCGCACGGCATAATCTTTTTCGCCGACACCGGAATAAATCTTTTTCTCGAAAAGTTTCCTGACAAACGACGAATCCTTACCGATATCATAGATCCTTCTGCCGCGGAAGCTGGAAAGATCCTCTTTCAGCTTTTTCTTCAATATTTTCTCCGTCACAACATCCAAGGGCGGTTTGCCCTCCGGCACTCCGACGAAAACCATGATGCCTTGAATCACACTTTCCTTTCCCAGATCATTTTCCAGCCGGCTGATCCGCTCCTGGTCGTTCTCGATTTGCTGCGTCAGCTCGTAGTTCTTGAGGATGGCCTTGTTATATTCCTCATTCATCAGCCCATTAAACGCCGCCGCACCGACCACCATCCCGCAGACGAAAAAAGCGGCCAAGGCCGAGATCCGCTGAAACCGCTGGAAAGAAGGCACACGCATTCGCGGTCACCCCCCGTTTTTGCACATCCACTGGATGAGTTCCGTCCCCATATGCGCACCGAGGAAAGCGAACAAAATGTAGCTGATTTGCTGAAACGCAACCGAAAGATGTCCGTCCGCCATGTTGGACTCGATTACCCGAATCGGATCGATCGTGCCGCCTACCGCGGCTACAAGCGCCCATATTTTCAAGTTTCCGGCGACTTTCAGCATCTCCACCCTCGGAGGGGTCCACAGGAATACCGATCCCACACCGGCCAACAGCGCACCGCCCAAGACGACTCCGAATGCGATGAAAAAGCTGAAAGCCATTTTGGTATAGAGCATACTCATGTCCATCCCCCCTTTATCATATCTATGGGACGGGTCCCTCCTCGTATGCCTGTATATCCGGCCGACAAAAAACCGAACGTATGTGCTATACTTAAATCAGGATGTAGAATCGATACGGGGAAAGCAGGGATACGCGTTGTGCGATTTCGTTCATCTTCATGTTCATAGCGAATACAGCCTGCTGGACGGTGCGGCGCGCATCCGGGATATGACCGCGCAGGCGGCGGAACTCGGCATGACCGCGCTCGCGTTGACCGATCATGGCGTCATGTATGGGGCCATTCCATTTTATAAGGCGTGCAAGGAGCGGGGAATCAAGCCGATCATCGGGATGGAAGCCTATATCTCCGCAGGCTCGCGGCACGAGAAGACTTCCCGCAAGGAGCAGCCGATCTATCATCTGACGCTGCTCGCCAAGAATGCCGCGGGATACCGGAACCTCATGAAGCTGTCGTCGATTGGACATTTGGAAGGTTTTTATTATCGGCCCCGGATCGATTTTCAGGTGCTGTCGGAGCATGCGGAAGGGCTGATTTGTCTAAGCGGCTGCCTGTCAGGGGAGTTGTCCCAGCAATTGCTCGCCGACCGGTATGACGAAGCGAAGTCTGTTGCGCTGCGCTACCTTGAGCTGTTCGGAGAAGATTATTTTCTGGAGATTCAAGACCACGGCATGCTGGAGCAAAAAAAGGTGTCGGCGGGTGTGCTGAAACTGGCGGAGGAAACGGGCATTCCGCTGGTCGCATCGAACGACTCCCATTACCTGACCGAAGAGGATCATGCGCTCCAGGACGTGCTGCTATGCATAGGAACCGGGAAGACACAGGAAGACCCGGATCGTTTAAAAATCGCGACAACCCAGTTGTTCCTCAAAAGCGGCGAACAGATGGACGCGTTGTTCCGTCATGTACCGGAGGCCATTACGAACACGGCCGTCATCGCGGATCGGTGCTCGTTGGAACTAGACTTCGGCCGGCATGTGCTTCCGGAATTCTCGCCGCTGCCCGAGGGAATGGATGCCGCAGCTTATTTGGCCGAGCTGTGCCGTGATGGTCTGGCCGCACGTTACACGGGATTGCCGCAATGGCAGGATGCTGCTTTCCGCTCCAAGGTGGAGGAGAGACTGCAATACGAATTGCAGGTCATCGGCCGAATGGGTTTCAACGACTATTTCCTGATCGTGTGGGATTTTATACGCTTTGCGCATGAGCGGGGCATCGTTACGGGACCGGGCAGGGGATCCTCGGCAGGCAGTCTGGTAGCCTACGTACTGCGCATAACCGACGTAGACCCTATTGCGCACAAGCTGCTGTTTGAACGTTTTCTCAATCCGGAGCGGGTGACGATGCCGGATATCGATATCGATTTCAGCGATGAACGAAGGGACGAAGTCATCCGCTACGTCTCGGATAGATACGGCGAGGACCGCGTCGCGCAAATTATCACGTTCGGGACGTTGGCCGCCCGAGCCGCGGTGCGGGATGTCGGCCGGGTGATGAATCTGCCTTACGGGGAAGTCGACAAGGCGGCCAAACTCATACCGGGAATGCCGGGTATGTCCATCGAGCGGGCCATGAAGGAAAGTCCGGAGTTTCGCGCGTTGGCGGAAGGAGGAGGCCGGATCGGCGAACTCGTGGCGATGGCGCGAAGGGTCGAAGGGATGCCCCGGCACGCTTCCACACATGCGGCGGGAGTGGTCATTGCGCCAACGCCGCTAACCGATTATGTGCCGCTCCAGGAAGGCACCGAAGGCGTGGCGCTGACGCAGTATTCGATGGAACATCTGGAAGCCGTCGGCCTGCTCAAAATGGACTTCCTGGGCTTGCGCACACTCTCCATCATCGAACGCACGCTCGGCTGGATCCGCGAAGAGACCGGCCGGGAACTCCGTTGGGAAGAGATCCCGTATACGGATCAGGCAACCTATGCACTCCTCGGCCGAGGGGAGACGACAGGCATTTTCCAGCTGGAGGGCTCCGGCATGCGGCGGGTGCTGAAGGAGATGAAGCCGTCGTCGTTCGAGGACATCATCTCCGTGGTGGCTTTATATCGTCCGGGACCAATGGAATTCATCCCCCAGTTCATTCGCGCCAAGCATGGCGAAGTGGCGGTCGAGTATCCGCATCCGTCTCTCGAGCCGATCTTGGCGGACACGTACGGCATTATTGTTTACCAGGAACAAATCATGCAGATTGCCTCCTCGATGGCCGGATTTTCGCTCGGGCAAGCCGACTTGCTTCGTCGGGCGGTTAGCAAAAAGAAGAGAGAAATTTTGGACGAGCAGCGGGCCCATTTTGTCAAGGGCAGTCTGGGTCAGGGTTACGGTGAAGACGAGGCCAACCGCGTGTATGACCTGATTTTGCGTTTTGCGGACTACGGCTTCCCGCGCGCTCACGCTGCAGCTTATGCGGTACTGGCGTTCCAGACGGCCTATCTGAAGGCGCACCATCCCGTGCCGTTTATGGCGTCGATGCTCAC
>JAQBPQ010000023.1 GCA_028287445.1 Cohnella sp.
CCATACAGCATGATAACGGGAAATGACATTGGTCAGATGCCCAAGTGCACCTGAAATGATGGAATCCGGAGACCTGGCCTTGGTCAGGTGCCAAACTGCACCTGAATACAGACGATGTTAGTGGAAAACAGACTTTTTGGCGGTATTGAAGTGTATTTTGGCACCACAATGACGACTAACGGGGTTTGAGAAGGTATTGGAGTGTATTTTGGCACCTGATCGATATAGAACATGAGTTCGAGAAGTGAAATGGAGTATTTTGGGCAGTTAGGCCAAGCCGACCATTGTTCGATCCTGCCGAAGGCCTGCTTTTTGATGTGGTGACGCGGATCGAACAAAAGAGCCGTTCGTGAGAAAATCCCTCCTCACGAACGGCTCTGCACAAGCGGCTGCCGCTCAAACCACTTCCGCTCCGCCGATCCATACGCGTCGCAGCGTCAGTGAATCGTCGAGCAACAGCGCATCCGCGCGTTTGCCGACGGCCAGCGAGCCGGTAACGCCATCCAGGCCAAGCTGGCGGGCCGGATTTCCACTGGCCATGCGGCTGGCGTCCGCGACCGATACGCCGATCTGCCGCACGACGAAGCGTAACGCGTCGATCATGGTCAGCGTGCTGCCGGCCAAGCTGTTGCCTTCCTTCAGGCGAGCCACGCCTGCGCTCATCACGACAGGCAGCCCGCCGAGGTCATACTCGCCGTCCGGCATACCGGCAGCCGCCATGGCGTCGGTCACGAGAATCACGTGATCGGTACCTTTGGCCGATCGGAGCAATTTGATGCCGGCCGGGTGTACATGATGGCCGTCGGCAATGACCTCGGCCATGATCCGCTCCTCCGTCAATACCGCTCCGACTGTCCCGGGTGACCGATGGTGATACGGGCTCATCGCATTAAAGGTATGCACAGCGTGCCGCAGACCGCGGCCGGCTGCCGCCAGAATTTGATCATACGTGGCGTCGGTGTGACCGCAGGAAGGTACAATCCCGTGACTGGCCAGCCGCTCAATATAGTCGAGCGCGCCTTCCGACTCCGGAGCCAGCGTCTGCAGCTTGATTACGCCGGGATACCGACGCACCCAATCTTCCAGCCATTCGGCTTGCGGAGGCAGGATGTGGGCCGGATTTTGCGCGCCCTTCCACTTGATATTGATGAACGGTCCTTCGAAATGCACGCCCAGCACTTGCGCGTACGGCATCGGCCCGCTCATGAACCGGCTGACCCGCTCCAGCACCGCCGACAGCTCGTCCCGCGCCGCGGTGAGCGAGGTGGCCAGCATCCCCGTCGTACCGTGTTCGGTGTGGAACCGGGTGATGGCCCGCAGCCCGTCTTCCTCGGCATACATGAAATCGTGACCGGCTCCTCCGTGTACATGGACATCGATGAAGCCGGGAAGCACCCAACCGCCGCCACCGTCTACGCGTTCCGCGCCAGCGGCTTCCGCAGGAAGCGGATCAACTCCGCCGCGGCCAATCGCGCCAATCGTACCGCCGTCCCGCATCCATACCCAGCCATCTTCCAAGACGCCGCCCCCGGACGTCACAACCCGCGCATTTACGATTAAACGATTCATGGACTTGTTCCTCCTAATTTCTCCGCGGCAGCCCGGTCGAGCAGCACGATTAAGTGCGGGTGTGTTTGCAGCAGTGAGGCCGGGCAATCCGTCGTGATCGGGCCTTGCAGCGCACTCTGCACAATCGCTGCTTTATCGGCGCCTTTGACGACCAACACAATCATTTTCGCTTTCAGAATGGTACCGACGCCCATGGTCAGCGCCTGCTTCGGAACCTCGTCCAGCGACTGAAAATACCGGGCATTGGCCTGAAGGGTTTCTTCGGCCAATTCGACCACATGCGTCCCGCGTATCAGAGCGTGCGCGGGTTCGTTAAATCCGATATGCCCGTTATGGCCAAGTCCGAGCAGCTGCAAATCGATCTGACCGGCACGGTCGATCAGCTCATCGTACCGGCGGCATTCCGCCGCAATATCGGAGGCGTTGCCATCCGGCAGATACGCTTGGGCAGCCGGAAGATCGATATGGTCGAACAGATGGTGACGCATGTACGAATGGTAGCTCTCGGGGTGGTCGACCGGCAGCCCGACATACTCGTCGAGATTAAAGGTCGTGACTTCGCGGAAGCTGAACATGCCCCGTTTGAAGTCGCTTACCACCTGATTGTAGATGCCGACAGGGGTTCCTCCCGTGGCCAGCCCCAACACAGCGCGGGGTTTCGTCTGAACAAGTCCGGACAAAATATTCGCCGCCGCCTCGCCCAGTTTATCGTCCGTGTCGAAAATCAAGGTGTTCATCGCGGATTTCTCTCCTCTTTGCCCATATATTTCCTGACGGTTTGGAACGAACGCTCCAACCGGGGAACATACTCGTCAAAATGTTCGCTCACCAGGCCGGTGAACAAAATATCCACCACATGAAGCTGCGCCATCCGCGAAGCCATATCACCGCGGCGCATGCCCGCTTCCGAAGACGAGGTAAACAGTCGAACCGAAGCGAGCGAAGCCAGCGGGTTCATGCCGAATTTGGTGATCGAAATCGTCACCGCGCCTTGTTCCGCGGCACAGCCCAGTGCATGGATCGTTTCGGGTGTTTCCCCCGAGTAAGAAATGCCCACCGCTACGTCCCGGGAAGTCAAGGAGGAGGCGGACGTCATTTGCATATGGGGATCGGAGAAAACCGCGGATGCTTTGCCGATCCGAATCAGCTTGCTGAAGAAATCCTGGGCCACCATCCCCGACGTGCCGGAGCCGTATAGATCGATTCGTCCGGCCCGGTGAAGGGCGTCGATCGCCTGCCGCAGTTGGGCCAGATCGAGCAGCTGCGTCGTGTCGGTTAACGAACGAAGATGGTTGGCCGTGATCGCCGACACGATGTCCGGGAGCGGGTTTCCCGCCACGATGTCCTGATACTGCATCGATCCGTCCCGTCCCGCCAATTCAGCCGCTAATTTTCGTTTGAACTCGGGGAAGTTCTGGCTGTGGAACGTGCGGCAAAATCGGGAGACCGTGGCGGTACTGCTGCCGGCCCGTCCGGCCAGCTCGGTAATCGTCATCTGCACGGCCTCTTGCGGCTGCTCCAATAAATACACGGCAAGCTTCCGCTCCTTCGGGTGCAGGTTTTCCATTCTATCTTGAATCGCATTCAGGATACTCATGTCCCGCACCTCCAGAAGGAAAATTAGTTTCATCTATATGTAATAATTAAAGTAACTTATTTTCGTCACCATTACCATACGATAGACAGAGCTTTTTCGCAACCCCATTTTGGCTGGTTTGTCCTCGATCTTGGCATCTGATTTTCCAAGGACATTTCATGGGTTGACAGTTGGAGCGGACGATCCTTATATTGGTATATACATAGTTGCAAACGTTTGCAGAAATAGTCGAATGAAACGAAACCCACCTATTATTCGACACAATCCCTTCCGATGGAGGATCATCCATGAATGCAGCCACATCGAACATGATTCAGGCTTCCGGGGTCAAACGGTCGTTCGGACGCGGACAGGGCGAGGTCACCGTTCTTAAAGGGGTGGATATCGCGATCCGGCCGGGAACGCTGATTGCTTTCAAAGGAAGATCCGGCTCCGGCAAAACGACGCTGATCAACCTGCTTGGCGCGCTGGACCGGCCCTCCGAGGGGTCGATCCAATTCGCGGGACGCGATCTGACGCAGCTCTCCGACCGGGAGCGGGATGAAATCCGCCGCACGGAGATGGGACTTATTTTCCAATCGTTTGCCTTGATTCCACTGATGTCCGCATACGAAAACGTCGAATTTGTGCTTCGAATCGCGGACTACCCTGCCAATCAGCGCAAGGAAGCGGCCATTCATGCTTTGGATCAGGTCGGCCTCAAACCCCGGATGCATCATCGCCCTTTCGAAATGTCGGGCGGCGAGCAGCAGCGGACGGCCATCGCCCGGGCCATCGCCCACCGGCCCAAGCTTCTGCTCGCGGACGAGCCGACCGCCGAATTGGACAGCCGAACAGGACTACACATCATCAAGGTGTTTCGGGATCTGGTGCAGAAGCAGGGCATGACCGTCGTGATTACGACGCACGATCCGGCCATCATGGAAATCGTCGATCACGTATACGAACTGGAGGATGGACAATTTGTCGCGGAGCACTAAACAAGTGGCCAAGATTGTTATGACAACGGTTACCGCAAGCATGCTGCTGGGCGGGTGCTCCCTGCTTCCCCGGGAAGAGCAGGCGCTCAAGCCCCCGCTCGTCAAACCCGCCCAGGAGAATTACCGTACCGTAAAAGTGGAGAAGGGCACCATCGTTAAGCAAGTCACCGGATCCGGTTCACTCGAATCGGTTGCTACGGACGTCGCCCAGTTCACCGCGCAAGGAGGCCGCATCGACTCGATCCCGGTTCATTCGGGAGACAAGGTGAAGAAAGGCGACGTGCTCGTGCAGCTGGTCATGGACGGATTGGATTTGCAGGTGAAGGAGCAGGAGCTGGCGCTGGAGAAGGCCAAGTACGCTTACCGGCAAGCCAGAAGCAGCGGTTCGGACGCGGAAGCGCTCAAAATCGCTTCGCTCGAGATGGACATCGAACAGATCAAGTATGACCGTCTCAGTAAACAGCTGAACAGCAGGCAGCTTCGGGCCGGTATCGACGGAGTGGTCATTTTCGTGGAAGACCTGAAGCAAGGCGACCTTGTCGAGTCTTACCAGACGCTCGTTATTGTGGCGGATCCGACCAAACTTCGGGTTGCCCTTCGGGTCGAGAACTCGAACGACATCAAAGACGTCGACGTCGGCATGGCCGTGGAGCTGACTGTGAAGAACCAGACCTTCAACGGCAAAGTCGTGCAAACGCCGAGCTCTTCTCCGCAAACCCTGAATAAAGATTTGGCTGATAAGTACTCCAAGACTCTGTTCATTGACGCGGCCAAACTGCCGGATACAGCCGAAATCGGTTCGTCGGTCGACGTGAAAATCATCACCCAGAAAAAGGACAGTGTGCTGAAAATTCCGAGAAGCGGGCTTCGTTCGTATTTGGGCCGCAATTTCGTGAGGCTTCTGGATGATCACAAGCGGATCCGCGAAGTGGACGTCGAGCAAGGCGTCGTCACACCAACCGAAATCGAGGTCGTCAAAGGCTTGCAAGAAGGCCAGGACGTCATCCTGCAATAATCGCGTCACGCAATCGAGTGTCAGGGAGGCTTTGCAGTGGCCTTATTCATTATGATCATCCGCAAAATGGTTCAAAATAAATGGCTCGTTTCCAGTCTGTTTTTCGGTATGCTGATGACGGTGGCGCTCGTCGGTACGATGCCGATCTACTCCGAGGCCATACTGTCGCGTATGCTTGTGAAAGACTTGGAAACGTCGCAAACCGACTCCGGCGTATATCCGGGAACCCATTGGTCGACGATCAACTTTTTTAATCAGCCGGAAAATCAGCGGAGGCAGACCATAGAGCGGCTGGACCAATTCATGCGAACGGAGGCCGCCCCCGGCTTCGGCATTCCGGTGAAGGAGCTGGTGACGGAAAGGCGCACGAAATCGGTCCTTTTCTCCTTCCAGGATACGGCACGGAATGAACAGAACCGATCCAAGCCGAGCACGTCCATTCGCTCATACAGCGGAATTGCCGGCCATATTCATTTGGTCGACGGACGGCTGCCGTCCGACAAACCGGTTGATGGCGTGTATGAGGCGCTGGTCACCCAGCGGGCGCTCGATTATTACAAAATTGTGCTGGGCACCGTGCTGGTGCTGGAAGACCCGAAGCTCAAAGGGACAGTCAAGATTACACCGGTCGGCGTGTTTGAGAAAAAAGCGGATGACGACCCTTATTTCCGGGATCCTCAACTAAGCGACATCGGCAGTTCTTTTATCGTAACCGAGAAGTTGTTTCAGTCGGAAGTGATGACGCAAGGCAAAATACCGGTATCGTCCAGCGGGTGGTTCTTCGTTCTGGACTACACCAAGATGGAACTGCGGAACGTACAAGGTTTTTTGGACACGAACCATCTGATCCAAAACAAGCTGAACGGGGCCGTAGGACGGTATCAAGCTGATTTTAAAGTGCCGGCACAGAAGACGATCGAGCAATACTTCGACCGGGCGAAGAAACTGCGTACGCTCATGTGGTCGTTAAATGTACCGGTTCTCATCATGCTCGGATTTTACATGTTCATGGTCTCCAATTTAATCGTGGACCGGCAAAAAAACGAAATCGCCGTACTCCGCAGCCGAGGGGCCGCGCGTTGGCAGATTGTCGCGTCATTCGCCATCGAAGGGTTGGTTTTGAGTATTATTGCATTGGCTCTCGGACCGCTCATCGGGTTGAAGTTAACCGAAGTGCTCGGCGCTTCGAACGGCTTTCTCGAATTCGTGCAACGGGCGCGGATGCATGTGCGTTTGAACTCGGACGCTTACTTGTACGGCGCGCTCGCGGCAGCGGTCTCCTTCCTGATGACACTCGTTCCCGTGCTGCTGGCGACTCGTGTCACCATCGTAGGGCATAAGCAGCAGCTGGCAAGGTTTCAGAAAATGCCATTGTGGCACAAGGCTTTTTTGGATGTAATCGCGTTAGGGGTGGCCATTTACGAACTTTATACGTTCCGGGCGAAGCTCAAAGACATCCGCAATCTCGGACTTAGTGCGGATGATTTGAGGATCGATCCGCTTCAATTCGTCGTTCCGGCGCTGTTCGTGTTGGGGGCGGGGTTGCTGCTACTTCGGTTTTACCCTTATGTGCTAAGGCTCGTTTATTGGCTCGGCCGCAAATGGTGGCCGCCTTCCTTGTATGCGACCCTAATCCAGGTCGGGCGATCCAACAGTCAATACCAATTCCTGATGGTGTTTCTCATCATGACGATTGCCATCGGCGTATTCAGCGCGGGAGCGGCACGAACGCTGAACAACAATACGGAAGACCGCATCCGGTACGCGAACGGAGCCGATGTAACGCTGCAGGCGGACTGGCCGAATGACAAGCCGCCTCCGACGCCTATGGGCGGACCGGGACCGGGCGCCGCGTCACCGGATGCGGCTCCGAAGGTCACTCATTATATTGAGCCCCCGTTCGATCCCTATCCGAAACTGCCGGGCGTGGAAGCGGCAGCCAAGGTGTTTGTGAAACCGGATGCCACCTTTTACGTCGGAGAGGAAAACGGCAGCGCCACGTTAGTGGGCATCGACACCGACGATTTCGGGCGCACGGCATGGTTTCCCGACGGATTGACGCCCTATCCGCTGTACCAGTATCTGAACCTGATCGCCTCCGATTCGCGCGCGGTGCTCATCTCCCGTACGCTGGCGGAACAGCGTAAGGTCAAACCGGGCGACACGATTTTCGCAGGCTGGGGTGATACCGACAAGCAGCCGTTTGTGGTATACGGGATCATCGACTATTTTCCGGGCTTTAACCCGAACCCGCCGGTCGGCTCCGTCGATGCCTCGGACGCCCAAACGAAGACCAATGCACCGATGCTCATCATAGGCCATCTGTCCCGCATCCAATTACAGCTTGGATTGGAGCCTTATCAAGTTTGGCTGAAGTTGAAGCCCGGAGCGACGACGGAGCAGTTGTACAAAGGCATTGCCGCCGCCAATCCGGGCGTGACGAATATCATCAATACCAAGCTTGACCTGGTGAAGGCGAAGAACGATCCTTTTCTGATGGCGCTTAACGGGGTATTGACGCTCGGTTTCATCATCTCGATTCTGATCAGCTTCGTCGGATTCCTGCTTTATTGGGTACTGTCTTTGAAAGGAAGAACTTTGCAAAACGGTATTCTGCGAGCGGTTGGCCTGTCTCTTAGGCAACTGGTGGCCATGCTTGCGCTGGAGCAGTTGTTAACGTCCGGAGTTGCGATTTTGATCGGAGTTTTCGTGGGTCATTTGGCCAGCAGACTCTATGTGCCGAATTTCCAGATAGCGTTTAATCCGAGCAGCCTGGTTCCGCCGTTTAAGGTGATGTTTTCGGCAGTCGACTTCGTCCGGCTATATACGACGGTCGGTTTCATGCTGGTGTTGGGTCTCGCCATTCTCACCTACATGCTTTCCCGTATTAAGATCCATCAAGCGCTGAAGCTGGGGGAGGACTAAACCATGATCCACTGCGAAGGGCTGGTCAAAATCTACAAAGTCGCAGATCTGGAAGTGTTCGCTCTCCAAGGGTTGGACCTGCACGTGGAAGCGGCCGAGCTGATGGCGATCATCGGCAACAGCGGCAGCGGCAAATCCACCTTGCTGAACATGCTGGGCGGCCTCGACCGCCCCTCGGCAGGGTCACTCACAGTCGACGGCAAAAACATGCTTAAAATGTCGGAAGCCGATCTCGTCCGTTACAAGCGGGAAAGCGTCGGCTTCGTCTGGCAAAACAATGCGAGGAATCTCATCCCGTATTTGACGGCACTGGAGAATGTGGAGCTGCCGATACTGCTGCAAGGCCGGCGCAAACGGCTTCGCGCGTTGGAGCTGCTGGAGGCGGTCGGACTGACTCACCGCAAAAACAATAAGCTCCACATGTTGTCCGGCGGCGAACAACAGCGCGTAGCCATCGCCATTGCGCTGGCCAATCAGCCGAAGCTGCTGCTGGCCGACGAGCCGACCGGTTCGGTCGATTCGCGCATGGCCGAGCAAATTCTCGACCTGTTCCGCGAGTTGAACCGGACGATCGGCATCACGATCGTCATCGTAACGCACGACCCGCATCTCGCGAGGAAGGTGGACCGCGTCGTGGCGATCCGCGACGGCAAAATTTCGTCCGAAATGCTGAGGAGGAAATCGTACGCGGAGGAACTCGCCGAGCTGGAGCAGGGGATAGCCGCTTCCGAAGAGGATACGCATGTCGAATATGCGGTTCTCGACAAAGCCGGGCGATTGCAGGTACCGGCGCCATACTTGGAGTCCATCGGAGTGAAGGACTCGAACAAGATCAAGGTCGAGCTGGTGGATGGAAAGATTGTGCTCACGTCTCCGGAGGAGGCTTCTTAGCTGGAGCGGATTATGGCGTGAACACACGGGGAAGGCCTGCAGAGCCAACGAATCGGTTGGTGTTTGCAGGTTTTTTCATTAGGATTTGAATTCGATAAATATCCTGTAAATCTGACTGGCGCGTTTTTGACATTACCGCTACACTACATGAGAACAAGTGTGAACGTTATCATCATGAGGAATGGGAGAGAACGTCAACCATGTATAAGCTGATTTTGGTCGACGATGAAGCCGACGTCCGGGAGGGCGTGCTGCGGGAGATCGACTGGGAAGCGCAAGGTTTTCGAGTCGTCGATGTGGCTGAGAACGGACGCGAAGCGCTCGAAATGGCCGAGAGGTGGTCTCCGGATGTCGTCGTCACCGATATCCGTATGCCTTTTATGGACGGCCTGCAGCTGAGCGAAGAGATCCGCCGGTTGTATCCGGCCGCCAAAATCATCATCCTCACCGGCTTCGACGAATTCGAATATGCGCGCAAAGCCATCCATCTCCATGTGGAGGAATTTGTGCTGAAGCCTTTCTCAGCCGACGAGCTCACGCAGGCGCTAGCCAAAATCAAACACCGTCTGGACGAGGAAATGGCAGAGCGGGAAAATCTCGACACCCTGCAGGAGCATTACCGCCGCAGTCTGCCGCTGTTGCGGGAGCTGTTTCTCGGAACGCTCGTATCCCGCAAACTTTCCGAAAGGGAAATCCGGGAGAAAACGGCGCATTATGATCTCCGTATTCTGGAAGAAGACCGGCATTTCTGTGTGTCCGTGCTGCACCTCGATGCTCCCAGCCGGTCGGACCATGATCAAGGCGGAAGACCGCCGGCCGCCGGCTCTCCCCACTTTGCGGATGACGAAGAACTCAAACGGTTCGCTGTGCGCAATATCGCCGAAGAAATCGTAAACCGGCAGCAAGCGGGACTTGTTTTTCAACATAATGAGCGTGTTATCCTGCTCACCGTATCGCAACAAACAGATTCGCAGTCCGACCGGAACGACATACGCAGTCGAACCTCTGCTATTTTGGAGGAAGTGTGCCAAAACGTGGACAAATACTTGAAGCTTACCCTCACCGCGGGCATCGGTACCGTCACCTCCCGACTGCCGGATCTCATGGATTCTTGGGCAGACGCGATGACGGCGCTCGACTATCGGCTGCTGCTTGGGGGCAACCGGGTCATCTCCATCGATGACGTTGAAAATCGCCGGGGTCCGGCTCCCGTCCGGCTCGATGACGGGCAGGAGCAAGCGTTTGCCCGCTGCCTCAAGGTCGGTACGTTCCGCGAGATGGAAGGCATCGTGGACGAAATGTTCGCACCGCTGCTGGACGCGGGCTCGTCTTCCACGTTCAGGGACGCGCAAATCTTGATGCTGCAGATCGTCACCACCATGTTGAAAGCCGCTCACGAGACGGACGGCGAATTCGGAGGTCCATGGGGCACAGGCGCCGCTGCGCTCAAGGACGCGACCCAGTTCGGAAGCCCGCAGGAAGCGAAAATTTGGGTCATCCGCACTTGTTCCGAACTGATGGCCCGCATTGCGGCGGACAGGCAGACGGCGTATCATTCGCTGGTGGAACAGGCCAAGGCCTTCACGAGAGAAAATTTCGCCGACAGCGGCATCACGATCTCCCGCGTCTGCGCGCATCTGCACATCAGCGCCGGCTATTTCAGCAGTATTTTCAAACGGGAGACCAAAATGACCTACATGGCCTACTTGCTGCAAACCCGCATGGATACGGCCAAAGAGCTGCTGTTGGCATCCGATCTGAAGACGTTCGAAATCGCCGAGAAGGTCGGATATGCCGATCCGAATTATTTCAGCTTCAGCTTCAAAAAGCAGGTCGGCCAGTCGCCCAAAGACTACCGCAGCCGCGCGAGGGGAGAAGCGATGTGAGAGGGATGCGGTTTCGCCGGCTGTACCGTTTCAAGAGCATGCAATTCCTGATTGCGGCCTCGTTCACTGCGATGACGGTGTTGGTCGTTTTGTTCGTAAGCGCCGTTCTTTATGATAAATTCAATCGCACCGCGGAGAAGAATACTTCTCTCAATAACCAGCAGGTCATCTACCAGGTGGCCGCCAATCTGGAGTATTACATCCGCAGCATGACGACCGTCTTCTCCGCCGTGGAACAGAAAATCAGCGACAGCCGCGAGTTGCCGAACACCGCGCTAAGCGATCAGCTCGACACGATTTTCCACAGCCGGGAAGACCTTGTGACGATTGCTTTGTTTACCGAGAGCGGCCAGAGAATAACGTCGCTGCCGTCCTCGGACATGCGTTCGAACACCCACTTGGCCGCACAAAATTGGTTCCGTTCCACGGTGGAAAACCCGAATCATCTGAGCTTCTCCGTTCCGCATGTGCAGAATTTGTTCAAGGGCCAATACAAATGGGTTGTTTCGATGAGCAAAAGCATCAAGCTGACGGTCGGCGGTCAGGAGACGAACGCCGTGCTTCTCGTCGACGTCAACTTCAAGATGATCGACGACCTGTCCCGGAGCGTGAAGCTGGGTCAAAAAGGCTACGCTTACATCATTGACGAATCCGCCGGCAACATCATCTACCACCCCCAGCAGCAGTTGATCTACGCCGGCTTGAAATACGAGAACGTGGAACAAGCCCTGAAATACACCTATGGAAGTTACTTGGACGATTCCACAGGCGTGAACCGGATGATTACGGTTCAGACCGTCAATAACGTCGGCTGGAAAATCGTCGGTGTCTCTTATATGGACGAAATCGTCACCACCCGCAAGGAGATCACGAGTTTTCTCATTTGGCTGCTTGCTTTCGTCTTGGCATTCGTTCTGCTGATCACCTGGTATATGTCGGCGAAAATCTCCCAACCGATCCAAAGGCTCGAAAAGTCGATGCAGCAGGTGGAAAGGGGCAACTTCAATATCCACATCCCGATCCGCCGTGACGATGAGGTCGGGAGGCTGTCACGCCGATTCAATCTGATGGTCACCCGGATCCGGGAGCTGATGAACCAGATCATTCACGAGCAGGAAGCCAAGCGGAAGAGCGAACTGGAAGTACTGCAGTCGCAGATCCACCCTCATTTTCTATATAACACATTGAATTCCGTCGTCCGCCTGGCGGGTACGGGCAAGAACGAGGATGTCATCACGATGATCACGTCTTTGTCCAAGTTTTTCCGTATCAGCCTGTCCAAAGGCCGCCATGTCATTCCGGTGGCGGATGAACTGGAACATATCCGCAATTATTTGATCATCCAGAAGATGCGCTATAAAAACAAATTTGAATTCGCCATCCATGCCGAGGAAGAAGCGCTGGACTGTCTCACGCTGAAACTCGTGCTTCAACCGATCGTCGAGAACGCTATCTATCACGGGATCGAACCGGGCGCAGACGAAGGGCTCATCACGATCTCTGCGACCGTCATCGATGGAAAGCTCCGGCTAAGGGTACAGGATGACGGACTCGGAATCGGACCGGATCAATTGGCTGTTCTTCTGTCTGACCCCTCGCCGGACGGGCAGCGCCAGACGGGTATCGGGCTTCATAATGTGAACGAGCGTATCCGATTGCAATTCGGTGACGAATTCGGCTTGCAAATCAAGAGCGAACGCGAAGCCGGAACGACCGTCGATGTGTGGCTGCCGTGTCTTCGGGAGGAGGAGCGTACATGAAAAGCCGTGTGCTAAGGATGGCCGTCCTTATCCTGTTCTGCTGCGCATTGGCGGCGTGCGCCCGTCAAGGGGAGATCCGTACGGTCGCCGAGTCCCAGAAGCAGATCGTGCTGATCGCCCAAAGCAACGGGGAATTTTGGAGCACCGTCAAAATGGGGGCGGAAGCCGCCGCCAAGGAATTCGACGTGAAGCTCACATTCGACGCGCCTGCCGACGAAACGGACACCAAAACACAAATTGAACTGGTGAATAAGTATTTGGCGTATGGGGCTGACGGGTTGGTGCTTGCCGCCAACGATTACAAGAAGCTCTCCCCCTCCGTCGCCAAAGCCGACCGACTGGGTGTACCTGTGGTCGCGATCGAATCGGACATCGATACCGGGAAGGTTCGAAGTTTTGTAGGTACCGACAATTATCAGGCGGGGCGGCAAGCCGCGGGGAAAATGAAGGAGCTCGTCGGCAAGCGGGGACGTTTTCTGATTCTAGGTTCTGCTGCGGGAACCCGGAACGTGGATCGGCGGGAACAAGGAATTCGCGATGAATGGGCCAACGACCCCGCGATGCAGGTCGTCGCGACAGCTCAATGCGGCCTCAGTTCGGCATCATGCAGCAGGAAGACACAGGAGCTTCTTACAGGGCAGGAAAGAATCGACGGGATTCTGGCTCTCAGTTCTTCGGCCGCCACCGGAGCGGCGGTGCAAATCCAGAAGATGAAGCTTGCCGGTCAAATCAAGCTGGTTGCGTTCGACAACAGCCCGGATGAGCTGGAATGGCTGCAGGAAGGGATCATCCAGGCAACCGTCATTCAAAACCCGTTCAGCATGGGATATCTCGGCGTGAAAACGGCTGTGGAGTCGCTGGACGGGAAGTCGGTAGAGAAACGGATCGATACGGGAGCCAAGGTCATCGATGCCCAGAGCATGTTCTGGTCCGACAATCAAAAGATGCTGTTTCCGTTCGTTCAATAATTTCCGCAAGACAGCAGAATTTCGATAGAACAGAGGAGTATTTTGAATTCGCATTCTTTCCGGCATGGGCCATAATCAACAGGCAATCAATTTTTTCTAAACGATCGAGGAGGTCCAAGAATGACAAAGAAATGGATTCCGGTAGTCATTGCGGGGGCATTGGCGGTGACGGCGCTTGCCGCATGCGGTAAGAACACAGGTTCCAGCGCAAGTCCAAGTGCGAGCCCAAGTGCGAGCACGAGCGCCAGCGCCAGTGCAACCACAAGCGCAAGCCCTTCTGCAAGCGGAGCAGATAATACCATCGGCGTGGCGATCTACAAATTCGACGATACGTTCATGACCGGCGTTCGGAAAGCCATCGAAGACGCGGCGAATGGAGTGGCGAAGGTCGATATCGTAGACAGCCAGAACTCGCAGCCCACACAGAACGACAAGGTTGACCTGTTCGTCTCGAAAAAAGACAATGCGATGGCGATCAACCCGGTAGACCGTACCGCGGCGGGCGTCATCATCGACAAAGCCAAAGCCGCTAACATTCCGGTCGTGTTCTTTAACCGCGAGCCGCTGGCGGACGATATGAAGAAATGGGATAAAGTCTATTATGTCGGCGCCAAAGCCGAGCAATCCGGCACAATGGAAGGCGAACTGCTCGCCGACTACTGGAAAGCCCATCCGGAAGCGGACAAAAACAAAGACGGCAAAATGCAATACATCATGCTCACGGGTGAGCCGGGACACCAAGATGCCACCCTGCGCACCAAGTTTTCCATCCAGGCCATTGAGGATGCAGGCATCAAAGTAGATAAATTGGCCGAAGACACCGCCATGTGGGACCGCGTCAAAGCGCAGGACAAAATGGCGACGTTCCTGTCGGCTCACGGCGATAAAATCGAAGCGGTTCTTGCGAACAATGACGACATGGCGCTCGGCGCGATCGAAGCGCTCAAAGCGGGCGGTTACTTTAAAGATAACAAATATATGCCGGTTGTCGGCGTTGACGCTACAGCGCCTGCTCTCCAAGCGCTGTCCGACGGCACGCTGCTCGGAACCGTTCTGAACGACGCCAAAAACCAAGGCGGCGCGACGCTCAAGCTGGCAGCCACTCTGGCCAAAGGCGAAACGCCTTCCAAAGACAACACCGGTTACGACATCACAGACGGCAAGTATGTATGGGTGCCATACAAAAAAATTACCAAAGACAATATGAACGACGCCAAGTAATCAGGAAAATAGGGCGGGGGAGCGACCGAGGCATGCGTCGCTTTCCCCGTTTTCCTGTTCCGGTCACGTTATACATCAGGGGGTGTGAATCATGACAACTCCGCAATACCTGCTTGAGATGGACGGGATTTCCAAAGAGTTTCCCGGTGTGAAAGCGCTGGACAACGTATCCTTGAACGTCCGCGCTGGAACCGTGCATGCCCTGATGGGCGAGAACGGTGCCGGCAAGTCGACTCTGATGAAATGCCTGTTCGGCATGTATGCGCCGGATTCCGGAGAGATCCGGATGAACGGAGAGAAGCTTTCCCTGCCCGATTCGCGGGCGGCCCTGAACTGCGGGATTACCATGATCCATCAGGAACTTCATCCGGTTCCCCGCCGCAGCGTCATGGAGAACATTTGGCTCGGGCGGTTTCCGCTGCGAGGGATAGGGCCGCTCCGTTTCGTTGACGGTCGCCGAATGTACAGCGACACGGAGAAGCTGTTTCAAGATCTGGATATGGATATCAAGCCGGACACGATCATCGGCGATCTGTCGGTTTCCAAGATTCAGTCGATCGAAATCGCCAAGGCGGTTTCCTTCAACGCGAAGGTCATCATTATGGACGAACCGACGTCCTCCCTTACGGGCAATGAAGTGGAGCAACTTTTTCGCATCATCCAGGATTTAAAGCGCCGAGGGGTTGCCATCATTTACATTTCGCACAAAATGGAAGAGATTTTACGGATTTCCGACGATGTCACCATTATGCGCGACGGCCGGAAAATCGGCACATGGGAAGCTTCGGAATTGACGACCGACCTCATTATCTCCCGGATGGTCGGCCGGGATTTGACCCAGCGGTTTCCGGACCGTTCGAACCATCCCGGGGACGTGTTGCTCCGAGTGGAAGGATTCACCTCACCGATTCCTAAATCATTCCGTGATGTATCCTTTGATCTTCGGCAAGGAGAAATATTGGGCATCGGGGGTTTGGTGGGCGCACAGCGCACCGAATTGATCGAAGCTTTGTTCGGGCTTCGCACGGTGGAATCCGGTCGATTGACGCTTCGCGGCAAACCTGTCAGAATCCGCAGGCCCGTGGACGCCATCCGGCACCGAATGGCTTTGCTGACCGAAGAACGCCGCGTCACCGGCATTTTTCCCGTTTTGTCGGTGCTTGAAAATACGGTAATCGCCAATCAAAAAAGGTATGAAAACTATGGATGGATCGATGATGCCAAGCGCCGGGAGGACACGGACCGCAGCATCGGCCGATTAAGCGTCAAAACGCCTTCGATGAAGACGCTGATCCGCTATTTGTCAGGCGGCAACCAGCAGAAAGTGCTGCTCGCCCGGTGGCTTCTCACCCAGCCCGATATCCTGCTGCTCGACGAACCGACAAGAGGCATCGATGTCGGGGCGAAATTCGAAATTTATTCGATCATCGCGGAGTTGGCCGCACAAGGCAAAAGCATCATTATGATTTCGTCCGAAATGCCGGAGCTGCTTGGGATGTCCGACCGGATTATGGTCATGTGCGAAGGCCGGTTAACGGGAATCGTGGACGGCAATACCGCGACGGAAGAACAAATCATGCGCCTTGCCGCACAACATACGACCTGATCAGGAGGGAAAGCAATGAGCGTCAATGTGAAACGATTAAATGCCTTTCTGGCGGATAATGCGATCTATGTCGTTCTGATCGTGCTGATCATCGGCATTACGATATCCAATCCCGATTTTCTGTCCTTAAGCACCCTAACGAATATCCTTAACCAAAATTCCACCAAAGCCATCATTGCGCTTGGCGCCGCATTCGTGCTGATCACGGGGGGGGTCGATCTCTCCGCCGGCCGTGTCGTCGGCTTCGCTGCAGTCATCTCGGCGTCTATGGTGCAATTGTCCAATTATCCTCAGAAGTTTTTCCCGCATTTAGCCGTACTCCCGGTTTTCATCCCGGTGGTACTGGCCGTTCTTGCGGGTCTTATCGTCGGTTTGATTAACGGGCTCATTGTCTCCAAGCTTCATGTTCCGCCGTTTATTACGACACTAGGCACCATGGTCATCGTGCTGGGGGTCAATTCGCTTTACTTCGATATGCCGCCGAATAACTCCCAGCCGATCGGCGGCCTGCGTCCGGACTTCACCAAGTGGGGATCCGGGAGCTTCCGCATCGGCTCGTTCAATCTACCTTATCTGGTGATCATCGCGATCGTGGTCGCCGTCATTTGCTGGATCATCTTCAACAAGACCCGCCTTGGCAAAAACATGTACGCAATCGGCGGCAACGTGCAAGCCGCGCACGTATCGGGCATTAACGTAAGCCGTAATCTGCTGTGGATCTACGGCATTGCCGGAGCCTTGTACGGATTGGCCGGCGTGCTGGAAGCCGCCAAATCGGGAGGCGCATCCAGCAGCTACGGTAATATGTACGAGCTGGACGCCATAGCGGCGTGCGTGGTCGGCGGCGTATCGACGACCGGAGGCATCGGTACCGTGCCGGGGGTCATGGCAGGCGTGATGATTTTCGGCGTCATCAACTACGGGTTGACGTTCATTGGTGTAGGTCCCTACTATCAATTGATCATCAAGGGATTGATTATCGTCACTGCAGTCGCGATCGACATCCGCAAGTATCTGGCGAAGAAATGATACCCTAGTGTCCTTGAACAGAGCAGGGCTGCCGAGCAATCGGCAGCTTTTTTTGGCAACGAGGCGTTTGTTCTTGTTTGACGAGCGAAAGGACGAAGTTTAGGCATGAGGGGCTGCCCAATAAGGGCGGTGGAATCGACATCTGGGACAGCCTGTGAGCTTCATGTATCTTTGGCTCGTTTTCGCTGCTGTAGTCAGGTTTAGCCCAATTGCACGGCCTCGGAAGGCGGGTTATGTTGCTGTAGTCAGGTTTTAGCCCAGTTAGAGCGACATTTTAGTTCATCCCCATCGAAAACGGCTCTCTAATTGTGTTTTTACGGACTACAGCGAGTGAACCCACAGCTTACTCCTCTGCAAGTCGGCAAAGTCGGATTACTGCACATGGATCGGCCTGTGGCAATGAAAGGAGGCTGCCCTAGGTCATTTCGATGACTTATCGAACGGCAGCTTTTTTGCCGGATTCGTACGCAGACGGGTTTGTTCCGCTTGTCGCCAGATTACACGGTGCTCTCTTGACATTTGTGCCTAAAAAATAAAAAAGGAACTTCCCAAGTACGCAGTCCCGTGTTATATTTTGTGTAAGCGCTTTATCTGGAATAGTGGCAATTACCGAGGTAAAAGGGTTTCTTTTCCGGAATTGCAAAAACGTTTCGACAAATTTCAGGCCGACGAATTGGTTTCTATGAATCTCCCAAAATAAAAACGTTTTTACTTGCCGCCATAACAAGGGGGAAACCAGAGTAAATGAACCGAATTTGGACCAAAAGGCTCATAAATACCGCTTTAATTGCCGCCATTTTGACAGCAGTTGTTTATTTTTATCCATCAAAACGTTTTGACAAAAATGCGATGGCCGGTATCCCAGACTACCCGAAAATAGACCAAACCTCCATTTTGGAAGCCGATGATGTTTCCATGAAGCTGGAGCCTTCTTACCTCAAGTATTGGGATGAGTGGATGAAGAAAGGCAAAGCCGACACGCAGGGAATCAACATCCAAATCCCCGCTGCAGAACGATCGGCGGAAAGTCCGACGGGAACCCGGGTAGCGGAATCGCTTGGCGGGCAATCAGGCAAAACCGTGGTGCTTGATGCGGAAAACAGCTGGATCGAGTTTAAGGTGGATATTCCGCAAGAGGGCTTCTACCAAATGGGCATTACATACTATCCCATCGAGGGCAAAAGATCATCACTTCTGCGCAGCGTGCAAATCGACGGTAAATATCCTTTCTTTCAAGCCAAACGGATGGCTTTCCAGCGGATGTGGAAAGAAGCCGGACCTACCTGGAAAGACAACCAAGGAAACGAATATAATCCGGACAATGTGGAGGTTCCCAGCTGGCAGTACCGGGAATTCCGTGACGCAGACGCCAAAGTCAGCGAACCGTTCCGATTCTACATGAGTCAAGGCGAACATACCGTTCGGATCAACACGATCCGACACCAAAGCAGATGAGATCTGGAACAAAATGATCCAGGAAGCGATCGACAAAAATATCGATTCCCGCACCGCCCTGCAGCAAATTCAGGATGCGGTGGAGAAAGCCGTCGGCAAAGACAAAGAAGCGCTCTTGAAAAAATTGCACGGGTAAGCCCTTGCCACTCGGAGGAACCGGGGGAGGCAAGTCATCCCCGGTTCCTCCCCTTTACACATTTACAGAAGGAGTTGTCCACCTTGAGACGATTAAAAGTAGGTTTGATCGGGTTGGGAGAAGTCGCGCAAATCACTCACCTGCCGATTTTAGAAAATTTGGCGGATCGGTACGAGATTGCGGCCCTGTGCGATATTTCCCCACAGCTGCTTGAGTTGCTGGGCAACAAACACCGGGTCGCGAATTTATATACCGACGCTGTGAAGCTGACCGGGCAAGCGGACCTCGATGCCGTATTCGTGCTCAACAGCGACGAATATCATGCGGAATGCGCGATTAGCGCGCTGAAAAACAAGAAGCATGTGCTCATCGAGAAACCGATGACGCTGAACCATGCGGACGCTGACGCCATGATCCGGGCGCGCGACGAAGCCGGCGTTCAGGTGATGGTCGGCTACATGCGGCGCTTCGCCCCGGCTTTCACGGAAGCGCTCGAGGAGATCAAGACGCTGGGCCGGATCAAGTACGCGAAAATCCGCGACATCATCGGGCAAAATCGGCTGATCATCGAGCAATCCAGCACCGTTCACCGCTTCACGGACATTCCGCAGCAAGCGATGGACGACCGCTGGAAGCGCCGTTCCGCCATGATCAAGGAAGCGCTCGGCGAAGTGCCGCAGGACATCTATAACGCGTACGGTTTGCTGGCCGGGCTGAACAGCCACGACTTGTCCGCCATGCGGGAGCTGCTCGGTATGCCCAAACGTGTCGTATCCGCGGCGCAATGGAACGGCGGCGGCTACATTACGGCGATTCTTGAATTTGACGGTTTTTATGCGACCTTCGAGACCGGCGTAGACGACCAGCGTCGTTTTGATGCCCATATCGAGGTGTTCGGCCAGACGAAATCGCTGATGGTGAAATACGATACGCCGTATATCCGGCACTTGCCTACGACACTCGAGGTGAAGGAGACCATCGGCGAGGCTTATCAGGAGTCCGTCAAACGCCCGACGCTAAAAGACCCGTATACCGTGGAACTTGAATATTTTTATGAGGTCGTCACCAAAGGGCTGAAGCCCAAAACGACGCCGGAGGATTACAAGAACGACCTCGTCATTTTCAAAATGATTACGGACGCTTTACTCCAAAACCGCTGATCAAACGGAGGGCAATGACGTGACCGGACGGGGGCTGTGATGCCCCCTTTACCCGGTTCATGAGGAGCCGAAAAAGGAAGGGGACAACGGGGATGCCTTTCATGGATGAGAGCCGCCAGTTTGCACGGGATGGAATCGTCTGTATGTTTGATGGTCGTACCGGACAGTTGATGTCCGTTCGATACGGGGAGACGGCGCTCTGGCAGGGCAGCCTGTCGGTGGACATCGGCTGTGATGGGGAATACGTGGCGGGTCGTCTCGTTTATCACTCCTTCGAGGGAGCGAACACCTGGGAATTGCCGCGCATCGAACCGGAACCGGCAGCGGGAAATTCCAGGCGGGAATGGGGATTTGCAGGTTTTGAAGAAATAGATGGGGTTTTGAGCACCCGCTATCAGTTGCGAGATTTACAGCTGGAAATCCGGTATCGGCTGGTTGACGGTTCGTTGGAAGTCACGGCTGTTATCGAGGCACAAGGTAGCTCTTCCCGGCATCTCAACGGAGTGGCCTTCATGGCTTCGCAACCCGTTTTGGAGACGCTGGCTTTTGATTTTCCCGGCAACGTGCCGTATCCCGAGTTCCTCGTTGCTCAGCTCAGCGACGGTGAAGTGGTGTCGACGGGGCTGGTGAATCCGGTGATCCGTCTGCGTTCCGAAGGACAAAACGTCAACCTTATTTTCATAGACGAAGAAGAAAAATGGGGCACCGGCGTCTACAAGACGGGAAACACCTTCCATATGATCAATCTCGCTGCGCTGGAGGCCGACCTGGAACCGGGACAGCCGCTCACCGTAGGCGTACTATACATTCAAGCGCTCGGAGATGCAGATCCGTTTATCCCGATTCGCCGGTTATATGAAAGAAAAGGATGGCTGCCTCCTGCCGACGGTTTTCGGGACGGAGTTCTATATTCTTGTCACCCGCACGGCACGATGGATTCGGGCTTCCCGATTCGGCGGGACCTGTTCGAGTATGCGCAAGAGATGCAGGGATTGCGGGAAATGGGGATCGACCATGTGTGGGTACTGCCGATTTTCGAGCATTTGGACCGGGGCGTTTATCACCCGACGGACCAGAAAATCGTGGATCCGCGATATGGCGGAGACGAGGCGGTACGCGCCTTCAGCCGGCGGATTCACGAACTGGGCATGACGCTGCTGTTCGATTATGTGCCTCATGGTCCCGAACTCGAGGATCCGCTTGGCCGGACACACCGGCACTGGGCATCTCTGCGCAGGGACGGGGAGCCGCAGAGCGAGTGGAATTGCTTATCCTTCGACATGACCCATCCGGATTATTTGCAGTACACGAAGGATCTCGTGAAGGAGCATGTGGAGCGGTTCGGCGTAGACGGTGCGCGCATTGACTGCGCCATGGGCGGACTGACCAACTGGCACCCTTATGGTGATAACCGGCCCAGCAATTCCAATTTGAAAGGCGGCATCGAGATTTCGAAGGCGATCCGGGACGGCTTCGTCGAAGCCGGCAAGAAGCCGCTCGTCACGCCGGAAAACTTCAATCCGGTTCCCGCGTATGCGCCATACACGGATGTGTTTTACGACATGGCCCTTTACCGGGTGCTGTTCGAGATGGATGCTGCCGCATTGACGCCCGAGGCGTATGCGCGAGAGCTGACCCGGTGGCTGGAAGCCGAAATGCTTAGCACCGTTCCCGGTTATGTGAAGCTGCGATTCCTCGGCAATCACGACACGGTTACCTGGGTATGGACCAAAGCGCGTGCCACGAACGTGCACGGAGTCGGCAAAGCGAAAGCATTGTGGGTTGTGCTCAGCTGTATCGACGGGATGCCGATGATCTATCAAGGCGACGAAGATACGTCGATCTATCGAGGCGACGGACCGGATTTGCGGGAATTTTTCCGCGGGTTGTTTGCCGTGAGAAAACAATACCTGGATAATGACTATAGTACGGAATATGTGTATACGGGTACGCCGGTGATGGCGTTCTACCGCCGCAACGGGCATGAGGCGCGGCTTGTGGCCGTGAATCTATCGCCGGAGCCGGCGACTTTCGAGCCGGACGCAGACGTATCGCAGGCGCAACTCCTGCTCGGCGGCGGCACGGAATCGGCGTCCGGCATAGGAGTGACGTTGGGCGGGTACGGTTATGCGGTGTGGCGGTTAGCGTAAATGGAGGAGGGAAGCGGATGGAGCATTATGACGTAATCGTCGTAGGGGCGGGTGCGATGGGCATGTCGGCCGGTTATCATTTGGCAGCGAGAGGATTGAAAACGCTGCTGATCGATGCCGACGATCCTCCTCACCGAAGCGGAACGCACCATGGCGAGACCCGAATCATCCGGCATGCCTATGGAGAAGGTCGCGGATACACGCCCATGGCACTGCGCGCGCAGACGCTCTGGTACGAGTTAGAGAAGGAAACAGGCCGGAAGCTGTTCCTTCCGACCGGTTTCTTGCAGACCGGCGAGCCAGGTTCCCAGATGCTCGCCGAAATGATCAGCAGCGCGCAAGAACATGGGCTGCCGGTCGAAATCCTGGAAGCCGATGAAATCCGCAGCCGTTGGCCGGGCCTTGCGCTTCCCGACTCGCAGATCGGCTGTTACGAGGGAGACAGCGGGGTTCTGCTGTGCGAAAGCTGTGTGGCCGCGTATAGGGAAGCGGCATTGGCCCGGGGTGCGAAGCTGAAGGTGATGACGCAAGTACTGGACATCCAGGCGGACACAGATGGCGCAACCGTAGTCACGCGGGACGCTTCCTATCGGACGAATGCGCTTGTGCTGACGGCCGGCAAATTCGCCGGTCCCATGCTGCGGGGCATGGGTCTTACACCTTCACTCCAGCCGATCCGCAAAACGGTAGCCTGGTTCCCCACCGCTACGAATCAGTACGATTCCGGGCATTTCCCCGCTTTTCTTGTCGATTTGCCGGAAGGCATTTATTACGGGTTTCCCAGCATCGATGGCTCAGGAGTGAAAGTGGGGAGGCACGACGGGGAATCCCGTCCCGCTCCCGCCGACGGGCCGCTTGCTCCATTCGGCGCCTACCCGGAGGACGGACAGGATGTTTCACAGTACGTGTTGCGCTACATGCCCGGGGTTTCCCCGGCCCCGGTGAAAGGATCATCTTGTACGTACACGATGACGCCGGACGAACATTTCATCGTCGACCGGCATCCCGCCTATCCGCATATCGCGATTGGCGCGGGATTCTCGGGCCACGGATTCAAGTTCGCCAGCGTTATCGGTGAAATGTTAGCGAAAATGGCAGCCAAGGAAGCTCCAGGCTTCGACATTTCGCTATTTTCGCTTGGCCGATTCAGGTCGTAACGGACAGTCGAAAGGATGAGATCCCATATGGAACGCGGCATTTATTTTGACGGATGGTATCGGGACGAGTTTTGTTATCATCCGAGCCTGCCCATGCGCAGGACGCAAATGGTGGAGGATTTGAAAGACTACGAAGCGACGCTGCTTGTCTGGTCCGCGCTCGGAGGCGGGGTGGTTTCCCTGCCGTATATGGAAGAAGAAGCTTTCGGTGAAGTGCCCCCGCGTTTGCGGATGTATGGGTACATGAACGATCAAGAGTTCATCCGCGAGTGTGAGAAGCATGGAATCAAAGTGTTCGGCGTTGTATTCGAGGTGCAAGGTTGGGAATTCCCGGCCGAAATCAGCGAGGATGAAACGCAGCTTCTCGGGCTGAATATCATGCGCGGACAAGGCAAGAAAACTTGGTACGGCCTCCGCGAATTCAGTCAGGATAAATACCCGAAGCTGTTCAAAAAAACGTTTCGCGATTATTTTCCAGGCGGCCTGATCAACAGCGACGGGGAGCAAGTGACCGACTTGTGGGAAGAATGCGCGGCGCGTAAAATGGACGGAACTGCCGTTCACGCCGGCTGGGTGGAAGTGGTCGGTCATGAGCAAATTTGCTATCAAATGTGCCGCAACAATCCGGTATGGCGCACCTATCTTAAGAAAATCATCGAAATCCAGATCAATGCCGGCGTGCACGGCGTCCATCTGGACGAGTGTGAGCTGCCGATCACGGCCATCGGATACGGCGGATGTTTCTGCAAAGACTGCATGAAACAGTTCAACACGTATCTGGCAGAACGCCAGGCGAAACGAAATTTGCCGGAAGAGCTTCAAAATAGGGATTTGAGCAGCTTCCATTATGGCGAATACCTAAGAGCTCGTAACGTGGATTATCCGGGCAAAACCTCAGAAGTTCCTTTTTTCACCGAATATTTTCGATTCCAAATGAAGATCATGACCGGTTATTTCAAGGAGCTGACGGATTTTATCCGCGCTTATGGACGCGTCAAGGGACGGGATGTACTCGTCTCCGGGAACTTCTTTCACGTCATGCATCAATACATGCCGCTGCAGCCGGAAGTGGATATCATTGCCACGGAAATGCGCAACACCTTGTACCGCCAAGCCTACTGGTACCGTTATGCCAATGGATTTGCCCATGGCAAGCCGATGACGGTCGTCGAGAATCCTTACGGCGGCATCGTACCCGAGCTGCTGGACAATTTACGCGCAGGCCGAATGGCCGAACAATTCCAGCTCATGCTGCTGGAGGCGGCGACGTTCGGCTGCAACTTAGCTGTGCCTTACGGCGGCTGGATGGGCAACTCGATACGAGATGCCTTTTATGCCCCGAAAGAGCCGACGATGGCTGTCCAACAATTTTTGAAACGCAAGGATCATCTGATTTCCAATATCTCGGGCGCCGAGATTGTCGTCAACTACAGCTATCCCAGCTACTATTACCGCGAGAACGATGCGGTTGAGAACGATCCGAACCAAGCGACCATGCTGTCGCCCACGATGAACCAAGATGTGGTGATGCCCTTCTGGGACATCATCAAGGAAATGAGCAAACAGCATGTGCCCTTCGATGTGCTCATCTCTTCCGACGGCGACTTGTTCCAGGATGAATTCCATCTGGAAAACCTGCACAAATACAAATGCCTGGTTCTGCCGGACAACAACAAAATGACAGCCGAACAGCTTGGTGTCGTATTGAAATTTTTGGACGCTGGCGGTAAAGTCGTGGTATACGGCCGATTGGCTGAAGACATGGGCGATGCCGGGCTGGCGGCGAAGATCCTGGCTCATCCGGGTACGGTACAGTGCGATCCTGCGGAAAAGCTATACGGATTCATAACCTCCATCCGCAGCGCTCTGCCGGAACAGAAGTTCCAGATTGAACTGGACGGACGCCCGGACATCGGCATTAATCCGCATCGATTGGCGGATGGAAACATGGCGGTACATCTGGTAAACTACCAATTTAACAACGAGCAGGACCGAGTCATTCCGATCGAAAACGCCGGTTTCCGATTCCGCACGGAGCGCCCGGTAACCGGCCTGACCGTGCACACGATCGATGATCAATGGATCGACGCCATATGGCGTTATGATGACGGCTATCTTTCCGTTACGATTCCGTCGATGCCGCTGTATGCATTGGTCGAGTGCAAGACGGCTGATCGCTGACAAGACACGACTTTGTATGGAGGGATCATGATGACGATATCCATTAGCCGGGAAGAGGCGAAGAACCGGGCGATCCGGATGCTCGAACAGATCGGAGTCGTTCTCACGGAAGCAGAGAAAGCGAAAGTGGAAGTTGCGGATATGGGCTTAGGAGAATTGGAGAAAAGCGGTCTTCAACTGATCACTTATGTGAATACGGATCGATATTGCGCCAAGGACCTGGTGCTTATGCCCCGCCAAACGTGCCCGGAACATAAGCATCCACCGCTGGGCCCGGGCAATCCCGGCAAGATGGAAACATTCCGCTGCCGCTTTGGCAAGGTGTTTCTCTTTGTGGAAGGCGCGTCCGCTGCAATGCCCAAAGCCCAACCGCCTACGGGAAGCGAGCCGTATTATACCGTGTTTCACGAAGTTGAACTAAATCCGGGCGAACAATATACGATTGCTCCCAACACCCTTCACTGGTTCCAGGCCGGTGACGATGGTGCGGTCGTGTCCGAATTTTCCAGTACGAGCCATGACGAATCGGATATTTTCACCGATGTGCGCATTCGGCGGATGCCGACCGTTCAGTAAATCTGTTGTTGACGCTGTGTAAACCCGGTGCTATCGTAAATGAAAAGATGTAAAAACGTTTTGATTTTGCGATCCGATCCTACTAGAGAAGCTGGGATAATATGAAATCGACCATTAAAGAAGTGGCCAAGGAAGCGGGCGTTTCGATCTCGACGGTGTCCAGGGTCATCAACGGAAGGGACCGGGTGAGCAAGAGCACGCTGAACAAGGTACAGCAGGCGATCGAGAAGCTGCATTTCCATCCCGATCACGTAGCCCGGACGATGATCAACAAGAAAACGCAGACGATCGGGCTTATCGTACCGCAATTGTCCAATGAATTCTGGTCTTTGATGTCGGAAGTGATCCAGGACGAATTGTGGTCGAACGGTTATATCACGCTCATTTGTTCGACGGACAATTCCGACAAAGAGAACGCCTACCTCAGAATGTATATCGACCGCCGAGTCGACGGCATTATATACTGCGCGTCTCAGGAGGATCCGACGGGGATGCAGGATCAGATGGAGATGCTGAAGCAATCGGGCATCCCGCTCGTTACGCTGGATAAGAGTGCGCCTGGCGTTAGCAGCGTTGTCGGCGACCATCTGCTCGGATCCCTTAACGCCGTTGAACACCTGATCGGTAGGGGTTATCGCCAAATCGCCTATATCGGCGGCCCGGCCGTCTCGATCGAGCGGGAATTCGGTTACCGCAAAGCGTTGATGATGCATGGACTGAATGCGAATGAAGCGATTATCCACTTGGTCAAAGGTCAATCGTTTGCGGATGGTTATGGCGCCTTGAAGGCGGTTCTTGCATCCGGAGAATCATTTGACGCACTGTTTTGCGGGAACGATCTGATGGCTTTCGGCGCGATCAAAGCGATGGAGGAGGCGGGCATGAGTGTGCCCGACGATGTGGCGGTTGTCGGCTATGACGACATTTTTTCGGCAAGCTTGTTCAAGCCGGCTTTGACTACTGTCCGTCAGCCTATCGCGGACATCGGCAAAGAATTGGTCAGCCTGCTGATTCAGTCTATGGAGCAGGATACGGATGGCCGCTCCGCCCGCAAAATCATCGTGCCGACCGAACTCATCGTCCGCGAAAGTTCGGGCGCTTTGAAAAACGAAATGTCGCTTCTGTAGAACACACAAACGCCGTGCCCGCAAGGACGAGGGAGCGGCGTTTTACACAGGGAGCCGGTTTACTTGTCTGATTATGAAAGCGTTTTACAAATTTCGAGGGAGAGTGACTCCAGATGAAGAAGATCAAGGTTGGTGTAGTCGGAATCGGGGCAATCGCCCATATTTTTCATTTACCGAACTACCGGAATCATCCTCAGGTCGAACTCGTTGCCGTGACCGACCTGGATACGGACCGGGCGAACAAAGCGGCGGACGAATGGGGAGCGAAGGCGTTCGCTTCCGCAGATGCAATGTTCCGCGACGCCGGGCTGGACGCGGTCAGCATCTGTACGTTTAATACGGCCCATGCGGCGTTGGCGATCAAGGCGCTTGAGGCGGGGCTGGACGTGCTTGTGGAGAAACCGATGACGGCAACCGTCGAACAAGCGGAGCAGCTGCACCGGGCAGCGGAGCAGTCCGGACGGATCCTGATGGTCGGCATGAGCAGCCGCTACCGCAATGATGTGCGGGCGATGAAAGGTATTGTGGAGTCAGGCGAGCTGGGGGACATTTATTTCGCCAAAGCGCGAATCATCCGCAGACGCGGAGTCCCGTTCGGCTGGTTTACCTCCAAAGAACTGTCCGGCGGCGGCCCGATGATGGACATCGGCGTCCACGCGCTGGACGCGGTATGGTGGCTTATGGGCATGCCGAAAACCGATAAAGTCATGGGCAAACTGTTTCACAAAATTGCGCCGTACCATACCAAGACGGGCGGATTCTATGAAGCCATGTCTTCCAACAACAAGGAAAACCCGGTTTATGATGTAGAAGATCTTGGAACGGCATACCTTACATTCGACAATGGCGCGGCTTTGACTGTCGAAGCCAGTTGGGCGGTGAACGGCGTGCAGGACGATGCGATGAAAATCGAGCTGTTCGGCACGAAGGGCGGCGCGAGCTTGGATCCGCTGTTCGTGTTTAAAGAGGCGAATCTCATCCCGGTGGAGAGCCGGCTCGATATCGAGGGAAATGATTATTACAAGGAAGAAATCGATCATTTTGTTCAATGTGTCCTTCATCGTGAGCAGCCGGTATCCGATGTAAGCCAAGGCTTGGAGATTATGAGAATGCTGGATGCCATCGGGCGGTCTTCGGAAAAAAATGACGTCATCAGATTGCTGGACTGAAGGAGGACGTATGGTTCGGCACGTCGAAGTAGAAGGGTGACAACAATGCGGTTGTGTCACATTTATCCGTGATCCTGAAGGAGGTAGGCAGTTGTTGTTGAACCGGCAGCCGGTTGTTTATCTTAACGGAACCTTTTATACCGGAAACAAAGTGATACGTAACGGACAGATGAAGGTAGACAAGGACGGGAAAATCTTGTCGATCGGCTCGACCGAGATGCCGCAGAGCGACTTGGACGGTGCTGCGGTCGTGGATCTGAAAGGTCAAACGGTGCTTCCGGGCTTTATCGACGTCCATGTGCATGGAGGCGGCGGTTGGAATCTGCTGCGGGGAGAACCTGAAGATTTTGCAGGCACAGCCCGATTCCACGCATCCCATGGTACAACCGCGTTTCTGGCCACGACCGGAGGTGCTCCCGAAGCCCATACGGCAGCGATGCTGCGGCATGCGCGCCAAGCGCTGGAAGACGGCCAAACCGGTGGGGCTGACGTGATCGGGGTTCATTTGGAGGGACCGTTCCTGAATCCGCTGCGTAAAGGAGCGTTTGAGGAATCCTGGCTTCATCCTCCCGACCAGGGGGAAATGGACCGCTATATCGAAGCGTCCGGCCGCACGATCCGCTTGATCACGACAGCGCCCGAGCTGCAAGGTGGAGAAGCATTCGTCCGGCGTTTGGCGGAACAAGGAATCCGCGTGTCCATCGGGCACTCGGATGCCACTTTCGAGCAGACGTCCGAAGCCGTCGAGTGGGGCGTGCGGCATACGACGCATCACTTCAACGGCATGCGTCCGCTTCATCATCGCGATCCCGGAGTGGCCGGAGCGGGCCTGATGCTTCCTTCGCTTACAACGGAGCTGATCGCCGACGGCGTTCATGTGCACCCGGCCGCGGTTCGATTCCTGTTCGACGTGAAAGGCGCATGGAACGTGTGCGTGATCACGGACGCGGTGTCCCAGGCAGGGATGCCGGATGGGGAGTACGGGGATACGGTCGTTACGGCCGGAGAGATCTATTTGACCGGCACCCGAACGCTCGCAGGCAGCTCTTCCACGATGTTGCGCTCTCTTCACCGGGTGTTACAATATACCGGACGTTCTCTGGAAAACGTGCTTCCTTCCTTTACTACGGTTCCCGCAAGAGAAGCCGGTATCGACGACCGCAAAGGTACATTGGAACCGGGGAAGGACGCGGATTTTCTTATTTTGGATGACAAGCTTGAATTGAGGCAGACGTTTGTACGCGGCATGTCCGTTTACAAAACGGATCAAATGGAATCGTAGAGGAGGAATCGGAATGCTGAAAGTCGGTCTGGTTGGAGCCGGCGGCATCGGTGGCGTCCATGCCCAAGCAATGGCAGCCATCAGGGGCGCACGGTTGGTTGGGGTGGCGGACGCGAGGGTGGAAGCAGCACACAAGCTGGGTGAGCAGTTCGGCGTTTCGCATTATTCGTCTTTAGAAGAGTTGGTACAAGCGGAAAATCCGGACATCATCGATATTTGCCTCCCTACCGATCTGCATCAAGAATTTGTGGTTCGGGCTGCGGAACTGGGGAAACACGTGTTTTGCGAAAAACCGATGGCCCGTTCCCCGGAAGAAGCACAGCAGATGGTTGAGGCATGCCGTCAAGCCGGAGTGAAGCTGATGATCGGTCATGTTCTCCGTTTTTCCCCAGAATATCGCACGGCCAAGCAGCTGGTCGACGAAGGACGCCTCGGGCGGGTTGGAACCGTCCGGCTCATTCGGGAAGGCACCGCGCCCGGTTGGAGCTCCTGGTTCGGAGACAAGCGAAGGTCGGGCGGAGTACTGCTGGATTTGGCTATCCATGATATGGATTGGCTGCGCTGGACGTTCGGGGAGGCAGAGCGCGTATACGCGAAAATGGCTTCGGTCGAACAAGGACTTCCAGGGGACCATGGTTTTGTGTCCATTCGCATGAAAAGCGGTGTCATTGCCCATGTAACGGGAAGCTGGGCGCAGGCGGATGGTTTCCGCACGTTTCTGGAGATAGCCGGCACCGGCGGTGTTGCGACCTTCGATTCGGCGAATATCCACTCGATCCGGACGACCCTTCGCGGGGAAGGACATCCGCAGCATTCCGCGGAAAGTCCGCTCTCGTCTAACGCCTATGCCAACGAACTGCAGCATTTCATCGATTGCGTCGAAGCGGGCACGGAACCGCTGGTGAACGGCGAGGACGCGGCGAAATCTCTGCAACTCGCGCTTGCGGCCATCCGTTCCGCCGAATCCGGACAAGTCGTTACTTTCGTTTAAAGAGAGGGAGGTACGCGAAATGAAAATCGGGATCATCAGCTTTGCTCACATGCACGCTTATTCCTACGCGCAAGCCATCAAGAAAAACCCGAATTCGGAGTTCATCGGCATCACCGACGACGACCCGGAGCGCGGACGGCGGATGGCCGACGAATTGGGAACCCAATGGTTCGAACGGACGGAGGATTTGATCGCAGCGGTCGATGCGGTGGTCATTTGTTCCGAAAATGCCAAGCATGCGGGTTATACGATCGCAGCTGCCAATGCCGGAAAGCACATCCTGTGCGAAAAACCGATCGCGACGACGGTGGAAGACGGCAAAGCGATGATCGAAGCTGCACAGCGGAACGCCGTGCAGCTCATGATTGCATTCCCATGCCGCTTCAGCACGGCGGCGATGCGGGTGAAGGAGCAGATCGTTTCCGGGCAGCTCGGAACGCTGGTTGCCATCAATGGTACAAATCGCGGATCTATGCCGGGCGGCTGGTTTGTTCAGCGGCCGATGTCCGGCGGCGGTGCGGTGATGGACCATACGGTTCACGTGTTGGATATGATGCGCTGGTATATGCCGGGGGCGGAAGTGACCGAAGTGTACGCGGAGGTCGACAACCTGTTTTATCCCGGTGTCGACATCGACGACAGTGGGCTTCTTACGTTTGCTTTTGACAACGGCGTCATCGCCACACTCGATCCTTCGTGGTCGAGATCGAAGTCTTTTCCCGTGTGGGGGGACGTCACGCTGGATATTCTCGGGACGAACGGCACGAGCAAAGTGGATCTTTACAAGCAGCATTTGACGCTCCACAGCGACGATACGATGAAGACGACCGAGCCTTTCTTCGGAGACGATCCGGATCAGGGATTGGTCGATCATTTCATTGATTGTGTCGTGAATAACCAACCGGTATCCGTGAACGGAACCGACGGCCTTCGTGCGATGGAAGTCGCGCTTGCGGCTTATCGTTCGGCTGAGTTGAAGCAGCCTGTTGCCTTGACCAGATAGGGGGGATCAACCGATGACCCGTTTGATTCCGGATATTGATATCGCCACGGATGTGGACGACGCGCTGGCTCTGGCTCTGGCCATGCGTTCGCCGGAATTGCAATTGGTCCGCGTTTTGTGCAGATGCTGATGGAAAGACTGATCCGTTAACGGGCATGGAGACATTCATCGACATATTGAAGGTGCGAGACGGAGGCTGCCTGAGGGAGGCCTTCTTTTCGTTTCTTCCCGCCTTGTTTTTTTCCCCCTCCGCGCGAAAAATGGTAAGCTGAAGGGCAGAGTGAATGATCGTGCGGAAGGAGATGCCGGGAATGATGCAGGCGCAGCTTCCTGTTGAGAAGTGTTTGCCGCTGTTGACGGAAGCGCTCTCGGTAAGAAAGAATGCTGTACTCGTCGCCGCACCGGGGGCGGGCAAAACGACGCGAGTGCCTTTGGCATTGCTTGGGGAGCCCTGGCTGGATGGACGTAAAATCGTCCTATTGGAGCCGCGCCGATTAGCCGCCCGGAGTGCTGCCCGGTATATGGCCGCCTTGCTTGGAGAATCTGTTGGGGGAACCGTGGGATATCGGGTCCGTATGGACACCAAGGTCGGCCCGCGTACCCGGATCGAGGTCGTAACCGAAGGGGTTTTGACCCGAATGCTGCAAAACGATCCGGGATTGGAGGAAATCGGCCTTGTCATTTTCGACGAGTTTCATGAACGGAGTCTGCAGGCGGACCTGGGATTGGCATTCTGTTTGCAGACGCAGGAGTTGTTGCGGGAGGATCTGAAACTGCTGGTGATGAGCGCCACCATAGACGCCGAACCCATCGCCCGCCTGCTGGGCGATGCTTCTGTTATCGTGAGTGATGGGCGTCAGTTTCCTGTGGAGACCGTTTACCGGCCGGCTGCCAAAACGGGAATGCCGATCGATGAGGCGGTAGCCTCGGTCGTGGTGGAAGCGCTCCGGGAACAGAGCGGTGACGTTCTCGTGTTCCTGCCCGGCATGGCAGAAATCCGGGCAACGGAAAGAAGGTTGGGGGCCAAGATCGGCGAGGGTGAGGGATTCATACGGATCTGTCCTTTACATGGCAGCCTGTCGCCGGAAGCCCAGGATCTGGCGTTGACTCCTTCGGCAGAAGGGGAACGCAAAATCGTACTCGCCACTTCAGTGGCGGAAACCAGTTTGACGGTAGAGGGAATCACCGTGGTCA
>JAQBPQ010000024.1 GCA_028287445.1 Cohnella sp.
CGATGTGGATACCGCCCCGTTCCAGCAGCGCTCCGAGTGCCGTTTCCGGTCCGAGCATCAGGACGATCATCAATCCGCCGATCACGGGAGATACCGCAAACGGCAAATCCACGATGCTGTTGAGAAGCTGCTTCAATCGAGGCACTAACCATGAGGCTCTCACCAGATATAACGAAAACATAACGCCAAACGCTGTGTTAATCACTGTAACCACGATTACGATCCATGTCGTCATCCCCAGCGCATGAAGCGCCTCCGGTCGGGTTAATCCCTTCCAAAATCCGCCCCAGCCGTCACTCCAGGCTCCCATGGCGATTCGGACAACCGGCGCTCCGAGTAAAAGCGCAAAGACAGCAAACGTCAGGCCGATCCAAAGCCGCTTCATACGCCTTTCCTCCGTGCCTGTTGGTTGACCAGCCAAAGAATAAGCAAGGACAAGGTGAGCAGGATGACGCTGACGGCCGTTGCGCCGGTTACGTTATCGCTCTCGATCTCGCCGAAAATATAAACGGAAGCGATCAGCGTTTTACCGGGAATGTTGCCTGCCACGAGCACCACCGCTCCGAATTCGGCCAGCGCCCGGGAGAAGGCGAGCATGGCGCCGCTTGTGATTCCCGGAATCATTGCAGGCAAGATGACGCGAAGAAACGTCCTCGCTTTGGTCGCGCCCAGCGTGTAGGCGGCTTCCTCTTCCGATGCATCCATCTCTTCCAGCAGCGGTTGGACCGCGCGTATGACGAAAGGGAAGGTCACGAACACCATGGAAATAACAATCGCCGGCTGATGAAACAGGATGGTAAACCCGAGGCGTTCCGCCCATTGTCCTACCACGCTTTGCGGTCCGAGCAGCAGCAGAATCATCAGCCCCGCTACAGCCGTCGGCAGCGCAAAAGGCAAATCTACCAGACTGTTGAGCAGCCTGCGTCCGGGAAACCGGTACCGGATCAGGACCCAGCCCGCCATCGTCCCCACCAGCACATTAACGATCATCGAGATGACAGCCAGCTTGACGGTGAGCAGCACCGCTTTCCAGGCCAGCGGTTCCGTTATATTTTCAACAAACGTCCCCCATCCCGAAGACAAGGAATGTCCATAAATACCGAGAATGGGAAACACGATCAGCAAAATAAAATATAGCATGACGGCGCTGCGAAAACCCCAACTCCACCAGCGGCTCTGTAGCGTGGAACTCACGTGGACGCGTACCTCCCGAGCCCGAAGCCGTATTCATTACATATAATTCCTATTAACTTAGTCGGTATTTGTACTTTACCAAACCCAGGCTTATCCCGTCAACCAGATGGACGTCCAAAATGCACATTTTTATTAAAAAATCTGATGCATTGTATTCATTTTTCTTATGGGCGGTGATACTCTGAAAATGATTCAGGAATCTTAGGGGTTCATTCGCCGGCGATGAAATAGCGTTCCTCGCCCGATTCGAGTAAAGCCTGGCCTTGCGTGAAGTCGGTGATCCAGTGTTGGAAACGTTCCGATTCGCCGGCTTCCGGCAGGCACAACACACGTACCCGATCGGCAAACGCCACGTCTCCGACGCGAACGCCCCGATCCCGCAGCACGTTCTCCAATTTGCCGTACCAGGTATAATCGATATCGACCGTCACTTCCCGGTGCAGCACTTTCACGATCGGATCTGCCGCGTCGATGCCGGCGACGGCTCCGTCCGTATAAGCCCGGACCAGCCCGCCCGCTCCGAGCATGATGCCGCCGAAATAGCGGGTAACTACCACTACGGTGTTTTTGAGCCCGCGGTTTTTAATGACTTCGAGAATCGGTTTGCCCGCTGTGCCGCTCGGCTCTCCGTCGTCCAAAGCCTTCTGCCATTCGTCCCGTTCTCCGACCAGATAGGCGGAGCAATTGTGTGCAGCGTCCCGGTACTTCTTTTTCATTTGTTCGATAAACGCGACAGCTTCTTCTTCGGTGGAGGCCTGCCGGGCGTGTCCGATAAAACGGGATTTTTTGATGACGATTTCCCTGCTGCCAAATTCCCTAACCGTGGTGTATCGCGCCAGCACGACTTGTCCCCCTGTCCGATGATTTATTTCCTATTACGGTACCCGAACCGTTCTCTGCTGTCTATCTTCTAAAAGGAGGCCTCTTCATGGAATGCCGGGTCGGATGCGCCGCTTGCTGCATTGCCGTCTCCATCTCGTCACCGATCCCGGGCATGCCGTCCGGCAAGCCGGCAGGCGTTCGGTGCGTACAATTGAACGAAAATAACGCCTGCAAGCTGTTCGGCCGGCCGGAAAGGCCGGCCGTCTGCGTCAGCCTGCAGGCGTCTGTTGATATGTGCGGCGGAAGTAATGAGGAAGCGTTCCGGAACTTGTCGGAGATGGAGCAGGCGACAAGGCCCGGCGATGGCGCCTAAGTGCGCGACTCCAACCGTCTCAATTCATTCTGCTTCTGCCATGGACCCGCTTCGCGGATACGATTCCGGCGGTTACGACGACGATCGTCAAAGCGATCGGAATAAGGAACAACTGATCGGACATCCACGGTTCCAGCCAGCCGCGAACCCATTCATCTCTCTGCAGCAATTCGCCGGAGGTATAGCCGAGCAGTCCCGCACCCAGCCAAACAATGATGGGGAATCGTTTCATCAGATTCGTCAGCAGCTGACTGCACCAAACGATGAGCGGAATGCTGACGGCCAATCCGATGACGATCAGCACCCAGTCTCCGTTCGCTGCGGCCGCCACGGCCACTACGTTATCCAAGCTCATGATGACGTCGGCGATGACGATCGTCTTGATGGCTTGTCCCATCGTAAAGCCGGCGGTTTCCTTCTCCCCGTTGTCCTCGTTGGTGAGCAGCTTAACGGCAATATACAGAAGCAGAAGTCCCCCCACAGCCTCGACAAGCGGAATCCGGAGCAGCCAAACGGCCACAAACGTTAAAGCCAATCGAAGGATAACCGCCCCGAAAGTCCCCCAGAATATCGCGTTTTTTTGTTGTTCCGGCTTCAGGTTGCGGCAGGCCATGGCAATGACGACTGCGTTGTCTCCGCTCAGTACGATGTTAACCAAAATGATCTTTAAAAGTCCCAACAGCCACTCAACGTCCATATGAACCCCCTTCTTGATCCGCTATCCCTGATGCGACCTGAGTTCGAATACGACCGATTTTTATTATGAAGCCAATAGGATTCATTTACCCAAAAAAGCAGACTCCCATGGAGGCTGCTTAAGATGGGGCTTTGGGAGTTGGGTGTTTTAAAGACGTGCTTCTAATGCTTTTTTCTGATCTTCGAATCCCGGTTTGCCGAGCAGGGCGAACATGTTCTTTTTGTAGGCTTCCACTCCCGGTTGGTCGAACGGATTCACGCCGAGCAAATAACCGCTCACACCACAGGCGATCTCGAAGAAATACACAAGGTAACCGAATGTGTAAGCGGACATGTCCGGAAGATTCACGATCAGATTCGGCACGTTGCCGTCTGTATGCGCCAGAAGTGTGCCTTCGAACGCTTTTTTGTTGACGAAATCGAGCGTTTTGCCGGTCAGGAAATTCAGTCCGTCCAAATCGTCCGGATCGCTCTGGATGGTGATCTGTTCCACCGCTTCACCCACTTGAAGCACCGTTTCGAATAGGATCCGGCTGCCCTCCTGAATATACTGCCCCATCGAGTGTAAATCCGTTGAGAAGTCGACGGATGCCGGGTAGATGCCCTTGTAGTCTTTGCCTTCGCTCTCTCCGTACAGTTGTTTCCACCACTCCGAAACGAAGTGCAGGCCTGGCTCGTAGTTCACGAGGATCTCCACTGTTTTGCCTTTGCGATACAAAGCGTTACGTACAGCCGCATATTGATAGGCTTGGTTCTCGCTCAAATTTGCATTGTTGAATTGTACGGATGCTTCCCGGGCGCCTTTCATCATGGCCTCAATGTCGATTCCCGCAGAGGCGATAGGAAGCAATCCGACTGCAGTGAGCACAGAATATCGACCACCTACGTCGTCCGGAATCACGAACGATTCGTATCCTTCCGCCGATGCCAGTTTTTTCAGGGCGCCGCGCTCTTTGTCGGTGGTCGCATAAATCCGTTTCCGTGCCGCTTCCTTGCCGTACTTCTTCTCGAGAGCTTCACGAAAAATGCGGAAAGCAATCGCGGGCTCGGTTGTCGTGCCGGATTTAGAAATGATATTGATCGACCAGTCTTTGCCCTCCAACGCCTGCAGCAGATGGGTCACATATTTGGAGCTGATATTGTTGCCGGCAAAGAAAATTTGCGGCGACTTCCGTTGTTCCTTAGATAGTGTGTTGTAAAACGAATGCTGGAGCATTTCGATGGCCGCGCGAGCGCCAAGATAGGAACCGCCGATCCCGATGACGACCAGCGCCTCGGAATCTGAACGGATTTGTTGAGCGGCTTGCCGGATGCGCGAAAATTCTTCTTTGTCGTAATCGGTCGGCAGGTTAATCCAACCCAGATAATCGGACCCCGCGCCGGTGCCGTTATGTAATTGCTCATGCGCCAGCTTCACCGCAGGCGCCAGATAGTCGATCTCATGCTGCCCGACGAACTGCAGCGCTTTGGAATAGTCGAAACGAATGTGTTGGCTCAATTTAAAATCCTCCTTCAATCCGTTAACGTGTCAATTGCGTGCAGTCTTAGGATACTCAACTTTCACCTTCCGCACAAGCAAGTAAAAACAGTTTGGCCGACAAGTTATCACAGATTTAGACACAAGTATAAACGGCTGTCGCCGTCCTTGGATGGCATCATACGTTTATGTCGGAGACGTTCAGAAAAGTGTAGGTGAAAACTTTTACTTTCTGAAACGTTTAAAATATCCCGCGTTCCAAGAGGGAAGACAGGGCTTCGGATGATGACGTTATGACGTCCGGCTGTAATTATTCGAATGAGCGCCTGGCAGGCCAGGATCCCTGCAGTTTGCGCAGCAAAATGATTTCACCGGTGTGGTAAGCGTCATGCTGGATCAGACTGTTCACCCATTGATCCAGAGCTTGGGTCGGCATACCGCGGTCGAAATCTTCATCCGATAACGAGGCCAGCCTATTGCGGACGCCGCGGTGAACCCTTTCCAGGCGAGCTTGCGTTTCCTGCCAAGCCGCGTCTCCCTTGGCTGCCACGGCAAACGTGTCGTCGTTGGTCACTCCCGAAGGATATTCCTTCTCCTCGCCTGTGAGTCTTTTCAACATTCGTTCCTTGTAAAAAATCAAGTGGTGCACGTTCCCCCATATCGTGTTCACAACGGAGCCTTCGGGTTGCCAATCGGCTTGAGCGGCTGTGACACCCTTCAATGCGTCGAGTAAAGGCGGGTACCAATCCTCTTCTTCGTAAGCATGATCCCATCCGTGCAACAATAATTCGATTCGGTTCATTGCGCTTCCTCCTTACGATTGTGTAACTATCTATTCATCATAAACTGGTTACATTAATCACCTTATCATGAACCAAACACAAAGGCAAGTAACTAGTGTAATGTATTTTCGGGTGTTACTATGAGGATATGCAGCTT
>JAQBPQ010000232.1 GCA_028287445.1 Cohnella sp.
GCCCCCTAATTAAACTCGAGTCCTACCCCTGATTTATTTACACTGTTATTTAAGGGGAGGCCGGGTGCCAAAGTGCACCTGAAGTTGTCGAATCAAGCCAAGTGGTGTTGTTCAGGTGCTAAAGTGCACCTGAATGCAGACGATGTTAGTGGAAACCCGATTTTGGCGGTATTGGAGTGCACTTTAGCACTTGGAATACGAAAACTGAGGATATTTCTTCGACTGGAGTGTATTTTGGCACCTGAGGACACTATTTGGCACCTAACTTTGGCACTTGAGGACACTAGTAGCCTTATTTCACTCACCGTCACCTGTCCCACCCGAAATAGAGCAGAATATGCAGGTAGTAAAAAGAGCGGGACACAACGCGGTGCATGTATCTGCATGCGGAGCCGGCGGCAACCGACTCTTCAGGTACAAAGACCGCTTCAAAGGCGGTCGGCAAGATCGGGTCAACGAATAGACCGAATCCTTGGTGGGGGCGGTCTATTTCTTTTTGTCGTCCAATCGCATGCCTAGCACGTCCACTCCATCTCCAAAATAGCAATTGATAAGAAATCCTGACATTTAACATATGCTACTATTATGGTTAAGAGGATATTATGTCATATTCATGAGAGGTGGAAACAACAAATGGCGATGACAGATCAGATAAAAAACACCAAAACTCAGCGAAAAGTGATTTACTCATTCAGCGTGTCTCTCGATGGGTACATGGAAGGGCCGAACGGAGAAATCGACTGGTCCTTCCCCGACGATGAACTGCACAAGCACTTTAATGATCAGGAGAGAGAAATCGACATCTTCCTGTATGGACGACGATTATACGAAATTATGGCAGACTACTGGCCAACAGCAGATACGAACCCGTCTGCCCCGAAGCTTGAGATTGAGTACGCCCGCATTTGGAAGAACAAGCCCAAAATCGTGTTCTCGAAAACCCTTGAGCAGGTCGGATGGAATTCCAAACTAGTCAGGGACAACATTGCCGAAGAGATCAAGAAGCTGAAAGAGCAACCCGGCAAGGACATGAGTGTCGGAGGTGCCGACATCGCCTCAATCTTCATGAAGCTCGGTTTGATCGATGAATTCCGGCTTTACGTCCATCCTATCGTCCTGGGAGCCGGCAAGCCGATGTTCCCTACGTTGGCCCACAAAATCAACCTGCGGCTGGTTGAAACAAAGGCGTTCAGTTCCGGTGTCGTACTTCTCCGCTACCAGTGTGCAGACGGTGGACAATAGTGGCATCGTTGCCATGAGGAGCCCGACACCTTCTGGTGCTGACATTGTTTGCATTCAAACAGCTTGCGGGTCTTAAAAATGATGCTAAAGACATAAAACAAAACGGTCGAACGGGAGTGATCCCGTTCGACCGTTTTTGCTCTTGCCGCATGCTTAACCTTCCAGCAGAAGCGTTTCCGGATCCTCCAGCATCTCCTTGACCTTCACCAGAAACTGCACGGCTTCGGCACCGTCCACGATCCGGTGGTCGTAAGAGAGGGCGATATACATCATCGGGCGGTTAGCCATCCGCTCCTGATCAAGGGCGACTGGCCGCAGTTGGATCTTGTGCATGCCGAGAATGCCCACCTGTGGAGCATTCAGAATCGGGGTCGACAGCAGCGAACCGAATACGCCGCCGTTCGTGATCGTGAACGTTCCTCCTTGGAGGTCGGACAAATCAAGCGTATTGCTGCGTGCTTTGGCTGCCAGCTCGCCGATCTTCCGCTCGATCTCGGCGAAGCCGAGCCGGTCGGCGTCGCGCACCACGGGGACGACAAGGCCTTCCTTCGCCGCAACGGCGATGCCGATGTCGTAATATTGCTTCGTGATGATGTCCTCACCGTCGATTTCCGCATTGAGCAGCGGGAACTTTTTGAGCGCGCCGACCACGGCTTTGGTGAAGAAGGACATGAAGCCGAGGCCCACGTCATGCTTCTCCTGGAACGATTGTTTGCGGCGTTTGCGGACATCGAGAATGGCCGTCATGTCGACCTCGTTAAAGGTCGTCAGCATGGCCGCGTTATGCTGCGCTTCGACGAGCCGTTTGGCGATAGTCTGCCGGCGGCGGGACATGCGTTTGCGCTCTTGCGGTTTGCCGGAGGACACAGCCGATGACGGTGCGGCAGACGACTGCGATTGCGGCGAAGCGGCCGGAGCCGGGGGCTTCTGCGCGGTCCCGGCGTTCTGAACATCCGCCGGGTAGACGCGTCCCAGCGGCTCGCGGGCAGCTAGGCTGAGCAGATCAAAGCCCATCTCGCGGGCCAGCTTGCGGGCGGCCGGCGACGCCGTCGGACCGGCGGCGTCATCCGCTGCGGGCGCAGCGGTCTGCACAGCCGGTGTAGCAGCCGCCACCGGCCGCGCCGGAGCGGGAGCCGCCGGTTCGCCCGCAGGCGTGGCCACAGCCTTAGCCGGTTCTCCCGCTGGCGCCGCCACAGGCGTAGCCGGAGCCGCCGCCTGGCGCGCCTGGGCTGCCGCAGCTCCTTGTCCGGCTCCGATGATACCGACCACTTCCCCGATCTGCACGGTGTCGCCTTCCTGCCGAACGATCTGCTCGACGACCCCGTCCTGCTCGGCGCTGATTTCGAGATTGACTTTGTCCGTCTCCAACTCGAGCAGGACATCTCCTTGCTTCACCACATCTCCGACCTTCACCGTCCATTTGGAGATGGTTCCTTCCGTAATCGATTCTCCCATGGCCGGGACCTTGATTTCATGCATCGCCTTTACCTCCCCGTTGTCTGCGTCAATCGCGAACTGTATGTCAAAGCATGTGAAATGATCATTTGCTGCTCGAAGCTGTGAACCTGTTGAAACCCGCTCGCCGGACTGGACCGTTCAGGACGGCCGATGTAGCTTACCGTCACATCTTTCGGGGCCAATTGCCGGATGCGCGGTTCCATGTAGCTCCAAGCGCCCATATTGTTGGGTTCTTCCTGGACCCAACAAATTTCCTTCAGCTTCGGCATGTGTGCAAGGATAGCCTGAATCTCTTCAGCGGGACAAGGATACAACTGCTCCACCCGGACGATGTGAAGCCAATCCCGGCGCTCTTTGCCTTCCTCGGCCGCCTTCTCCAGCGCTTCCGCCAAGTCGATCGCCATTTTGCCCGTGCATAAGACGAGCCGTTCCACGCGCTCCGGGTGCTCTCCCAAACCTGGATGCTCCAGTACGGTGCGGAAAGAACCCACGCTGAGATCCGCAGCCGGAGAAGCGACTCGGGGATTGCGGATCAGGCTTTTAGGCGCCATCACCACAAGCGGCCTAGCCTCGTCGGTTCCGCAGATGGCGGCCTGACGGCGGAGCAGGTGAAAATATTGCGCGGCGCTCGACAAGCAGGCAACCGTCCAGTTTTCTTCCGCGCTCAGCTGGAGATATCTCTCCAGTCTGGCGCTCGAGTGCTCCGGCCCTTGGCCTTCGTAACCGTGAGGAAGCAGCAGAGTCATGCTGGAGCGCTGAGACCATTTGGAGCTGCCCGCCGAAATGAACTGGTCGATCAGCACCTGCGCGGCATTGGCGAAGTCGCCGTACTGCGCTTCCCAAATCACCATCGTATCCGGCGCATAGACATTGTAGCCATACTCAAATCCGAGTACCCCGGCTTCGGACAGCGGACTGTTGTGGATCGCGAACGAGGCGGCGGCGTCCGGCAAGGTATGAAGAGGGCAGTACGTATCGCCTGTCTCCGCATCGTGAAGCACGAGGTTGCGGTGGGCGAACGTGGCGCGCTCCACATCCTGGCCGCTGAGCCGAATCGGTCTGCCGTCGGCCAGAATCGTGGCGAAAGCCAGCGTCTCGGCATGGCCCCAGTCCAGCTTCTCGCCGTCGTTCAGGGCATCGGCCCGTCGTTCCAAAATGCGCTGCAGCTTCGGATACACATGGAAACCGTCCGGCCGCCGAAGCAGATCCTCATTGAACCGGCGCAGCTTGTCCAGCGGAACGGCCGTGTCCCAAGCGGAGTCGGGACGATCGCCCGCGGACGGCTGCATTCGTGCCTGATGTACGGGATCCTCTTGATCCTTTTGCTTGACCTCATCGTAAGCGTCCTTCAGACGCTGCAACGCTTCATCTCTAATCTTCTCAACATCCTCAGCGGTCAGCATGCCGTCATGGATCAGCTTGTCCGCATACAGGCGGCTCACGCTCAGGTGGGATTTGACCTTCCGATAGATCAGCGGCTGCGTTGTGTCGGGATCGTCGGTTTCGTTGTGGCCGTACCGCCGATACCCGACGAGATCGATGAGGAAATCTTTATGGAACAAAGTGCGGTATTCGACCGCCAGCCGGGCGGCTTTGATACAAGCTTCCGGGTCGTCCGCGTTGACGTGGACAACCGGGATTTCGAAGCCTTTGGCCAAATCGCTGGCGTAATGGGTCGACCTTGAATCGAAGCTTTCCGTGGTGAAGCCGATCCGGTTGTTCGCGATCAAATGGATCGTCCCGCCGTTCGAGTAGCCGGACAAGTTGTTGAAATTGAGCGTCTCCGCCACGATTCCTTCCCCCGGGAAAGCGGCATCGCCATGGATCACGACGGCAGCGGCCCGGTCCACATACTGGCGGGGTTTCCCGGCCCGGCTTCTGTCCTCTTGGGCCGCGCGGGTGAACCCGCCGACGACCGGATTCACGAACTCCAGATGGCTCGGATTATTGGCCAGCGTCAAGCGTGTTTCCGCTGTCTCTCCGGAAGGAATGGAGCGGTTCGCCCCGAGATGGTATTTGACGTCCCCGGTCCAACCGTAGTTGATGCCGATCGAACCTTCCGACGGAATCAGGTTTTTGTTGGGAGAATGATGGAACTCCGAAAATATGTTGCCGTAAGGTTTGCCCAGCACATGTGCAAGCACGTTCAGACGGCCCCGGTGGGCCATGCCCATCAGGATATGGCGGGACCCGTCGTTGGTGAGCTCGTGGATGATCTCTTCCATGAGCGCAGGCAGCACGTCGACACCCTCCACAGAAAACCGCTTTTGGCCGACGAACGTTTTGTGCAGGAACTCTTCGAACTGCTCCGCCGCGACGAGTTTGGAAAGCAGACCCCTGCGTTCCTCGACTCCGAGAGAGGATGAAGGGAGGTCCGATTCCGCTTGGCGCTTGAGCCACGCGAGCTCACTTTCGTCGTGAACATGGTTGAATTCGTAAGCGATCGTTCCCGTATACGCTTCGAGCAGCTTCTCGATCGCCTGCCACCCGTTCTGCAGGGGATAAGGGGCATCTTCCCACACCCATTCGGCCGGCAATGCAGCCAGATCGCGGCGGGTCAAACCATACGATTCTGGTTCAAGCATCCGGGCCTGCGACTTCGGGCTGATTTGCAGAGGATCGATATCGGCGGCCAGATGGCCGTAAGATCGAATGTTCCAGACCAGCTTACCCGCCGCAATCGCTTGTTTGAGCAAACGGGAGTCGACCGAGACGCCGGACGGTTGATCTGCAATCGTTGCCGATGTACTCGTATCGGAGAAACCGACCGGTGCGCCCGAGCGTTCGAAGAGTTCCCGGTAGTTCGGACTGACGGCTTCAGGATTTTGCAAATAAAGTTCGTACTGCTCCTCAATATAGCCCAGATTGGGACCGGTAAATTGACGCCATTGTTCCTGCTTATCGGGTTGAATATCCGCCATAAGAGCATCCCTCTTCATTGTGTGATAGTCGATTTGCCAAGTAGCCGTTATAACAGATCGATACCCATTTTAACATAGAGGTATTCGGTTTGAAAAAATCCTGTTTCGAGAATAGGATTTGCAATTTATTTGCAACGAACGAAGCGAATAGATCACACGACCCGTCTATAAGGTTACGGAGGTGTTGATGTGGTGAAGCCGGCCGGCGAAAAAGTAAAACAGAGCCTCCCCACAGAGCCTTCTTCAGCACTTGAGATTATGATGGCCCAATATGGCACTGCGGTTTTGCGCACCGGAAGAAGCGATTACGAGGCTCGGCAACACCGCCATCCTTCAACATGTGCTGAAGCTTCCCTTGCATTATCAAGAGGTGCTGTACTTGTATTATTATCTCGAGCTCACAACGCGTGAGATTGCGGAAGCGACCAAGGCACCCGAGGGTACCGTACGCGGGAGGCTTCACCTGGTTGTATACCACTCCGGACGAGGCCAAGGCTTCGTTCGGCCAAGGGTTTCTTATCCCTTCGTATACCCCCGGTCGGGTTGCGCTAAGTGGCATTCAAGCTTCCGGCCACCGCCAAGAGTCGGCTACGAAGGTGGTTCTCAGTTACGTATACGGCGAGATTTCCTTTATGGTCATAGAAGAGAAGGATACTTCCACCATGGGGCTCCACCATTTCAAATCGGTTGACGTCAATGGAGCGCCTGGGTATTTGAAAACCGGAGAGTCGGACACGGAGCTTCATTGGATCACGAATGGTGCGCACTATGTCGTCACAGGGCAAATCAAGGAACTGGAAGCCATGAAAGTGGCCAAATCTATGAAATAACTCATTTTGAGGAGGATAAACAACAATGAAAAAAATGATGATGGCGATGATTATCGGGTGTTTTTTCGGAGTGTTTACGGTTGGGTCCGTGTTTGCCGAGGACTCGATCCTCGCGAAGCAGAAAGAGATCGACCAATATGTGTTCGTGCAGCACAAAGAAGACTTCGCGGCAAAAGGAATTACCGTGACGACCACCGCACCGCAAGACGGCTATGTCGAGGTCGCCATCACTCCGTACAATGATGCCAACGCAGAATACCTGTACGGGATTTTCGGCAAAAACAAGGTCAAGGTCGTCGAGGGGCAGCAGGCCGTACTGTTCGGCACGGCGGCAACGACAGCGGCAGCGCCGGCTATTGCAACTCCTGCTCCAGCGGCGGAAAATAAATCGGCCAGCACCATTACCATCGCTTCCATCGTGGCCGCCATTGTGCTGCTAGGCGCCGGCGGATTCGCCATACGCAAACGACGGATGGCAAAAGAATAATGATAAAAGTCGCTGACGCATCCGCGCCAGCGACTTTTATCATTATTTCGGATCCAAATACCGCTCCCTGATTTGCATAATCGCCGGCAAATGCTCGAAGAAGATATCTACCAGCTTGGGGTCAAAATGCTGTCCGCGCTCC
>JAQBPQ010000058.1 GCA_028287445.1 Cohnella sp.
TTAGTATGTAGAAAACCTGTCGGCGAGGTGGAAATGATTCATGGGTAAGAACACGGACAAGCTGATGCTGATCGACGGCAACAGCATCATTTATCGGGCGTTTTTCGCACTGCCGCCGCTCACGAACAGCAACGGACTGCATACCAACGCGGTATTCGGCTTCACAACAATGCTTCTGAAGGTTTTGGAACAGGAAAAACCGACTCATATCCTAGTGGCCTTCGATGCGGGCAAGGCAACGTTTCGCCACGAGGGATATGCGGAGTATAAGGGCGGCCGCCAGAAGACGCCGCCGGAGCTGTCGGAACAGTTCCCCCTGCTCAAGGAAGTGATCCGGTCATTCTCGATTCCCCAGTTCGAGCTGGCCGGCTATGAAGCGGACGATATTATCGGCACCTTGTCCCGGCAGGCGGAAGACGAGGGGCACGAGGTGGTCGTCGTCTCCGGGGACAAGGACTTGCTGCAACTCGCTTCCGATAAGGTCACCGTGCTGCTCACGCGTAAAGGCGTCAGTGAGGTGGACAAGTACGCGCCTGTCGACATTCACGAGAAATATGGCTTGAAGCCTTTGCAAATTATTGACCTTAAAGGACTCATGGGCGATCAGAGCGACAACATTCCGGGGGTGCCCGGGGTGGGAGAGAAGACGGCGGTTAAGCTGCTTCAAGAATACGGGTCCGTCGAAAATGTGCTGGATCATGTCACGAGCCTGAAAGGGAAGTTACGCGAAAACATCGAAGGCAACATGGAGAACGCCCGGATGAGCAAAAAGCTGGCTACGATTTTCCGAGAGGTGCCATTGGATCAAACCGTGGCGGATGTGGCCTGGAGCGGCTATGATGCTGCTAAGTTGGCGGCCGCTTTCCGCAAGCTGGAATTCAAGTCGCTGTTGGAGCGGCTGAATCTGCATGGCGCTGATGATGCCGAATCACAAGCAATGGCCAAGGCGGATTACGAAACGGTGATCATCGGGGATCACGCCGGTGGCTGGGAGCAGCTGAGAGCCGCGCTTCCGAAAGCCGAAGCGCTGATCGTCGAGGCCTCCGGCGATAATCCGCATCAAGGCGAGAGCATCGGCCTTGCCATCGCTGCGGACTCCCGTGTCTTCGTGCTTGCTTTTGAACAGCTGAAGGCTGAGCAAGCGGAGGATTTGATTTCCTGGTTGGCCGATCCGGATTTAGCCAAAACCGGATACGACTTGCACCGGGTGCAGCTGATCTTGGCGCGAAACGGCATCAAACTGTGCGGGCAGGCGTTCGACGTGCAGCTCGCCGCCTACCTGCTCGATCCGACGGAAGCCGATCCGTCCCTGGCGTCGACGCTTCCGCGATACGGGCTTCCCACGGTGCCGTCGGACGAGGCGGTTTTCGGCAAGGGAGCGAAGTTTCGCGTTCCACCGACCGAAGAGTTGGCCGTGTATCTCGCAGCCAAAGTCGACGCCGTGCGGCGGTTAAAGCCGGTGCTCGCCGATCAGCTCGACAAGCTGGGTATGCGGCGGCTGTACTACGAGTTGGAGCAGCCGCTCGCGATCGTACTGGCGGATATGGAGCTGCAGGGCATCAAATGTGACGGCGCTGCCCTGCAGGTGTTGGGCAAGGAATTCCAACGACGGATCGAAGAGATGATGACCGCGATTTATAAGCTGGCCGGCGTAGAGTTCAACATCGGGTCGCCGAAGCAGCTGGGAGAAATTCTTTTCGACAAATTGGGTTTGCCCGTCGTCAAGAAAAACAAGACCGGCTATTCCACCGACGCCGAAGTGCTGGAGAAACTTGAGCCGTACCATGAGATCGTCCGGTTGATTTTACAATACCGCCAAATGACGAAGCTGCAATCGACCTATATTGAGGGATTAACCAAAGAAATCCGAGAGGATACCGGCAAAATTCACACCTATTACCGTCAAACGATCGCCGCCACCGGACGATTGGCCAGTCAGTATCCGAACCTGCAAAACATTCCGATTCGGATGGAAGAGGGTCGTCAGATCCGCAAGGCGTTCGTGCCTTCGGAACCGGGCTGGCGCATTGTGGCTGCGGACTACTCGCAGATCGAGCTGCGTGTGCTCGCGCATATTTCCGGGGATGAGCGGCTGAAGGAAGCATTCCTGCAAGAAATGGACATTCACACGAAAACCGCAATGGATGTGTTCGGAGTGTCCAAGGATCAAGTGGACGCCAACATGAGACGTTCGGCGAAGGCCGTGAACTTCGGCATCGTGTACGGGATCAGCGATTATGGGCTGTCTCAGAACCTACACATCACTCGGAAGGAAGCGGCTGCGTTCATCGAACAGTATTTCAGCGTCTTCCAAGGGGTTCGCCAATATATGGACTCCATCGTGGAACAAGCCAGAAGAGACGGCTATGTTAGGACCTTACTGGAACGGAGAAGGTACTTGCCGGATATCAACGCTTCGAATTTCAATCTGCGTTCGTTCGCGGAGCGTACGGCGATGAACACGCCGATTCAAGGCACGGCTGCGGACATTATCAAGCTGGCGATGGTCCGTATGGACGAAGCGCTGCGCGAGCGGAACTTGCAAAGCCGCATGCTGCTGCAGGTGCATGACGAATTGGTATTCGAAGTGCCCGAAGAAGAGTTCGAGACCATGAAGGTTTTGGTGCCCCAAGTGATGGAAACGGCGCTGGAGCTCGACGTTCCGTTAAAAGCTGATGTCAGCTTCGGCTACAATTGGTACGAGGCGAAATAACGAAACAGCCGGGATCGTGGTTCCGGTTGTTCTTCAACAAGAGAAGAAGGTGAACGATCGTGCCGGAATTGCCGGAGGTGGAGACGGTCCGCCGCACGCTGAACACGTTAATCCCGGGCAAAACCATCCGTCATGTCACGGTAAATTTGCCCCGCATCCTGCAAAAGCCGGATGATCCCGCCGTATTCGCGGCAATGCTGGAAGGACACACTTTTCAGGCAGTGGAACGACGAGGCAAGTTCCTTCGCCTGCTGCTAGATGGCCTGACGCTCGTATCCCACCTTCGGATGGAAGGGAGATATGGCGTGTATCGGGACGACGATCCGGTTGAAGCGCATACCCACATCATCTTTCATTTTACCGACGGTACGCAATTAAGATATAAGGATGTACGCCAATTCGGGACCATGCATCTGTTCGCCACAGGTGAAGAATGGCAGGATCCCCCGTTGAATAAACTGGGATTGGAGCCGCTGTCGGAAGAGTTCACATTTGAGGCCTTCCTTAGGGCGATCAGTAAGCGATCGACGAAAATCAAACCGATGCTGCTCAATCAGGAAATCATCGTCGGACTCGGGAATATTTATGTGGATGAGGCGCTGCACTTGGCGGGGATTCATCCGGAAAGAACGGCTGACACCCTGAAGAAGGCAGAGAAGGAACTTCTGTACAAGGCGATCATCGCCACACTGCGAGCTGCTGTGGAAGCGGGAGGCTCTTCGGTTAAGTCTTATGTAAACGGACAAGGCGAAATGGGCATGTTTCAACACCTGCTCAAAGCCTACGGACGTACAGGGGAACCTTGTGAAACATGTGGAAGACTCATTGAGAAGTCCGTTGTAGGCGGACGGGGAACCCATATCTGTCCAAACTGTCAAAAAGGACCGAAGAACACGTCACGTGCGCGCGCTCTCCCGGCGCCCAAGTCGAACGCCGTGAAACGCCGTCTCGACGGAAAAACCAAGTAGACGGCTCGTCCGCGGAAGAAACCGGGGCATTCACCCAAAACCCTGCATAGGATGGATGTGATAAACCATCCGGGGGGAAACGGAATGCTGGCTTCATTCGCTTCGCTTCTTTTGCTTTCTTTTGCCGTGAGTATAGACGGTTTCGGAGTCGGCATCACGTACGGCGTTCGGAAAATCTATATTCCGGGCGCATCGGTCGTGATTATCTCCGCCTGTTCCGGCTTCGTGATTCTGCTCTCCATGATGGTCGGAGCGTTCCTTACCCGCTGGATGTCTCCTCATGGAGCGTCGTCCGTGGGGGCGATCATTTTGATTGGCATCGGTCTCTGGGCATTCATCCAATTCATCCGCGGCAGAGAGAAAGAAGACAACGAGGGACGCAAAGAAGAACCAAACGAGACACCCTCAACGGTTTTAACTTTGGAAATCCGGCAATTGGGCATCATTATTCAAATTTTGCGCACGCCATCGGCAGCGGACATGGACCGTTCCGGAACGATCACGACAGGGGAAGCTTTGCTGCTCGGAACCGCATTGTCTTTGGATGCGTTCGGTGCCGGCATCGGCGCAGGACTAGTCGGTTATCCGCCGACCCCGACCGCCCTCTTGATTGCGGCGGCAAGCGGGACGTTCCTGTGGCTGGGCACGAGAGTGGGCTTCCGGGTCGCCGGGTGGCGGTGGGTGAGACAATTGACCGCCCTGCCGGGACTGATCTTGATCGCCATGGGACTATTCAAACTGTTGTAAAGGAAGATACCGCATGAACATCGGACTTACCGGAGGCATCGCCACAGGCAAAAGCACCGTCGCCAAGCTGCTCACCGAGAGGGGAGCGCTGCTCATCGATCTGGACCGGATTGCCCGGGAAATAGTGGAAATTGGGCAACCTTCGCTGGGCCGGATTGCCGAGCGGTTCGGACAAGCGGTTTTGCAGGAAGACGGCTCCCTTAACCGCAAAAAACTGGGGCAAATCGTCTTCGGGGATCCGGTGGAACGTAAGGCTTTGGAAGCCATTACCCATCCTGCCATTCGGGCTGTGATGAAACAAAGAATGGCCGACTATGAGCGCGAGTTCCCCCGAAAATTGACGGTCGTAGACGTTCCACTTTTGTACGAGTCCGGGTTGACTTCCTATTTTGAACAAGTCATGGTGGTCTATGTACCCCGAGGTGAGCAGTTGCAAAGACTCATCAAAAGGGACAAGCTCTCTCTAGAGGAAGCGGAACGCAGGCTCGCAGCCCAAATGGACATCGAAGAAAAAAAGCGGAGGGCGGACATCTTGATCGACAACAGCGGAACCTTGGCGGAAACAGCAGATCAGATCGAACAGTTTTGGCAGGGAATGGGCCTGTCATGAAGAAGCAAAGACCAAAGCGAAAACGCTGGTTTTTGCTGCTTTTATTCCTCTTAGTGGGCGCTCTTTTCATCCAATCGAACTGGATCGGCAGGTTGATCTTTCCTGTATCCTACACACAGGAAATCAAACAAAATGCACAGCGATATGGACAGGATCCACTTCTCATCGCGGCGATCATCCGAGTCGAATCCAATTATAAGGAAGATGCGACGTCTTCGAGTGGAGCGGTCGGCATTATGCAGCTCATGCCCGATACAGCCGCTTGGATCCTGCGCCAGGATCAGTTCGGCGGTATGACGGTGCAAGACGCCGGAACTCGCGCAGCTGAGGGAATTCGGCTCGGCACGTGGTATGTGAGTGAATTGCAGAAGCAGTTCAAGGGAAACCTTGTGGTGGTGTTGGCCGCCTATAATGCAGGACCTTACCGGGTAAAACAATGGCTGAGCACTAAAACTTGGGATGGTACTCAAACCACATTGCACGATATCCCCTATGGCGAGACTAGACATTATGTGCAGCGTGTGATGTATTATTATAAGAAGTATCAGTCGTTATACGACAATTTGTGAGTTCTTCTGTAAATGAAGAGGAAGCCTTGAAGCGTTTCCGCTCCAAAGCTTCCCTTTATTAAGTGCTTCAACGCTTGATATTCACGGTTTACCTGGATTGACTGGCCCCGGCTCCGGCAGCACCGGTAGCACCGGTAGCTCCACCGAATTGACCGGCAAGCTGCTGCTCGGCCATGGTTATCATTGTGCGCACCATGTTACCCCCAATGGCACCTGCGTCTCTCGTTTGGAGAAACCCATAGTATCCGTCTTGCGGAAGGGTTACACCGATGGATTGCGCCACTTCATACTTCAGTTGATCCAGCGATTGACGTGCTTGAGGCACGAGGTTTTGTCTGCGGCTAGGCATTGATCTTCACCTCCTTGCGGTTGGTAGTCGTATTTTGTCCGATTTCCTGATGTTCATGTGCGGAAATGTGTGGAAATGTGAAAGAACTTGAAATTTATTTTACGCGATTTGAGAAAGGGATGACGTTCGTTCGATGAAATGCCCTTATTGCGATTTCAACGGAACCAAGGTTCTCGATTCCAGACCGGCCAACGACAATAAATCAATCCGTCGCCGCCGGGAATGCGAGAAGTGCAGCCGGCGGTTCACCACTTTCGAGACGGTCGAGGAAACTCCGCTTGTCGTCATTAAGAAGGACGGCAGCCGGGAAGAATTCAGCCGTGACAAAATTCTCCGCGGCCTTCTTCGCGCCTGTGAGAAACGTCCCGTGTCGATGGGCCAACTCGAGATCATTGTTTCCGATGTCGAGAGAGAAGTGCGCAACACGGCGGTTGCCGAAGTCGAAAGCGGTGTGATCGGCGAGATTCTGATGGAGCTCCTGTATCCCGTAGACGAGGTGGCGTACGTCCGGTTTGCGTCCGTGTACCGGCAGTTCAAGGACATCAACATGTTTCTCAAGGAACTGAACGGGCTCATCAACAAACACGGCATGTAAGAGTTCCGTACGCCTTAACATGTCCGGATGACGGTGTATCGATTCATCGTTACCGGCATCGATGAGCACCCGCGCTCATGTACGCTCTAAAATTTGGCGACATTCGGCTCATACGCATCACGACCGTTCTCGGAAATGTCAGCATGGAGCAGGCGGCCAACAATTCGCTTCGGGTCATCGAGCTGGCTGGCGTGCCGTATGACGTTTCCGATGATTCGCGCGTATTTAATATCCGTGGACCGTCTCTGTAACGATACCGTCATATCCCATTGACAGTGCAGGTTTCGCTATGATAAACTCATTTTTGTCGTCCAAACATGGGACCATAGCTCAACTGGGAGTCCACGTTGGTCGAGAACACTACCCCAAAAACGGAATACCAGCACAATGATTTTCGAGGGGAATTAGCTCAGCTGGGAGAGCGCATCGCTGGCAGCGATGAGGTCAGGGGTTCGAGCCCCCTATTCTCCACCAACACTTTACAACGAAAACGGCAGAGATGTCGTTTTTTTTTTGCCGTGCAAATTCTAATATTCATGACTGATGACAATGTCAAATGGAATAACGGGTGACCAGAAATGTATGCTTAAGAAGCCGCTCGTTTGCGGGTTTTTTCATTTTAATGATAAATGCTCTTGTCATTACCCAGTGACAAGAACATATACCGTTTGCCGGTTTTCAGAATATTAATATACCACGATAGGAGTCGGTATTCGGAGGGATGCGGATTTGACAAATTATCATGTATTAACGCAAGCGGAAGCGGTCGAGTATGCACGCGGCATCGAGGATGTATTCCCGGATGGTGCACAGCTGAAGTTACGGGCGATCGGGGACGGTAATCTTAACCATGTGTTTCATATAGCGGACCCGGCATCAGGGCGGAGCTTAATTCTGAAGCAGGCGCTGCCTTACGCCAAGATGATCGGCGAATCAGTTCCCTTGACGCTGGACAGATTACGCATTGAAAGCGAAGCTTTGCGCATTCAAGGGGAGCTTTGTCCTGATCTGACGCCAAAGGTATATGCGTACGAGCCGAATTTGGCGTTGATGGTCATGGAGGATTTGAGCGATCACATCGTCATGCGCCGCGGACTGATGGAGCGGGGCCGTTATCCGTTGTTCGCCGGGCATATCGGATCATTCTTGGCGCGGACGTTGTTCTTCACCTCGGATCTGGCCATGGACCAACAGGAGAAGAAACTGCAGGTGAAAGCGTTCATCAATCCGGAGCTTTGCAGTATCACCGAGGATCTCATCTTTGACGCTCCTTATAAGAAGTCCCGGATGAATATCTTCGAGCCTCATATCCGCGATGCCGTTGAGCGCATTTGGGCGGATACGGATCTGCATCTCGAGGTCGCGCTGCTTAGGGAGAAATTTCTGACGAAAGCACAGGCCCTGCTGCATGGCGATTTGCATACAGATAATATCTTCAACAAGCCGGATTCGATGAAGGTCATTGATCCCGAGTTTGCTTATTACGGTCCGATGGGCTACGACATCGGGGCGGTTATCGCCAATCTGCTGCTGAACTATTCAGGCCAAGAGGGCTGGAGCAAGGATGCGCAGGAGCGCACCTATTACCGCCGCTACCTGCTGGATACCGTGCGCGACTTATGGACACAATTCGAGCTTCAGTTCCGCAAACTTTGGAACGGGCATGCCGCCGACCGGATGGCGAAGACCCGAGGATATCAGGATTTGTATGTGGCAAGACTGCTGCAGGACACAATCGGCTTTGCCGGGGCGAAAATGGTGTGCCGCGTCCA
>JAQBPQ010000059.1 GCA_028287445.1 Cohnella sp.
AAACCTGAATCGTGGATTTTTGCCGGGAGCTGACTCAGCAAGGGGTACAGGTGATTTCCACCGGCGGCACCAAAACGCTTCTGGAAAAAGAAAACGTACCGGTCGTCGGAATCTCGGAAGTGACCGGTTTTCCGGAAATTCTGGACGGGCGCGTGAAGACTCTCCATCCTGCCGTGCATAGCGGACTGCTGGCGATCCGCGATAATGCGGAGCACCGACAAGCCATGCAAGAGCTTGGTCTCGATTACATCGACCTGGTCGTGGTCAATTTGTACCCTTTCAAAGAAACGATCGCGAAACCGGACGTTTCTTATGAAGATGCGATTGAGAATATCGACATCGGCGGTCCGACGATGCTTCGTTCCGCAGCCAAAAATCACGCATTCGTTACGGTAGTGGTGGATGCGGGGGATTACGCGGACGTGCTTGCGGAAGTGAAAAGCGGCGGCGATACGACGGTTGAAACCCGTAAACGTTTGGCGGCCAAAGTTTTCCGGCACACGGCGTCGTACGACTCGCTGATCTCCGAATATTTTGCGAAACAACAGAACGAACCGCTGCCGGAGAAGTTGACCGTTACCTATGAGAAAATCCAAGACCTACGCTATGGCGAGAATCCGCATCAACAGGCGGCATTTTATCGTCGGCCTCTTCCCGCCGCCGGTAGCATCACGACGGCCGAGCAGTTGCACGGCAAGGAGCTTTCCTACAACAACATCCACGATGCGAACGCAGCTCTTGCCATCGTCAAGGAATTCGATGAGCCGGCCGTCGTCGCGGTGAAACACATGAACCCGTGTGGAGTCGGCATCGGGCACAATATCGATGAGGCTTACCGTAAGGCTTACGAAGCGGATCCAACGTCCATTTTCGGCGGTGTTGTGGCAGCCAATCGGATCATCGGGAAGGAAACGGCCGGGCGGTTAAATGATATTTTCCTCGAAATCGTCATTGCACCTGAGTTCTCACCGGAGGCTCTGGATATTTTGCAGCGCAAAAAGAACATTCGCCTGCTGAGAATGGGCGGCTTAACCTCTGCGGAGGAACGTCAACCGGAGTGGCTGGTGACGAGTGTCGCGGGCGGCATGCTCGTGCAGCAAAGCGATGTGCATAGCCTCACGGACGCGGATTTGAAAGTCGTCACGAACCGGGCGCCTACTGCTGAAGAGCTGCAGCAACTGCTTTTTGCTTGGAAGGTTGTGAAGCATGTGAAGTCCAACGCAATCTTGCTGGCGAAGGACAGCATGACGGTTGGCGTCGGCGCCGGACAAATGAACCGTGTCGGCGCAGCCCGAATCGCGATCGAGCAAGCGGGGGATAAAGCGCGCGGAGCCGTGTTGGCGTCGGATGCGTTTTTCCCGATGGGCGATACGGTGGAGCTCGCGGCCAAAGCCGGCATCACGGCGGTGATCCAGCCCGGAGGCTCGATCAAGGACGAAGAGTCGATCGCCGTTGCCAACGCCCACAACATCGCCATGGTGATGACCGGCGTCCGCCATTTCAAGCATTAACGGATTTCGCAGAACACGCTTGCCAAGCAGAAATAACGGAACAACGTTCGCTACTTCATTCGGCTGTAAGGGGGAGCACGTATTGAACATACTCGTTATCGGACGGGGCGGGCGGGAGCACGCCATCATCTGGGCGCTGAAACGCAGCGACCGTACAAGGAAAATCTTCTGCGCACCCGGCAACGCGGGAATCGCGCAACTGGCGGAGAATGTGGAGATCGGCGAGATGGAGTTCGAGCGTCTGGTTCAATTTGCGGGGAACCAAGCAATCGATTTGGTGGTTGTGGGACCGGACGATCCGCTGGCGGCAGGCATCGTGGATGCTTTTGAGGCGGCGAACATTCCGGTGTACGGGCCCCGCCGCAATGCGGCCGAAATCGAAGGCAGCAAAATTTTCATGAAGAACCTGCTGCACAAATACGACATCCCCACAGCCCAATACGAAACGTTTACCGTATACGAAACGGCTAAGGCCTACCTGGACAAACAGCCGATCCCCATTGTCATCAAAGCGGACGGGCTGGCTGCGGGCAAAGGGGTAACCGTCTGCTTCTCACGCGAAGAAGCGGAAGCAGCACTCCAAAATACAATGCAGAATAAAGCATTCGGCGCGGCCGGCGACAAGGTCGTGATCGAGGAATTTCTCGAAGGCGAGGAAATGTCCATACTCGCCTTCGTGGACGGGGAAACGGTCCGTCCGATGGCGTCGGCGCAGGATCACAAAGCGGTGTACGATGGGGACACGGGTCCCAACACAGGTGGCATGGGTACGTATTCTCCGCTGCCGCATATCCCGAATTCGATCATCGAGGCAGCGGTCGAGACGATCATCCGGCCGACGGCCCGCGCCATGGCGGCGGAGGGCCGGCCTTTCCGCGGCGTACTGTTCGCCGGGCTGATGATCACCAAGGATGGGCCGAAAACCATTGAGTTCAACGCCCGGTTCGGTGATCCTGAGACACAGGTCGTGCTGCCTCGGCTGAAAACCGATTTGCTCGACATTTTTCTCGCTTCCCTCAACGGAAGGCTGGATGAAATCGACATTTCGTGGAGCGAAGAAGCGGCAGTATGCGTGGTGCTCGCGTCCGAAGGTTATCCAGGCACTTATCCGAAGGGGCTTCCGATCGAGGGCTTGGATCAAATCGAGGAGAAGGACGCCTTGGTGTTCCACGCCGGCACTGCCTTTAAGGAAGGCCGAACGGTGACGAACGGCGGCCGGGTGCTCGGCATCGTAGGCCGAGGCGCCGATATCGCAGAAGCACGCGAAAGAGCGTATGCGGCGGCAACCCAGATTAGGTTCCAAGGCAAGCAGAACCGCACGGACATCGCTGCCAAGGCGCTGCGGTGAACATAAAATCGCAGGGAAACTTCGAAGAACAAATCCGTTCCCGGCGATTTATTTTTTATAAAACAAAGATTTACGGTTCGCCATGACATAGCTTGCGGCGTAAATCGTTACCGCGATGAGCAAAGTGGTGAGAACATGATCGGACACCCAATCGATGATCATTTTCATCTTTCAAACCTCCTCGGACATTCCGGTTCGGGGGCTTTTTTGTGCCTTTAGGGTTCCCTATCTCTGCCATTTTAAGTCGATCAAACGGTTGGCGAAGAAACGTGGAGGCCAATGCCCATTTCCAGAAGGTTCAATTGACAGGGATT
>JAQBPQ010000064.1 GCA_028287445.1 Cohnella sp.
ATAGTAGTCAGTCGCGAACGAGTGGCGCAGTTTATGGACGGATAAGTAGGGCTTGCCGAACCGTTTGGCGTATTTCACGACCATCTCCTGAATCGCCCGTTTGGTCATCCGTGAGCCTTCCTTACGGCCATTGGCAATCGCGAGAAAAAGCGCTTTTTCCCGTTTCGGTGCCTTGTATCGGCTGTCCCGCAGGGCCAAATACTTGTCGATATCTTCAACCGCATCCTGACGGAAGTATACAGGGGTCTTAAACGAATCGTCATTTTTCCCCTTACGGTGGACATAGACCAGCTTTTTCTTCAGATCCAGGTCGTCCATGTTCAGATGAACCAGCTCAGATACGCGCAACCCGGAATTCAAAATAAGGCTGACAATGCAGCAATCGCGAATCCGATTCAGCTCGTGGGCATAGACAGCCTGTTTGTTCTTGGCCACATCATGAGCGTAATCATTGCGAATATAGTCGATGAATTCCACGATTTCCTGTTCCTGCAGCAGTTTTCCCTCGAGCTTGGCGGCAGTATCCTTGGGCTTTTGGGTTCGTTTAACCGACACTTTCGCCATCACATTGCGCTTGAGCAGTGGGTAAAATTGTTCGTTCTCCGCAATTTGACTAAGATAATGGAACAGAGAGCGAAGGGAAGAGAGTTTACGCGAAATGGTCGTTTTGCCGTTGGCCTGCTCTTTGCGCGTGGAGAGGAACATTCGAAAATTGTCGACGCTGTCCATATGGAGGCGTTCCAGATCTTCGATTGGAATCGCGTTTAGGCTGGTCGCGGATGTGAGTCCTTCGGCCAGCAGCCATGACAAGAATGTCTTGTAATCCCGCACATACTCGAGTAGAGAAGAAGGAGACAGGTCGGGGAGTTTATAGTTGATAAATTTCTCGATGTACCATGGCAGGCCTGGAATGTGTTTTTCGAGTTCTTCCCGGTCTTTGATTTTTTGCAGGTTCATCGGGATTCACTCCTTGTTTACATAATAAATGTTATGTAGCCATATAGAATACAGTATCTTCCTCTTACTTTACCGGGCAGAGTAGGGGCTGGCAAGAGTCGCGCAACCTAATAGAATAACCGTCGGGTCTGATGTACGTTTTTAGGCGAATCACTTAATCTCATTAATTATTCGGATTTACGTTTGGTTTGACGGCTGCCTGCCAATAGGTGGTCACCACAAATCCTTAACCTCATTAATTATCATTCTGACGGACCATTTTCTCAGGCTTTACAATTTCATCAAACTGTTCCTCCGACAACAAACCGCTGTTCATCGCGGCTTGTTTCAGGGTCAGCCCCTCCTTGTGGGCGGTCTTGGCGATGGAAGCCGCATTCTCGTAGCCGATGAGCGGGTTTAGAGCCGTTACGAGCATGAGGGACCGTTCAAGATGCCCTTGAATAACCGCCATGTTCGGTTCAATGCCCACCGCGCAATGGTCATGAAAAGAATGAAGGACGTCAGACAACAATCGTACGGACTGAAGGAACAGATGGGCAATGACCGGCTTGAACACGTTCAGCTCGAAATTGCCCTGGCTCGCGGCAAAACCGATCGCGGCATCGTTGCCCATGACCTGGCACACCACCATCGTCATCGCTTCCGATTGCGTCGGGTTCACTTTACCCGGCATGATCGAGCTCCCCGGTTCGTTGGCAGGAATCGTGATTTCTCCGATGCCGCTTCGTGGACCGCTTGCCAGCCAGCGAACGTCGTTGGCGATTTTCATCAGATCGGCGGCAAGGGCCTTAAGCGCGCCATGAACGAAAACGAGCTCATCATGGCTGGTCAGCGCATGGAACTTATTCGAAGCGCTCACGAACGGATGGCCGGTCAACCGGCTAATCTCGGCGGCGACCCGGTCGCCGAATTGCGGATGTGCGTTTATGCCGGTACCCACAGCTGTTCCACCGATGGCCAATTCTCTCAGATGCTTAGCAGAAGATCGGACCATGACTTCCGTTTTCTCGAGCATGCGGACCCATCCGCTGATTTCCTGCCCCAGCGTAATCGGCGTGGCGTCCTGCAAATGCGTGCGGCCGATTTTGATGATGTCGGCAAACTTGCTGCTTTTGCTTTCCAAAGTGTTTTTCAACACTCCAATAGCCGGAAGCAAACGTTCTTCGATTACCGTCAGCGCTGCCATATGCATGGCGGTAGGAAAGGTATCGTTGGAGCTTTGCGACAGGTTAACATCGTCGTTCGGATGCACCTTCCGGCCTTCGGCGAGTCGCTTGGTGGCCAGATGCGCAATCACTTCATTCACGTTCATATTTGTCTGCGTTCCGCTGCCGGTCTGCCACACGACCAGTGGGAATTGCTCATCCCATTTACCGTCGATAATCTCGTCGGCCGCACTCACGATCGCCGCCGCTTTGTCGCCATCCAACTTGCCGAGCTCCCGGTTCACAGCCGCGGCGCTCTTCTTGAGCAGTGCCAATGCCCGGATCAGCTCAATCGGCATCCGTTCCGTTCCGATCCGGAAGTTCTCGGAGCTGCGCTGGGTTTGGGCACCCCATAGTTTATCCGCGGGCACGGCGATTTCTCCAATCGTATCTTTTTCCAACCGGTAGTTCATCCAAATTCCTCCTTGAATGAGTCCATTGAGTGTGTTTTATTACGTATATAGTAACTCTCAATCACCCACGAAACAAAAAAGGATGTGTTCGTCCATGGCTATCGCACAAGTAACCATCGTCCCGATCGGGACCGATTCCACCAGTTTAAGCGGATATGTGGCGGAAATGTATCGGGTATTGGAGCATGCCGAGCCTTCGATCCGCTTCGAACTAACCGCAATGAGCACGATCATCGAAGGGGAGTTGGAGCACATTTTTCGAGTCGTCCGGCTGCTGCATGAAACTCCTTTCGAGCAAGGCGCGCTTCGAGTTTCCACCACGCTCACCATCGATGACCGGCGCGACAAGCAAGGTTCCATAAAGCAGAAACTCGAATCGGTCGCAAAGCGGCTGCAAAAGGAGATGGAATCGTGATTCGCGCTGACGCCTTATTTTCAGATCATATGGTGCTTCAAAGATCCAAAGAGGTTCCCATCTGGGGAACCGGCAGCGAAGGGGAAAGAGTGACTGTAGAATGCGCAGGGTTCCAGGTTGGCACCGAGGTCGCGGATGGAGGTTGGAAAGCGGTTCTTCCGCCACAGGAAGCCGGAGGGCCATATGAACTCCGCATCTTGTCGGGAGAGCAAACCATTGTTCTCCGTGATGTCTGGTTCGGCGATGTGTGGCTGGCCGGAGGACAATCCAACATGGAATGGAGCCTTGCCGACTCGGTGGAAGGGCCAAGGGAAATCCCGTTCGCGTTGCTCGACAACCTGCGATACTATCAAGTACCCAAAATCACTTATGAGGATGGCGTCGATCATCCTTCTTCCTGGGTCGTCTGCGCGCCGGATACTGCACCTGTGTTTTCCGCCGTTGCCTATTTTTTTGCCAAGCGGGTGATGGAAGAGGAGCACGTACCGATTGGTTTGATTGGCTGCAATTGGGGCGGTACGTCGGCCACCTGTTGGGTCGGGGAGCAAGTGCTGCAGAATGATCCGGAGCTGCGTGTGTACCTGGACGACTATCAGGAAAAAATCCGGGGTCGCGGAATGTCCGATTTCGAAGAGGCCGAGCAGAGGTATGTGCAAACCATTGAGGATTACAACGATCGCATTGGGAGGGGCTTAACAGGGGATCAGCTCGGTGATTATCCATGGCCGCCGCCTCTTCATCCTCGTAGTTTTCTTAGGCCAAACGGGTTGTACGAAACGATGCTCCGTAAAACGGTGCCGTATTCAATCCGTGGATTTCTGTACTATCAAGGAGAATCGGATGCGGACAAACCTCTGTTGTACGAGCGGCTGCTCAGCAAAATGATCGAAAACTGGCGTGAGGATCGGCACGATCCGCAATTGCCGTTTTTGTTCGTTCAACTGCCCGTTTTCGGCTGTGATGGGGATCCGGACGGCGACAATTGGGCGCTGCTGCGCGAATCTCAATGGCTGACATCACGGCGGGTGCCCAACGTGTGGGTGGCTGCCGCCTGGGAGCATGGAGACAAGGACGATATCCATCCCGTCAACAAGAAGCCTGTAGGAGATCGTCTCGCGTTGCTTGCGCTCGAGCACGTATATGGGCGAGAAACGGTTAGCTCAGGTCCGGTAATGACCGAGTTTCACAAGGAGCAGGGGAGAGCAATCGTTCGATTCGCTCAAGTGGCAGACGGCCTTGGGATTCGAGGAGGCGACACCCTGTTCGGATTCGAAATCGCCGGCGATGATGGAGTATTTTCACAGGCACAGGCGGTAATCCAAGGGGCAGATGCGGTTCAATTGTGGAACGAACAAGTAACGGATCCTGTGGCTGTCCGATACGGTTGGTCCAATTATTCGGAAGGTAACCTGATGAACGGCGCAGGCCTCCCGGCGTTCCCTTTTCGCACCAACGGAAGAAGTTAATCGGAAAGATCCATAGCTGAAGCTGCCCAATCCAGGGCAGCTTTTGTTTTGTAGCCAGTAACTCGAGCTGTTGTCTAAACGTCCGCAAAGATTTATGTTAGATATTTGTTACCGTTCCGTTAGAAATCAAGAAAGGAATTAAGATAAATATTTACGAATACGTTTTCATTGGCACAAATCGCCATACATAAAGGAGGTCTACTTCCGCAGACGAACAAGTCTGTGTGTGTTAGGAAGCAGCATGAGTGCAACGAGGGAACGGGAAATGTGGTTAAAGGGTTCATTACAATGTTGGGGAGGAAGTTATGTTGAGACTACGAAAACTGGCAATCGCAAGCACACTATCCATCGCAGTAGCGTTTGGCGGAACCACCGTTATGGCAAGCTCTTTGGAAGACACGGTAGGGGTGCCGGGAGAAATATCCATGAACAAACTGGTTTCTCTCCATGTATTGCCTGCATCCGGTTCACATTATAATCCGGATGGGGCTCTAACACGCGGAGATTTTGTGTATGCGCTTTCAAGCGTTATGAATTTGCCGGCACCGAAAAACGTAAAAATCAAAGACGTGTCGACAAAGAGCGGGAATTACGCCTCCGTCGCCAAAGTGATCGGCAATGGCCTGCTGATGTTAGACGGTAAAGGCAACTTTAACGCCAAAAAAGAAGTGACTTATGCCGAATTAAGCCGTGCGCTTGCCAGCGGGCTTGGTTTGAAATTGAGCTGGACGGATCGGCCGATCGATTATTTGTTCTATCTGGATCGTAAGGGCGTGCTGGGCATCGACACCGATCTCGATGCGGTCGTCAGCAGAGCCGCAGCCGCGGTTGCGATCGATCAGTTCGTTACGCTTAAAGGCGTCTTCAAAAGCGACAGCGGCGTCATTGCCGAGTTGAAGCCGGGTGCCATCGTCCTCAATGACGGAGCGGATAATGTGACTTACCAATTCGCCGGAGATTCGTCTTTGTTCCTGAGCGGACAAAGTGAAGATATGACAAGCTTCGGAGTAGGAACTCCGGTTCAAGTGTTGCTGAACGGCAAAGGCGAAATCTCGTTTATGTCCGGCAACAGCTTGTCGCTCGAAGAAGGGGCGATCGTCTATTCCGACGGCAAGGTGAAAATTAACGATACGATGAGAAATATCGATTTGAAAGCCGTCGTACAGCCGCTTCCGACTAATCCGACCGAACACTTCACGTTTACGAATTTCGGAAGTTACAGCAACGCGGGTGTTACGTTCGGCGGCGGGGCATACGTCAACAATAAAAATGACGAAGTCACGATGCTCGATCTGCACTTCGCTAAAGTAGACGGTAAGCCGTTCACGGTGAGTGGAACCGACTTAACGTTCGATTTCTCCGGAGACGCGTTATCCAATCAAACTTTCAAAGTGGCTGACGACGTCAAAATTGCCCTAAAAGCGAAAGACGCAACGGACAAAGACAAAACGATGACGCTGGACGAATTGAAGACACTTCAAGCCGGCAACGATGTGACCGGAACGGTGGAAATCAACTCGGATGGGTTGGTTACGTCCATCATGGCGACAGCAGCACCCAAGGCAGCAACCAAATAACATTACGTAATTGGAGGAACAGCCGATGATCAAAAAACTAACCGCTATCGCAGTTGCTTTCGTCTTGATACTTTCCGTCCTGAGCGGGGTTTCCACTGCTGCCCGTTCAGGCTTCGATCCGAGCAAAGTCGGGGGCAAGGTCGTGTTGACATCGTTCTCCGATGCCGTGACCATGACTCCGCTTCGCGCGAACGATCAAGCTTCCATCGACATACAAGGCATGATCTTTGACTCGATGGTCCGTACAGACTTTTACGGGCAGCCGGTTCCAGGTTTGGCCCAACGCTGGACATATGACGATAAATCGCTCACCTACACTTTCTATCTGCGGAGTGGAGTGAAATGGCATGACGGAAAGCCATTTACGGCGAATGATGTGAAATTCTCGTTCGACATGTACACCAACCCGAAGACGCTGAACACCTATAAAGCGGACTATGCCGATATCCAAAGCATTTCGGTCGTCAACGATTTGACGATCAAATTTGTTCTGAAGAAGAAAAACGTCTTCTTCTTGACAGGACCGGCCAATGACGGATGGATTTTCCCGCAGCATCTGTTCCCCAAAGGCATTGACGATTACAACGCGGACAACACGTTTTTCTCCCGCCATCCGATCGGCACCGGTCCGTTCATGTTCAAAGAATGGAAAACCGACGAGCGGGTCGTTCTGACCGCCAACAAAAGCTATTGGAACGGACGCCCTTACCTGGACGAGGTCATTACCCGGATCCTTCCGGATAATAATGTAGAAGCCATCAACCTGCTGAAGGGCGACGTCGATTTCGTTCAAGTGATTGCTCCAAGAACCATTGCACAAGTGGAGAAGGACAGCGACCTCAAAACGGTGGTCTACGATTATGGCCGATTCGATTACATCGGCTGGAATAACGACAACCCGCTGTTCCAAGACAAAAAAGTGCGTCAAGCCATGAACTATGCCATGGACCGTCAAGCGGTCGTATCGAAAATCATGTTAGGCCGGGCTTATATGGGTACAGGTCCGATGCATCCCAAATTGCCCCAGGAAAACCCGAATGTAAAACCATATCCGCTGGATCTGAACAAAGCGGCGCAATTGCTGGCCGATGCGGGCTGGAAGAAAGGTTCGGACGGCATCCTGGAGAAAGACGGGAAAAAGTTCGAAGTCGAGATCGCTTACAACAACGGCAATGTGACACGTCCGAAGGTCGCTCAAATTTTGGCGCAAAATTTGAAAAAGCTCGGGATCAAAGCATCGGTTCGCGGTTATGAATGGTCGCTCTTCCTGGATAAGCAACAGAAAGGCGAGCTTGATATGTTCGTTCTGGCATGGGGCGGATATGACGCTACCGTCGAACACTTCGGCATTTTCCATTCCTCGGCGATTCCGGACAAGGACGGCAAAGGCGGTAATAACACATGGCATGTCCACTACGCGAAGGTTGACCAGTTATTGGAAGCCTATCTGCAAGAAAGCGACGCTTCCAAGCGGATCAAAATTTACCAAGAACTGCACGCCTTCCTGGCGGATGAAGCCGTCGCGATCTTCACGCATCATCCGAAGTTAACGGCCGGAATGAACAAAAACTTGTTGGGCGTCCGAATCGCGATGTCCGGTCCGTACTTCAACGTCGAAGACTGGTATTGGAAGAAATAATCGTCGATCATTGAAACCGGTAAACAGCCGCCTGCGACGCTTCGTATGGTCGCGGCGGCTGTCATCATTATTGGAAAGAAGGGTGTGCTCTGTTTCCCTATATTCTGCGAAGAATGTTGCAAATGATCCCTTTGCTGTTCATCATTTCGATCGTATCATTCCTGCTTATGACCATGGCGCCGGGCGATCCCACTGCGATGTTTCAGAATCCGGAATCGGTAAAATCCGGAAAACAGGATCTAACCGCCATACGCGAGAAACTTGGCGTGGATAAACCGATCTATGTGCAATACGAAAAATGGATGAAACTCGTACTGCAAGGGGATTTAGGATATTCCTTTCAAGACGGCAGACCGGTGCTGCAAAAAATCGTGGAGAGGATTCCGGCAACCCTCATCTTGATGGGAACAGCCATACTTATATCCTTTTTAATCGCCATACCGATCGGGATTTATTCCGCTGTGCGGCAGTATTCACCACTGGATAACACGTTTACTTTCCTCTCGTTTTTGGGGATCTCGATACCGTCATTTTTCTTTGGGCTCATGGTCATGTTGGTCTTTTCGTTGAAACTGGGATGGTTCCCCGTGAGCAATATGACAAGTGACGAAACGAACCTCCCGAATAGTGTGGATATCCTGTATCATTTGATTCTTCCGGCATCCGTGTTGGCGTTTGGTCTGGTCGCGCAATATGCACGCTACATGCGCTCGAGCATGCTTGAGGTGATCCATCAGGATTACATTCGCACGGCACGGGCTAAAGGGGTAGCGGAAGGCAAAGTTATTTTCAAACACGCGGTACGAAATGCCATGCTTCCGATTATCACGCTGCTGGGTTTTCAATTGCCGCACCTGTTCGGCGGGGCACTGATTATCGAGCAAATTTTTGCATGGCCGGGTATGGGCAGATTAGCCATCGGATCCATTTTCGTACGGGATTATCAAGTGATCATGGGCGTCACGATGGTTACCGCACTCCTGGTCGTTATCGGCAATCTGATTGCAGATATCCTCTATGCCGTCGTTGACCCGCGGATCCAGTACGGAAAAACATAAGCGAGGTGAAAACGGAACGTGAGTCAACCCAATGCGGTAATTGAACAAGGAATGGCCACAGGACGGCAATCCGAATGGACCGAGCAAGGGAAGATCGAGACGAGATTGTCGGCCTTATGGAGAAGGTATAAAAGAAACAAGTTCGCCGTAGCCGGTCTGATCGTGTTTATGATCTACATTGTGATGGCCATCTGCGCCCCCTTATTTTCACACTACGATCCGGAATCATTCGATATGATGGATGGGGATCTCCCGCCCAGTTTATCTCACCCATTCGGTACGGATTCCATGGGCGGCGACGTGTTCATTCGTGCTCTGTTCGGCGCGCGTATCTCGTTATCGGTCGCGATCATCGCCATGGTGATCACCGTTACGTTCGGCGTCATTTATGGAGCGATTTCCGGCTATTTCGGACGTGTGGTGGATATGGTGCTGATGCGGATCGTCGACGCGCTGCAGTCGATTCCGTCATTTTTCCTGCTGCTCATTATCGCCGCCATCATGGTTCCGTCCATGTGGTCAACCATTATTGCGCTGAGTGCGTTCGGTTGGCTCGGGATGGCGCGTATCGTGCGGGGAGAAATTTTGTCCCTGAAACAGAGGGATTACGCAACAGCCGCACTTGTCACCGGGGAGTCGAAACGAGCGATCATTTTTTATCACATCGTTCCCAACGCGATTGCGCCAATTATCGTCATTGCGACATTGGAAGTCGCAGGTAACATCATTTACGAAGCTACGCTCAGCTTTTTGGGGTTGGGGATTCAGCCTCCCACGCCGAGCTGGGGGAATATGCTTTCCTCCGCACAGGAGCTGGTGACGTTGACGACCTATCCGTGGACGGCGTTATTTCCGGGTCTATGCATCATGATTGCGGTTCTCTCGGTGAATTTCATCGGCGACGGTCTCCGGGACGCGCTTGATCCGAGGCAAAAAAACAAGTAGGAGGGCCGCGAGAATGACGATCATCGGGGAAAAACAGGATCCATTAGTCAGCATCAAGGGGTTAAAAACGTATTTCTTCACCGAAGACGGTGTCGTTCCGGCCATCGACGGTGTTGATTTCGAGGTACGCCGGGGCGAAACGTTGGCCATCGTCGGTGAATCCGGCAGCGGTAAAAGCGTCACTTCTTTGTCGATAATGAGACTAATTCCTTCTCCTCCCGGTAAGATCGTGGAAGGGGAGATCACGTTTAACGGCGAAAGCCTTCTGTCCAAGACGGATACGGAAATGCGGCGGATTCGCGGAAACAAAATCTCAATGATTTTTCAAGAACCGATGACGTCGTTGAATCCGGTGTTTCGCATAGGGAATCAAATCGCAGAATCGCTCGTGCTGCATCAGGGGATGAACAACAAGCAGGCGCTGAAAGAAGCCGTTCGCCTGCTAGAGCAAGTGGGAATTCCCGATGCGGAGCGGCGTGTACGGCAATATCCTCATGAACTGAGTGGAGGGATGCGCCAACGGGTCATGATTGCCATGGCGCTGGCCTGCAATCCGGAGCTGCTCATAGCCGACGAGCCGACAACCGCGCTCGATGTGACGATTCAGAATCAAATTTTGCATCTGATGAAGGAATTAAAAGAGAAAACGAATACGTCGATCATCCTGATCACGCACGATCTCGGGGTTGTTGCGGAAATCGCCGATCGAGTGGTTGTCATGTATGCCGGGCAAGTAATCGAACAGGGAGACGTATTCACCATTTTCGAGAACCCCAAACATCCTTATACGGTCGGGTTGCTGGAATCAATGCCGAGCCATAAGAAAAGAACGGGGAAATTGAAGACGATTGAGGGTGTTGTGCCGAATCCGCTGCATCTGCCTGCAGGTTGCCGGTTTGCGCCTAGATGTGAATACGCCAGAGAGCTATGCCATTCGGAAATGCCGGATGTTGTGACATCAGGTGAAGATGAAATGGTGCGTTGCTGGAGATTTTCGGAGCGTTGGGAGGTCAACTCGCATGAGCATAGCGCCGTCTAACGTTCATGAAGAACAAGAAACGAAGACAAACGAAGTGCTTCTTAGCGTTCGAAACGTCAAGAAGTATTTTCCCGTCAAAGGCGGCTTGTTCGACCGCGCTGTGGCCCATGTCAAAGCAGTGGACGACATCAGCTTCGATCTTTATCGCGGAGAAACCCTGGGACTTGTCGGGGAAAGCGGTTGCGGCAAATCAACCATCGCCAAAACGATGCTTCGTATCATTGACGCCTCGAGCGGTACTGTCGAATTTGAAGGGCGTAATATTTATATCCTATCGGAGAGCCAAATGCGGTCGCTTCGGAAGGATATGCAGTACATTTTCCAAGATCCGTTCTCTTCCTTAAATCCACGTTTAAGCGTTGGGGAATCGATTGCCCGAGTACTCCATATCCACGGAATGAAGAACAAGGCCGAGCGGCAACATCGAGTACAGTATCTGTTGGAGATGGTCGGATTAAGCCCATACCACATAAGGCGATATCCCCATGAATTCAGCGGCGGGCAACGGCAAAGAATTGGAATTGCCAGAGCATTGGCTCTGAATCCCAAACTGGTGGTCTTGGACGAACCGGTGTCCGCATTGGACGTGTCGATTCAATCCCAAATCATCAACCTGCTTGAGGATCTGCAAAACCAATTTAATCTTACGTATCTGTTCGTTTCTCACGGTTTGAACGTAGTCCGTCATATCAGCAATCGTGTGGGTGTGATGTACTTGGGCAAAATGGTCGAACTTACAGAGACCGACACCTTGTTTGATCGGCCTAAACATCCGTATACACAAGCGCTTTTATCGGCAAATCCCATCGCGGATCCCAGGCAAAGAGACCAAGATAAGATGGTGCTGGAAGGGGATGTCCCGAGTCCAATCAATCCGCCATCCGGCTGCCGGTTCCGGACAAGATGCCCCTTCGCCGCCTCCAAATGCGCCGAGGTTGAGCCTGAATTCGCAGAAATCGAGAAAAACCACTTTGTGGCATGTCACTATCCGCTTAAGTAAATTTATACTCTTATACGGATATAGACAAAAAATAGAAGGAGTATCAACGGTTTTACCGAATAAGTAAAATAAGTAAGTAATGTAATCGCTTTCAGAAGGATGCGGATGGGCGATGATAGAACAAGAAACGTGGTCGGACGAGCGCCGAAAGTCTAAAACGATGCTGGTCATCGACGATGATGAAGAATTTCTGGAGCATACCGGTCGTTACTTCCGCAACTGGATCCGGATTGAGTGCGTGCCGGACGGATTAAGTGGTCTTGTCCAGACCATTAAGTTGGAACCTGACATTATTCTCCTAAACTATCGTGCTGCCAAAGTGGACTGTGCGGTACTCTGCCGGCGAATTCGCGATATCTCCAGCGGGCTTCTGTTTGTGTTGGCTGATGAGGGTATGAACGAGGACGAGCGCATCGCTTGTTTTGAGGCAGGAGCAGATGATGTCATGTACGGATCTTTCAGCTCCAAGGAGCTCATGCTTCGGATTCAAGTGTTGATCCGTCGCGGAGCTCTGATGGAGGCAAGGCCGGACACCGAGTCCATGATCCAATACGGGGCGCTTCGGATGGACAGGACGACCTTCCGCGCTTTTATCCAGGAGCAGGACTTGATTTTGACCCGCAAGGAATTCTCAATTTTATGGGCCATGGCAGCCAAACCTGGCGAAATTATTAGCAGGCATGAGCTTCTTCGCCGGGTTTGGAATTACAATCCCACCGACGATGATCGAATGATCGACACCCATCTGAATCGACTGCGCAAAAAGCTGCAGCGGCAGCCCGAGCAGATCCGGATTAAAACCGCTTGGGGCATCGGTTACAAATTGGAATCGGTCAGTTTCACCGTTTTGCTGCTATTGGCGATCCAATCGTGTGTCGACATAATTTAGTAGTGAAATGCGTTTCATCCCTGACGTAATTTGGTCAGGGCTTTTTTCGTTTACATGCGGCTTTTATATGATACACATTGAGGGTAAAGAAAATATGATAAAGAGAAGAGGAGGACTGCCAAATGAGTGGAGCCGCCGGATATGTGGTCGTTTGGATTGTGCTGAGTTTTTTTCCGATCATGACCGCCTGGAAAAGGCAATGGTTCGCATTCGCTGTCTATTTGGCAGGATGGCTCATTTTTCTTTATTCGGTGTTGCAGGATAAGGGCGGTTGGGGTCAATTGGCGGACATTGCTACGTTAATCGTTATAGTCATTCCGCTTTATCTAATATCATCTATCATTTGGTTGATTAGCAAGCGGAAAAACAAACATACGCGAAGGTAAAGCGACGGAAGCAAACAGGGACATCTGAAGGTGTACACAGGATTCTTATAATCGACGAGTTGTCTATGGGGGAATTTCGTGCTTTGCTGCCACAGCCCTTTTTGTGCAGGTGGACATATATCCAAACCTCTTGGCCGCTTGTTCCATTTCCTAAAGGACAAAAGCTGAAGGAGGATGGGTAATACATGCCTCACGTCTCTCGATCACAAGCAAGGGAACTCGTCGGGAAGTATATTTATGCCGTTCGTCAAGATGGCACCGTTGTACAAGGAAGACTGGTAAGCGTAGACGGTAATGAATTGATCATGGAGCCGACCGACGGCAAAGCACGGGTCAAAGCGATTCTTCCGCTCGTGTTGTTCGATTTGCTGGCGATCGGTACATTACCTTTTGGTTACGGTTATGGCTATGGCTATGGTTTCGGCGGCTACGGGGGTTACGACGGTTTCTTCTGGTAATTCTTAACCCTAATAGTTGAACGTAGAGCCGGCCATTAAGGCTGGCTCTTTAAGAGGGATATTGAAAAACTGAACCGGGATGGTTGATCGGCGCACCCGACGGCTCAAGTATCAAACCGATGAGAACAATGCAATTGAATTGCAACCTTTCCTGAATGTCTATCGTTTAAAGAGAGTAACTAACGTTTATACCTCTAGATGGGCGATTGACTAGCACGAGAAAGGGATGTTGTAAATTGAAAAAGAATAAAGGGAAAAGAGAGCTGCTTGCGATTACACTTGCAGCTGCTCTTTTGGCGGCCCCTATGGCGCTATCATTACCTGCTGGGCATGCAGCTGCGGCAACTGCCGTTTCAAAGTTTAAGATTACAGCAACGCCGTTCAGCATAGAAGGAACTCGGACGAGCATTGCTACGATCAATAAGGAGAACATGACGTACATCGCGTTGCGCAACCTTAATAAAAGCTTAGGCCTTAGCACAAATTACGAGAAGGCCACCCAGATGGTTGAGATTGCGGGGAGAGGCCGGGTACTGCAGATTGGCCTGAAGAATAAAGCAATCACACTGAACGGACAGCTTATCTTCGGACCTGATCCGATCCTTCAAGACAATACAACTTACCTGCCGCTTCGCTTCCTGCTGGAGCGGATGGGTTATGATGTTTCCTATGCGCAAGCCACGAAGTTAATTGGAATTCATGCCATTCAAGAGAACAACCTGAAGATTCACTCGGAAGTAATTGGAGCAGATGGGGACGGCAAGTCATTACTTGTGTATTATCCGGTTATCTCGGGTTATGAGAATATTACGGTTCAGCAGAAAATAAATACATTTCTGAAGGACGAAGCGAACAGGAATATCGCGGCTGGCTCGAAGCAAATGGACCAGGCTGTAGAAGGAAATAAAAAAATCATAACCGATAACCCAAAAGCCACGATTCGACAGCCGAGCTTCGACGGCCATTATACGGTGACTTATAACGAACATGGTCGACTGAGCCTTTATGTGGACTATAACATCTATACAGGGGGAGCGCATGGGGTTACTGCACGCGTACCTTACACATTCGATCTAGCAACAGGTAATGTGCTTTCATTGAAAGACGTCGCAGATGGCAATGTGAACTATGTATCGATAATTAACAGTAAGATTAAAGCTCAGATTAAAAGTCGCAAATTGTCATTGAATAACCCTTTCCTGACGATAGAGGCGGATCGCGATTATTTCCTTAACCGCACCGGGGTTGTTATTTACTTCACACAATATGAGTACACTTCCTTTGCGGATGGGATGCCTGAGTTTGTTATTCCGTATACGGACTTCCGATAACAGGCTGCTTATGAGTTTTGACTAGACACTGACCTTCCTTTGGTCAGTGTCTTTTGTTTTTCATAAGTTTATGGATTGGAAAAGATACACAGGTGAAGGTGAACAGGAACCTAATGCTTTATAATTGGGTGTAGTATTGCTGCTCAAAGAGAGAAGGAGAAAGATTACCAAGAGAGCGATGCATTCGCTTACGGTTGTACCGCACGTTTGTGTTTTCAACAGATTATGAGACGGGCTGACATTCAATCCTTAGTGATTATTGTCTAGATGAGGACGATTTCGAAGTGATTATATTTT
>JAQBPQ010000082.1 GCA_028287445.1 Cohnella sp.
ACCCTGCCTTTTTGAGATGCTCCGGATAACCGTAACTCCCGTGCTCGCTCAAGTCCAGGCCGATAATTTCCTCTTCTTCCGTGACACGGAACCCGATGGCTTTTTTCATGATCCAAAGCACAACGAAGGAAGCTGCAAAAGCATAAGCACCACAGACCACAACCGATTCCAATTGGACCCAAAGTTGTTGCCCTCCGCCGCCGTACAGCAGACCCGGTTGTCCGACACCAACTTTGCCCGCCAACTCTTTCGTAGCAAAAATACCATTCGCCAGTGTACCCCATATCCCTGCCGTACCATGTACCGATAAAGCGGAAATCGGATCATCCACTCTAAGCTTTTCAAAAAATTTGGCGCTGAAGAACACCAGGACCCCTGCCGCAAAACCAATGACAACCGCAGCCCACGGTTCCACATAAGCGCATGTGGCCGTAATCGCAACCAGTCCGGCCAACGCCCCGTTCAACATGGTGGGAATGTCGGCTTTGCCGCTAAACAGCCAAGATACGAGCAAAGCCGCCACTGCGCCTCCTGCCGCACCCAGTTGGGTGTTAAACGCCACATAGCCGAAAAACCCGTCGCCCACGGCCAGCGCGCTGCCTGCATTAAAGCCGAACCAGCCGACCCATAACAACAAAACCGCAAGAGCTGAAAAAACTTGATTATGGCCCGCGATTTGATTGGAGGAACCATCCTTGTTGTATTTGCCGATCCTCGGTTTAAGCAGAATGGTCGCAGCCAATGCGCCCATCGCACCGGTCAGATGTACGACGGTGGATCCGGCGTAGTCTTGAGCGCCGAGAGCGGCCAACCATCCTCCGCCCCAAATCCAATGGGCAATGATCGGATAGACGACGGACGAGAAGAGAATCGTATAAATGAGGTAAGAAGAAAGTTTTGCGCGTTCGGCGAAACCGCCCCAGGCAATCGAAAGCGATACCGCCACAAAAGCGAGTTGGAAAATGAAAAAGATGGTTTTCGGGTAGCTCTCTCCGGGAGCGGCGGCCAAAGCCGGATGGAACAGGAAATCGCCGATTCCCATCCATTTGTTCAGCCCGCCGGCCGCCTCCGTACCGAAGGAGAAACCATAGCCGACCGCCCAGTAAATCAACGAGCACAGACCGACGGTGAAGATCGTCTTACCTGCAACGTGGCCGGCGTTTTTCATCCGCGTGGATCCTGTCTCCAATAGAATGAAGCCGCCTTGCATCAGAAGTACGAGTACACCTGCGACTAAAATCCAAAGTGCATTCAGCCCCGTGTCCAGTGTGGCGGCTGACGGATCTGCGGCGAATGCCATCGTCGGGAAGAGCACCATCAACACTCCCAAAACGAGTAAGCTCTTTTTAACCATCTCGACCACTCCTAATTTGTTATGTTTTATAACATTTAAAGAAAGACATGATGTCATTATAATGAGATTTTTTTCTTTTGACAATGACAAATCCACCTTATTTCTGTTTTATATCTGACATATACATCACATTATTGAATGTTGTCAAATCATGTGTTAAGTATTGTCTCGATATTCTCCATAATTTACACCGGTTATAAATCCACGGTTATTTACGAGATCCGTGCTCCGTTCATTGGGTCCATCAATGTAAGTTTATATTCCATACTACTGGAGAAATGCCTGCTCATAAGGGATTCGGACATAAGCATAACGTTTGACTGTATGGTTCTCCGCGCGTATGATAGAGAGAGAATCTTCATTTTCAGGAAAGAAGGTGTACTCGATGAGGTCTGGATCGATGGAGCCTCCGCGCCTTTATCGGATCGGTGAATTGTCCCGGCTCACGGGCATAAGTCCCCGTACGATCGACTATTACACGGGACTAGGCTTGCTGGCTCCGGCTAAGCGGTCTACCGGCAATTATCGGATGTACGATGATGAAACCTTGACGCGGATTCGACGTATTGAACATATGAAGGCGCAGAAGTTCACCTTGGAAGAAATCCGCGAACAATTCAGCACCCTTCAGCGAGTATCCCCGCATGAAGAAGTAACCCGTAAGTTGGCGGATTTGCAGAGCCATCTCACGCAGTTGGAACGGGAAGTGAAGGAATTGGAACCCGTGCTTGAACAGCTCAAGCCCCGGCAAGCCAAGCGGTTGTTCCGGGCCATCACGCCCCAAACCGCCGCCTGTGTGGAAGCGCTGATTCTCCTTCTGGGGAAGAGCAACTTGATGTAAGCTTTCGCCATCAAACAGTAATGGAGGGAACCATCGATGATCTTTTTCACTCCCATTGACTTTCTGATCATTCCCGCGTTTCTGCTCTCTTTGTGGGCATCATTCCGAGTGCGCGGTACTTTTAATAAATGGTCCAAGGTTCGGGCCATGAGTGGTATGACCGGTTACGATGCGGCTCGCCGGATGCTCGATCGCAACGGCCTGCATGATATACCCATTGAACCTGTACCCGGTGCTTTGACCGACCACTACGATCCAGTCAGCCGAGTCGTTCGTCTGTCCGAACCGGTCTATTACGAGAACTCGATTTCAGCGATTTCCGTGGCATGCCACGAAATCGGCCACGCGATCCAGCATCAGCATCACTATCCGATGCTCGTGCTTCGTCACCGGATGTTTCCGGTCGTCCGATTCGCCTCGGGAATTGCTCCTTTTATGCTGCTTGCCGGTTTCTTGTTCCACGCCTTGAACCTGATCGGCCTCGGCATCATCTTCTTCTCCGCGGCTGTCGCTTTCCAACTCGTCACGCTGCCCGTCGAGTTTAACGCCAGTAACCGGGCCCGGCAGATCATGGTCGCGGAAGGTTTTGTCTCCGGTGAAGAAGAACGCGGCGTGGCCAAAGTTCTTAATGCAGCAGCTCTGACGTATGTCGCCGCCGCCTTGGTTTCGTTGCTCGAGCTGCTCAAATATGTTTGGCTGTTCACCAACAATCGCGACTAAGTTGGTTACGATGAAAAAGGGGTTGTCCTGCCAGGTCATGAATGACCTGGGGGACAGCCCCTTCGTTTTGTTTAGATTCCTGCGATTCGGATTCAACGCGGAGTATACTCATTTTTAAAATAGTCCAATAAGAACGCGTGAAACATTTGGACAATCGTGGGCAGCTTTATGCCATTACGGCGGATTAGCCCTACGTTGCGAATCACGTGTGGGTGCCGCACCTTGACTACCGCCGGCATCATGGAGCTCGTCTGATAAAGAGCCATCTCCGGCAGAAGACTGACGCCCATACCGGCTGAGACCAGTCCCCGGATCGTGTCCGTTTCTTCGCCCTCGAACCCGATTTTGGGCGTGAAGCCCGCTGCAAGGCAAGCTTCCCAAACGAGCGATCGAAGAGAGTATCCCGGGCTGAACAATACGAACGTTTCGTCCTTCAATTGCTCCAGGTCAATTGCGACCTCCATGGCCAGCGGGTGATTGTCCGGCAGAATCGCAAAAAGCTCCTCGGTGAGTATGATTTCACCGGTGACCAAATCATTTTTCTCCGGGAAAGGTGAAATAAAAGCAAGATCCACCTCCGACTCCGCCACATCTTTGATCAAGGACGCGGACATCCCCTGCCGGAAACGAAACTTCACATTCGGGTGTAGTTTGCGGAACGCCGCGACAACCCTTGGCACGAGGTGGTATCCATGACTGTGGGGAAAGCCGAGACGGATTTCTCCGACCTCCGGATCAAGAAACTCATGGATCTCCATGACCGCGCGGTCCAAATCCGTCAATAACGACTCCGCGCGCCGCAGGAACAACTGTCCCACCGCGGTCAATTGGACGTTCCTCCCCTTCTGCATGAACAGTCGAACGCCCAATTCTTCCTCGAGCCGATGGATTTGACGGCTGACCGCCGATTGTGCGACATGAAGCACTTCTGCCGCTTTGGTCACATGTTGGAGCTTCGCAACCTTCACGAAATATTGCAGCTGCCTGAGTTCCACCCGGATGTTGCTCCTTTCCCGCGCGCGGTTCGTGCCATCAATTGGACTTTGTCATTCGCTGACGATTATAATGATTACGGCAAGTCTTATCAACGAAGGAGGAGCTTCGAATGGCTCAAGAACGAGGCGCAACACACAAAGGAAATCCGATCACACTTGTGGGACCGGAACTGAAAGCCGGGGACCAAGCGCCTGATTTCACGATTCAAAAAAGCTTGCTGGAAACAGCCGGTTTGAAGGACTTTGCAGGCAAAGTGAAATTGATCAGCGTAGTTCCTTCCATCGATACCGGCGTGTGCGATGCACAAACCCGCCGATTCAACGAAGAAGCAACCAAACTTGGCGAGAACGTCGTCGTATTGACGGTCAGCGCCGACCTTCCATTCGCGCAAGCCCGTTGGTGCGCTGCAGCCGGTGTAGACCGTGTCGTTCTGCTTTCCGATTACAAGGGCAATACCTTCGGCGAGGCTTATGGTGTTTTAATCAAAGAATACCGACTCGATATGCGCGCCATTTTTGTTGTGGATGCGCAAGATAAGATCATCTATGTCGAAGTTCTCAAAGAAATGGGAGAACATCCGAACTACGAAGCTGCTGTTGCGGCAGTCCAACAACTGCTGTAATCGTACCGGGATACCCGGAGAACAACAAAAGCGAGGCAAGGCGCACTGCCTTCCTCGCTTTTTAATTTGGATCCATAATGCCATCAAATCTTAATTGCGATAATTGGAAAGCTTACGATCCAGAACCCCGTAAATTTCTTGGATGACCCGGTAGTTCGCTCCGAGGTCGCCAAGCGATCCGCGGGAGGCCGAATAGATGTCCACGGCCGACGCGCCGGGCGATGTGCCGACAATCTGTACGGTAATATCCATGGTCCGGCCGGACATCGTCCGTTTTTCCATGACAATTTCGCCGATCGTTTGCACTTCATGCAAAACCCGGTACCCTTGCATCTTTTTAAGTACGGAACCGACTTCTTCAAAAGCCCGGTCCTTGGAAAGTCGATAGTAGTGAGACTTGAGCTTGGGGTCTTTCGCTTTGTCGCCGGTATGTTCATGGCTGCGGAGCAAACCGACCAACACTCGCTTCAACAATACTCTCTCTCCCTCTCGGTGCAACCTGCGTGTACTATCTTATGATACCATGCTTGCCCCGAGGATTAAAGTATGACAATAGAAAAAACCCGCGAATGCCGTCCGACGCGCAAGTTTCTGAACCCGCTCTCGCAGGTGGGTGTCCGCAGCCGAGGTTTTTGACTTCCCTTTTCGGGGGCATGTCAGCCGCCTGGCGATATAGAACTCCCGTGAAACAGCCATTGGTTCAAAACAATAATTCGTCGTAACGAACATCGCAGGGTAGTTCTATTATAAGCGGTTTGCGCATCCGAGGCAACCGGAGACGACTAGGATTTCATTTCCTGTTCTTCCTCTGCAAGCTTGTCCGCACTTTCGGCATTTTGCGCATTCAACATCATCTTGGTAATGATGAAGTTGAAATTGTAAAAGGTGAACGTGGCGATCACGCTTCCGAAAAAGAAAGGAATCAAAAACGTAAACCGGCTGCTGATGTAAAGAACGGCCAACGTACCCAGCGTGATCATGATGGAACGAATCGGGCGCCCAATGGTCAATACCAGCGCATTCTTCAGCAGCTGCATCGTTTTCATGTGAAAATGAGCCAGCAGCGAGAAAAAGTGATGGAGGGAAACGACCAACAGCAGCATTAAAGCGATGAACAGGTAGGCGACGATGCCCAACCCGCGGATATTGGTCAGATACACCTGATAATCGATGATCAGAATGGCGAACAGCACCGCATAGATGATGCCGCCGACCATCGCTTGTTTGAAGTTCGTTTTATAACTCCGGAAATACGTGCGGAACAGCGGTACATCGGTGTCGCCCGTCACCCACTTCCGGGCCACGGAAAACATGGCCGAAGTGGCAGGAAAAAAGGTGAACGGAGAAACGATCGCCATCAAGATGACGGATTGCTGCAACAAGCTCCGAATTTGATCCGCATTCGTCGTCGATTGCATGGATAGGAAAGCATTGATTCCCAACAACCAAAATGGGATCGAACAAAGGAGCCACAGCACGTTGATGACAGCCAGTCTCATGATCCATTCGGACAGCTTGTAAAAGCCACCCATCATGCCCCGCATTTCCACCTTTTTATCCTCCTGACAACCTCGTCAATAAACTTAGATCTTTACAAAATCTTCGTTCTTTGTACCGTGCGATTCGTCGCGCCGATCGGTCCGGCCTCCGCGGGAAGCGCCCGCGCCGCTGCCGCTCTCGTCGCGATAACCTCTGCTGCCGCCTCCGCTGTAAGGCTTGCTCCGTTGGCCGCCCTGACCTCCGCTGCCGTAACCTCCGCGTCCTTGTCCGCCTCCGCCGTAGCCGCCGCGTCCCTGACTGCCTTGGCTGCCTTGACCATACCGGCGGTTACCGCTTTGACCGCTTCCGAAACCTCCGCGGCTGCCTTCAAACTTGCGCTTCTTGCCGCGAACCGGATCTTCCGGCGTCAAAGCGACATCGACATCTTTCTTGTCGCCGGTGAGCAGTTGCATGGCCGAAGCCAGCAATTGTACGGAATCGTATTGCTCCAACAACTGCATCGCGACCCATTTGAACGGGTTTACGTCCTCATCGCCGCTTTTGACGGCTTCCATGATGCGTTCAGCGACCAGTTTCTGCTTGCCTTCGATGGCTTCCGACAGCGTAGGAAGAGGTTTTTTGGAGATCCGGTGACGAGTTGCCTTCTCGATGAAATGAAGGTGATCCGTTTCCCGCGGCGTGACGAAAGTCCACGAAGTACCTTCCTTGCCGGCGCGTCCGGTACGGCCAATCCGGTGAACATAGCTCTCGGGATCCTGCGGCAGGTCAAAATTAATGACATGCGTAACGCCGCTGACGTCAAGCCCGCGGGCTGCGACATCCGTGGCTACAAGTACATCAATGCTGCCGTCGCGGAATTTACGCATGACCGCGTCGCGCTGATTCTGCGACAAGTCGCCGTGCAGGCCGTCGGAAGCATAACCGCGCTTCGACAGCGCTTCGGAAAGTTCTGCGACACGTCGTTTCGTCCGGCCGAAGATGATGGCCAGCTCCGGCGGTTCCATGTCGAGCAGGCGGCATAAACCGTCAAATTTCATCCGTTCTTGCACTTCAATGTAAAATTGCTGAATCAAAGGCGCGCTTACCTGCTTCGGAATAACGGAAATATGTTCCGGATTCCGCAGGAATTGCTGCGCAAGCTTCTGGATATTGGCAGGCATTGTCGCCGAGAACAATAGCGTTTGGCGCTCGTCCGGCACCAGCTTTAGAATCGACTGAATGTCTTCCATGAAGCCCATGTCCAGCATTTCGTCAGCTTCGTCCAGCACGACTGTGCGAACGTCGTCAAGGCGGATGGTTTTGCGATTAATATGATCGAGGAGCCGTCCCGGCGTTCCGATGATGATTTGAGGTTTCCGCTTCAAAGAGCGGATTTGTCGGCTGATGTCCTGGCCACCGTAGATCGCCAAGGAACGCAGTCCCTTAAACCTTCCGAGCTTCTCAATTTCTTCGGCTACCTGAATGGCCAACTCACGCGTCGGCGCCATAATCAGGGCCACAATCCGGTCTTCGCTTGCCGGAATCTTGTTAATCAGGGGGATGCCGAAGGCAGCGGTTTTGCCGGTGCCCGTCTGAGCCTGGCCGATCATATCTCTGCCTTCCAGCGCTACTGGAATCGCTATGGCCTGGATCGGCGTCGCTTCTTCAAACCCCATCTCCGAGACGGCTTGAATAACGTCCTGTCCCAAACCAAATTCTGCAAATGTAGTCAATTTCTCAAACTCCTTCTGTATTGGGCCATCGTTCACGGCATCCAAAAAAAATAGTCAAACCATTATAGCATAAAGGTTATAACAAACTCCAGCTTAAGGAAACTTGAATGCACGAATCGCGCGCCTCAACAAGGGGAATCTTTGGTAGAGGAACAAGAATCGAGCTGAAGCGGGTGACACACATTTATGCCGAAGGTTTGGCGAAAACTTGCCGGAATCGGTCCCATTATAATGATGGTGCTGGGTGGTGCTGCAGCTGCATGCGGCTTCAATATGCTGCTCATCCCGGTCAAGCTGCTGAGCAGCGGCGTCTCAGGAATTGCCATGATTGTCGGTTATGTGACCGGCTGGAGCATCGGCTGGTTGTATTTTACCCTGAACATTCCGATTTTGCTCTGGGGTTATTGGATTTTAGGCCGACGCTTTGTCTATCTGAGCATTGTAAATGTAATATCCACCACACTGTTTCTCCAGTTTGCCCCAGAGCGCGCGTTTACCGACGACCGGATTCTAGCCGCTGTATTTGGCGGGGTTCTGGTCGGCTTGGGATCGGCTGTTTGCCTGCGGTTCGGAGGATCATCCGGCGGATTCGATATCGTCGCCTCCATTATTTCCCGGTACCGGGACACGCCCGTTGGTCTTCTCATCGTTCTCTTCAACACGGGAATCGTAGCGGCGCTCGGTTTGGTCAAACAAGATTGGAATGCGGCTCTTTATTCTATGCTGTCGATTTATTTGTCGGGAAAGGTCATCGACTTGGTTCACACTCCTCACCTCAAGGTCACTGCCTTCATCGTGACCAACAAGACCGAAGAACTCGTCTCGCGCCTTCTGATGCTGCCCCGGGGAGTCACCATTCTGAAAACGCGCGGTGCCTTCACCAGTGTGGAACGAGATTTGCTGATGACCGTCACGACACGATTCGAGCTGGCTGAGCTGCGTAAAATGATACGCGGAATCGATCCCAAGGCTTTCGTCAATGTGGTTCAGACGGTGGATGTTATCGGAGAATTTCAACGTCGGCCGCCATAACCGGATATTCCCCTCATCTTCCCTTTACCCGTTTCAGGTCCATTCGCGCCAGGCCATGATCCCTCGGCCCTTCCTCTAGTTCTTCCCACACCGCCGAAATCTGCAAAATCCTACAAAATACCTCTGTCTCCACTGTTTGAACTCGTTTATAATCGGGTTGAAGAGCACAAGGGGAGAGGAATTTATGCAAATTTTCATGATGTTGTTCCTGCTGCTGCAATCGGTTACCGGCGGCGGTCAACACGAACCGGCGAGCTTGGGGAAAGCATGGAACACCGTGCAATTGGCACTCCATCAACCGCCCGGCCAAACGCTTCCGACTGCCAGCGGAACGCAATCACCACAAGATGCTAACCCCCAGAAAGATGCTCCTCTAATCAAGGGGATTTACGTCACTGCCCACAGTGCCGGAGGTTCCAGAATGGCGAGCCTGCTCGATCTGGTCGATAAGACGGCGTTGAACGCCATGGTCGTCGATTTCAAGGATGACGACGGTTATATTACGTTCAAGACCGATAATGCCGAATTAACCAAGCTGGGCACCGCTCAACCGTACATTCCAGACATACGCAAACTGATGACGACACTGAAAGATCATAAAATTTATCCGATCGCCCGCATCGTCGTTTTTAAGGATTCCGTACTGGCCAGGAAACACAAAGAACTCTCCTACCTTAACCCGGACGGTTCAATCTGGAGAAATCCGAAGGGCGCAAGCTTTGTGAATCCATATCGTAAGGAAGTATGGGATTACAATGTGGCGATCGCGAAGGAAGCCGCCAAACTCGGTTTTAAAGAAATTCAGTTCGATTATGTACGTTTTCCGGAAGGATTCGAGAACAAAGCCGATCATTTGAAGTTTACCAAAACCGCGCAAAGCCGCGTAGACGTCATTACGGGATTCGTGGATTATGCGCGCAAGCAGCTCGAACCGTTGGGCGTGCGAGTGTCGGTCGACATTTTCGGCTATGCCGCATCCGTACCTGCCGCTGAAGGAATCGGACAAGATTTCACGAAGATTTCGCAATCCGTCAATGTCATTTGTCCGATGGTTTATCCGAGCCATTATAGCACAGGTTGGTTCAAGCAGAAGGATCCCGACCGTGCGCCTTACGCCACGATCAAGGGAGCGATGGATGCTGCGAACGGCAAGCTGAAGCCACTGGGCGCCGCCAAGCCGATTATCCGGCCGTGGATCCAAGATTTCACCGCCAGTTGGCTCGGCTCCGGCCATTATACCCAATATGGTGCCGCTGAAGTAGCCGCCCAAATCAAAGCTCTTCATGACAGCGGAGTCGAGGAATTCCTGCTCTGGAATGCGGGCAACAAGTACTCATCTGGCGTTAATTACTAATTATTTTACGGAAAGGGAAAGCCGGTGCGTGAGCGCCGGCTTTTTTGATATCTAGAGCGAAGGATGCGTGCCTCTGGGCACTCTTAAATGCAATAAACGGGCCCCCGAAGAAGCCCGCTGAAATAAGTCGATACAGCTATGCGTTTGGTTGCTATCTTTTGCCGGAATCGTAAGGCTCTCCCGCCGCTTTAGGGGCCCGGGAAGATTTGGAGAATACCATCAGCGCCAGGAGAGTGACGACATAAGGGAACACCTTCAGAATAATCGGCGGAACAACCGCAATGGAAGGAATGACTTGAGACACATTCGCCACCGTGGTGGCGAAACCGAAAAACAACGTAGCCGCCAGGACGCCGAGCGGCCTCCATTGGCCGAAGATCAAGGCCGCGAGAGCCAGAAAACCGAGCCCTGCCACACTGCCGGTAAACTCTCCCGCGTACGTCAAGATGATGACGGCTCCCCCGAGGCCGGAGAAAGCGCCCGAGATCATAACCCCGATATACCGCATTTTCTTGACATTGACGCCGGCGGCTTCGGCGGCGTGCGGATGTTCACCACAAGCCCGCAGCCTCAAGCCGAACGCCGTTTTGTAGAGAACAAACGAGCACAGCGCCAAGATCAGCAGGATGAGCCATGTGGTCCAATATGTCTTCGTGAAAAACAAAGGGCCGAGCACCGGAATATCGGAAAAACCGGGAACATCGAAAGGAGAAAAGCCGTTGACCCGAATGTTTCCGCTGCCGGTCATGTTTCGCGCCATAAAAATCGTGATCGCGCCGGCGATCATGTTGATCGCGGTACCGCTTATGACCTGATCGGCGCTCAAGTTGATGCTGGCAAAGGCATGCAGCAGCGAGAACAATACGCCGGCCAGCACGGCAACGAGCAAACCGGCCCACAGAACCCAGCCCTCATTGGGATAAGCAGCCTGCAATTTGAAAATCGTGAAGGCACCGGCAAAAGCTCCGACGACCATCAAGCCTTCCAGTCCAATATTGACCACGCCGCTTCTCTCGCTGAACAGTCCGCCCAAGGCTGTAATAAGCAGCGGGATGGTGTAAATAATGGCGTACGGAAAAATTTGTTCAATCGTGTTCCACATGCGATGATTTCACCTTCCCATCTTGCGACGCGTTCAACTTGGCGTTTGCCCTGCGGCGGATCAGCCATCTGATCAGGCGTTCGATCATGATGCTGGTTGCTGAGAAATAAATGATAATGGCGATGATGGAATCCGCGATTTCCGGCGGGATATCGGTCATGGCGTTCATGAATCCCCGACCTGAATACAGCAAGCCGAAGAATATCGCGGACAAGAGTACCCCGAGGGGATTGTTCGCGCCCAGCAGGGAGACGGCAATCCCGTCAAAGCCCTGAGACGGCAAAATCCCGATCTGGATGTTGGACGCGTTGCCGGCATACAGCGCGACTCCGCCCAACCCCGCAATCGCGCCCGAAATCGCCATGGAAAACACGATGCTCCGGTTGACGGCGATGCCCGCGTACTCCGAAGCGTCCCGGTTGTGCCCTACAGCCTTCAACTCGTAGCCGAACGTCGTTTTGTTAATGATGAAGGCGACAACGATGACGACAACTACCGCAACCAACAACCCCAAATTAATGTACGAACCGTGAAACAAGTCAGTCATCCAGTGCGCCTTCAGCGTTGCGGCTTCCGGAAGCTGCTTGGATTCCGTTTCGCTGGACGGATTTTTGATGTACGATTGAACGCCGTAATACACAGTCCAGAATCCGACCCAGTTCATCATGATGGACGAGACGACTTCGTGCACGTTGAATCTCGCCTTTAGAAGACCTGGTATCACCGACCATAACGCGCCGCCCAAAGCTCCGGCAATCAGCATGATCGGGAGCAGCACGACTTTCGGCAAATCCAGGTTAAGGCCGACGACCGAAGCGCAGAATCCTCCGACAAGCAGCTGGCCGGCTACGCCGATGTTGAACAATCCCGTCCGGAACGCGAAGGCCACGGCCAGTCCGCTGAAGATCAGCGGACTGGCCGTCGCAAACGTATTGCCGATGCGTTCCGGATTTTTGAGCCCGCCTTGAAACAAATAGGAATACCCGGTTACCGCATTATGTCCGGTTGCCAGCATTAACACGGCTCCGGCCAACAGTCCGAAGACAACGGCACACAAAGAAATGATGAGACTGTTTTTCATGCGCCTGCCTCTCTTCTGACGCCGGCCATCATCAAGCCTATTTCGTTTGCGTTCGTGTCCGCTGCGCGAACCACGCCGACCAGCTCGCCGTTACTCACGACGGCGATCCGGTCGGATACGTTCATGATTTCATCCAGTTCAAGCGAGACAAGCAATACCGCGTTGCCTTTGTCCCGGTGCTCGATCAGCCGTTTGTGGATGTACTCGATCGACCCGACGTCGAGTCCGCGCGTCGGCTGCACGGCGACGAGCAAAACCGGGTTTCTTTCGATCTCACGGCCGATAATCGCCTTTTGCTGATTGCCGCCGGACAATGATCGCACCGTTGAAGCCGCGCTTCCTCCGGAACGGACGTCGAAGCTCTCGATGATATGATCGGCATATTTGCGGATCGCTTGCTTCTGCAAGATCCCTCTTCGGGAGAACGGTTCCTTATGATACACCTCAAGCACCATGTTCTCCCCAAGAGAGTAATCCAGTACCAATCCTCTCCGCTGGCGGTCCTCCGGAATATGTCCGATTCCGCTCTCGATCCGGTCGCGTACCGGAATGCCGGTAATTTCTTCCCCGTACAGATAGATCTTGCCCGATTCCACTTTTCGAAGGCCGGTAACCGCCTCCACCAGGTCAGATTGCCCGTTGCCTTCAACTCCCGCAATGCCAACGATTTCGCCCGCCCGCACTTCCAGCGAGAAATTGCTCAGCGCAAGAGACTTCCTGCCACTTCTCACGGTAAGGGAATCCACTTTCAAGACGACCTTTCCAGGATCGCTTTCCGTCTTCTGAACTTTAAAAGATACTTGCCGCCCGACCATCATTTCGGCCATCGCGGTTTCGCTGGTCGGAGCCACGTCCACCGTTCCGATCGTCTTCCCCCGGCGGATCACCGTGCAACGGTCGGCGAATTCCTTGATCTCCTTCAGCTTGTGCGTAATGAGAATGATCGATTTACCTTCAGCGATCAGGTTTTTCATAATCTTTCCCAATTCCTGGATTTCCTGGGGCGTCAATACGCCCGTCGGCTCGTCCAGGATCAATACTTCGGCCTTCCGGTAGAGCATCTTGAGGATTTCGACGCGTTGCTGCATACCGACCGATATTTCCTCAATCTTCGCATAAGGATCGACATTCAAGCCGTATCGTTTCGACAGCTCTTCGATTTTTTTGCCCGCTTGTTTCACATCCAAGACAATGCCCCATTTGCGGGGCTCGCTGCCCAGGACGATGTTCTCGGTCACTGTAAAATTCTCCACCAGCTTGAAGTGCTGGTGCACCATGCCGATCCCAAGCTGGTTGGCCACGTTCGGATTGGAGATCCGGACTTCCTTGCCGCCCACTTTAATCGTACCTCTATCGGCCTGATACATGCCGAATAGGATGCTCATGAGCGTTGACTTTCCAGCCCCGTTCTCGCCGAGCAAGGCATGGATTTCTCCCCGCTTCAAACGCAGTGTGATATCGTCGTTCGCCACAATGCCGGTAAATTCTTTTCTGATGTTCAGCATCTCCACTACGTACTCCATGGAATGCTCCTCCTTAAAGCGTTTCTTTAGAAACGCACTTCGTAAGCATAAACCTAAAGCGTTTCTTTAGAAACGCACTTCGTAAGCATAAGTTAAGCAGGACGAAAGGGTAAAGAACCAAAAAAAGACGGGAATCCGTCTTTTTTGGTATTCGATTTACTTGATCAGATTTCCTTGTTCGGCAGCAACTTTAATTTCGCCGGATTGCAGCTTTTTGAATACTTCGTCCACTTTCGAAATCGTCTCGGGGCTCAGGTTCGGGTTATCCTTGGGCAAGCCCACGCCATCGTTCTTGGAATCGAACATCAACGTTTGACCGCCCGGGAATTTGCCCTCCGTCTCCAACTTGACCATATCATAAGCGGCTTGGTCGATTTTCTTCATCGCCGAAGTCAGGATGATCGATTTACCGTCTTTCTTCATGCCGTCCGCATATTGGTCAACGTCAACGCCAACGATCCATACGTCCTTGCCGCTCTCGCCACGTGTCTTGGCTTCTTTGATGGCGCCTACGCCTACGCCACCGGCTGCCGCGAAGATGACCTTCACGCCTCGGTCGTACATTTGCGCCGCGATTTGCTGTCCTGCCGCCACGTCACTGAAAGTACCTTGATAAATCACGTTTTCCTTCTTGATCGTGACTTTTGTTCCCAGGTTGTCGTTCGCGTATTTCAAACCTTGCTGGAAACCCCAGTTGTATTTCTGCACCGGCGGAATTTCCATACCGCCGATAAAGCCCACTTCGCCTTCCTTCAATTGTAGCGCAGTAGCGAGACCCGCAACAAATCCGGACTCATGCTCCGCGAAGAAGATCGAAACCGTGTTCGGCTTCACGACAGCCGTCGTATCGTTCGCCTTGTGAGGAGATCCGTCGATCAAGACGAATTTGGCGTCCGTGTATTTGTCTTGGGCCGCGTAAATTGCCGTTTCGAACTTAAAGCCCGGCGTGACAATGAACTTGTAGCCTGCGTCGTACAGGTTGCCCATTTCCTGGAGATAATCGGCTTCCGTCGTGCCGGCCGGTTTCAGGTATTTATCCTTCAGACCGAGATCCTGCGTTGCTTTTTGCAGTCCTTCCCAAGTGCCCTGGTTGAAGGACTTGTCGTCGATCGTGCCGGAGTCCGTGACCATCCCGACCTGGAAGTTGGTGTTGGCGCTGGCCGCCGGAGAAGCGCTTTGAGTTGCCGCAGGCGAGCTGGCCGCCGGAGAAGCGCTTTGGGTTGCCGCAGGCGAGCTTGCCGTCGGAGAGCTGACCGAACTGTTGTTGTTGCTTTTGCCGCATGCTGCAAGAACGGAGAATACCAGAGTTAAAATGGCTAACAATACTGCACTTTTTCTCATTCCAATTGCCTCCCGATTTGTTAAGTTTTATGTTTTGATAATGTGAAACCTATACCAGGAAACCGTCCGACGATTGCTCTAACCAACGAAATAAATCGCGGTTTGGTCCGGTTGGCGACCTCGATGACCTGCTCATGAGTGAGCGGCTCGAGCTCTTCGCCAATGGCCATGTCGGTGACGCAGGAAATTCCGATGACTTTCATCCCCGCATGGCTAGCGACAATGACTTCCGGCACGGTGGACATGCCGACGGCGTCGCCACCGAGAAGGCGGAGCATCTTAAGCTCGGCAGGAGTCATGTAGGTCGGACCGGAAATACCGGCATAAACGCCTTCCTTGACATCTATTCCGAGAGATGCAGCCGTCCGCTTGACGAATTCGGCAAGCTCAGGGGTATATGCCCGGCTCATATCCGGAAATCTCGGACCCAGAGACGATTCGTTCGTTCCAATCAGCGGATTCGCGCCCGTCATATTCAGATGGTCGCGGATAATCATCAGATCGCCGGCCTGGAAAGTCGGATTCATGCCTCCACAGGCGTTCGTGACAATCAGCAGTTCAACGCCAAGCGCTTTCATGACGCGAACCGGGTAAGTCACCGCCTGCATCGAATAGCCTTCATAATAGTGAAAACGTCCCTGCATGGCGACGACCGGCTTGCCTTCCAGCCTTCCGAACACAAGCTGGCCCGCATGACCTTCCACTGTCGAAACGGGGAAATGGGGAATATCCTCATAAGCCACGGCCACCGATTCTTCCAACTGTTCGGCGAGTTCACCCAAACCGGAACCGAGAATCAACCCGATCTTCGGTGTGATTGAAGTCTGGGATTTCAAATATTTGCCGGTCTCTTCCAACTGCTGGATCAACTGACCCATCCTGAACACCCCTTCTATGTAATCGGCAAAACGACGATAACACTTTACCCTCCCACTACTCCGTAAATAAGCGGCGGCGGCTCGACCGGCTGTGACGAAATGGCGAAGGAATCGTACAGGCTGTTTATGACATCGTCCGCATACTCCCGATTCGTGTGAATCGTGGCAAGCGACTCGCCTGCTGCGACACGGTCCCCTATCTTCTTATGCAAGACGATGCCGACGGCCAAGTCGATCTCCGAGTCCTTGGTGGTCCGGCCGGCTCCCAGCATCATCGCCGCGGTTCCGATGCGTTCGGCTGCAATTCCGGATACATAGCCTTCTTCTCTTGCCGGAACTTCCATACGGAATGCTGCCGTGGGAAGCAAGTCTGGATAGTCCACGACGGAAGCGTCCCCGCCTTGTGCGGCTAAGAAAACTTTAAGCTTTTGCAAAGCTTGCCCGGATTTTACAGATGCTTCGAGCAGTCCGCGGGCTTCCGTCTCACTCCTCGCCTTGCCCGCCAATACGACCATATGACTGCCGAGCGTAAGGCTGAGCTCATACAAATCCGCAGGGCCTTCCCCTTTCAGGGTCTGGATCGCTTCCTTCACCTCAAGAGCGTTGCCGATAGCGTAACCGAGGGGCTGGCTCATATCGGAAATAATTGCGATCGTCCTTCTTCCGACACGATTCCCGATATCGACCATGCAGGCGGCGAGTTCCCGCGTCTCCTGCATTTCCTTCATGAACGCTCCGTCACCGGTCTTCACATCGAGTACGATGGCATCGGCGCCAGATGCAATCTTCTTGCTCATAATGGAGCTTGCTATGAGCGGAATGGACTCCACCGTCGCGGTCACGTCTCGCAGGGCGTACAACTTCTTGTCGGCAGGCGTCAAATCGCCGCTCTGGCCGACAACAGCCAGTCCGTTCCGGTTCACGAGCTCGAGAAACTCGTCGTTATCGATTTCGACATGAAATCCGGGTATGGATTCCAATTTGTCGACCGTGCCTCCTGTATGGCCGAGTCCGCGCCCGGACATCTTCGCCACCGGCACGCCCACCGAAGCCACAAGAGGAGCGAGCACCAATGTCGTCGTATCGCCTACGCCGCCCGTGCTATGTTTGTCAACTTTAACGCCTGCAATGGCGGACAAATCGATCCGATCTCCGGATGCCACCATCGCCATCGTCAAGTCTGCCCGTTCTTGCGGCGTCATCCCGCGAAAGTAGATGGCCATAGCCAACGCCGACATTTGATAGTCCGGAATCGTGCCGTCCGTATAGCCCTGGATCAAATATTCGATTTCGGCCCGGGTCAATTCGCCCCCGTCACGCTTCTTCGCGATCAAATCCACCGTTCTCATGACAGGCATCCTTTCGCTCCGTCCATCTATCCACGCCAGTTTACCGTGTGTCAGTAGCCTATACCGTGCCGCCCGTTACGATGGCCACTGAAGCGCTGGCTCCCAGCCGGGTCGCTCCCGCCTGGGTCAATTCGCGGGCAAACGCGAGATCCCGGACGCCGCCGGACGCCTTAATCCCCATCTCCGGTCCGACGACCGAACGGATCAACGCGATATCCTCTACCGTCGCTCCGCCGGTTCCGAATCCCGTTGACGTCTTGACGAAGTTCGCTCCGGCCTCCTTGCAAATCAGGGATGCCTCCCGTTTCTCATCGTCCGACAAGTAACAGGTCTCGATGATTACCTTCACCGCAGCCCTGCCCTTGCATGCAGCCACAACGGCTTTCACATCGTGCAGAACCGCTTCCCGGTCTCCGGACTTCAGCGCTCCCACGTTCATTACCATATCGATCTCCGTTGCGCCGGCCTCTATCGCATCCCGTGCTTCGGCCGCTTTCACTTCCGTGCGGCTCGCCCCCAAAGGAAAACCGATGACGGTCGTGATCCCGACTCCGCTTCCCGCAAGTTCACGGGCAGCCGTCGGGACCCAGAACGGATTCACGCAAACGGTTACAAATCCGTATTGCCGCGCTTCTTCACACACCCTAATAATATCCGTACGCGTACTAATTGCGCTAAGAACAGTATGATCGATCATTTTGGCAATGGCTTCCGGGTTCATGCAGGGTTCGACTCCTGTTGGTCCAATTTGTAAAGCAACGCCCTGGCGGTGATCTGATCCGTGATCAGCGTGTTGCCGTAACGCCCGCGCAGCGCGCCATAAATGGCGTTCACTTTGGACGCTCCGCCGGCCACCAAGACGGAATGTTCTTTGTCGCGGAGATCGGCCAGTTCGATGCCGACCGTTCGCTCATCCAGTTCCGGCAGGCATACCTCACCGTTATCGTCAAAATACCGGGAACAAATATCACCCGCAGCGCCGCTTCGAATCCTTTCGAGTTCATCTTTTCGGAAATAGTTCGAGCCCAGCAGCACGGAGTCGGGGGTGGGAGCGCCTGCGGTGAATACCGCAATATTGGCCTGTTTGCCCATATCCATGACATGACGGATGTGACGATCGGTGAGCATCGACTTTTTGACGAGAATATGATCCACAATGGCAGGCAAATACATGAAGTAAGGAGTAACCTGGAACGCACGTCCGAACAGATGCACGATTTCTGAAGGGGAAATCCGCACATCGGCATCGCTGACACCCCCGTTCAACTGCACCACCAACGAATTTTTAAGCGTTTTCGTACGGAGATGCAAGGCGACTTGATACATGGTCGATCCCCACGACGCTCCGATCGTATCGCCGTCCCGGACGATTTCGGCCAAATAGGCTGCCGCGGCTTGTCCGATATATCTTTTGACGACTTCGTCTTCATAAGCGGGCGTGTAAGCCACAACCACCTGCCGCAGTCGGAATCTCTCGAGGAGGGATTGCTGGAGCATCTCAATGTCTTCGCTTGGGTCCTTGATCTCAATACGGACGATGCCTTCGGTTTTGGCTTGCTGCAGCAGCCTGGACACGGTCGGTCTAGATACGCCGAGCATGTCTGCAATTTGGCTCTGACTGTGGTCTAGTTGATAATAAAGCTTCGCAGCTTCGACTACCTTTTTCATTTTGTCGTTATCCAACAAATGTCACACGCTTTCCTCTTCCGAATTTTTGAAATTCTGTTCAGCATGTGTGAAATTTTGTTCGTTGCTAGTATAAAGGAAAACCGACATGATTTCAATTGAGACGACATAACTTTGGACAAATAAAAACAACCTTCCGAATGGAAAAGGCTGCTTGGTTTCACAATGTTCGGTTTTCGCTGGCGGCTTACCGCTCAAGATGGGCTGCCAACCTGGTAAAAGTACCCAAAACCCGCTCCACACGGGAGCGCACCGAAGCGTGCAGCGGCTCGCCTCCGGCATCGAACTGCCGTTGATCGCCGCCGATGGAAATCCACTCCGGGCAGCTGATGCCATGTACGTTGCGCACGATCACCTGCATGTGCTGGAGCGAGCTGACACCAACCGCTCCGCCGGCCGAACTGATGCTGAGCACCATTTTACCGTCAAAATGTTCCGTGCCCAAATAATCCAGCGCATTTTTAAGCACACCCGATACGCTGCCATGATATTCCGGCGTGGCCAGCACCACCGCATCCGCTACTGCGACAAGCTTCGCGAACGCGCGAGCTCCTTCATGTTCCGTCGTGCCGTCCGGATCGTATAGTGGAAGAGGGTGCACCCGCAGATCGAACAGCCGGGCCGAATGCCCCAGCGCAGAAAGTCTTTTCTCGACATATCTGGCCATTTGAGTGCTGGTGGAATGAAGTCGATTGCTTCCCGCAATGATGGCGATGTTCATGGGAAAACCTCCCTTGGTGACTTTACATACATTTTAGTATATAAAGTTACCAAACGTCAACGCATATCACCCAGTATAAACGGCTGTCGCCGTCCTCTTCGCGGCAGTAAACGTTTATGTCGGAGATCATTCAGAGATGAGTGGTGCACACTTATAAATCCTGAATGATCAAGTATAAACGGCTGTCGCCGTCCTTGGATGGCACATACGTTTATGTCGGAGACGTTTCAGAAAAGTATAGGTGAAAACTTGTACTTTCTGAAACGTGAATAAAAAAGCGAATTACGTCTCGATCACGTAACCCGCCCCTTTGTTAGCTCTGCGCTTTTCAACCAGCACGATTTCCTTGATTTCCGGAGTCCCAATGTAGTGCCTGGAAAGATGAACTTCTACGGAGTCCATCACCTCCTGATCGGAATCTCCCATCAGGATGAGGACCGCATTGCGATCCGAAAGCTGCACCTCAAGCTTGTATAAAAACACCGGCCTCACTCCGTCCTCCACATTCATTGCGACAGCCGCATGGCCAATTCGTACATTTCGTTGTCAAACGGCTTTTTGGTCGAGCATACCTTCTCGATGTCCGTTGCCGCGAATTGACCGTTCACAATGCCCAGTGCTTTGCCGGAGTCGCCATCCATCAGCTTCTGCACCGCATAGTCGCCGAGCCGGCTCGCCAATATCCGGTCGTTGTGCGTCGGAGAGCCGCCGCGCTGGATATGTCCGAGTACCGTGACTCGCGGTTCGATGCCGCTGTGTTCGGTAATTTGACGGGAGATGCTTTCTCCGCTGCTGACACCTTCCGCGACGACGATGATGCCGTGTCGTTTGCCTCTTTGGAAATTCACCTTCATGTGCAGAGCGATTTCCTTCAGGTCGAACGGGACTTCCGGAACCAGAATCGCTTCCGCGCCGCTGGCCAGACCGGCATACAAGGCGATGTCTCCGCAGTGCCGGCCCATCACTTCCACCACAGATGAACGTTCATGGGAAGTCATCGTATCCCGCAGCTTGTTGATCGCATCGACGACGATGCTGACCGAAGTGTCGAACCCGATCGTGAAATCGGTAAACGGGATGTCGTTGTCGATCGTACCCGGCAGTGCCATCGTTTTGATGCCCAGCTTGCTCAGCTTAAGCGCTCCTTTGTACGAGCCGTCTCCGCCGATCACAACCAGACCGTCGATGCCGAACTCCCGCAGCAATTCGGCGCCGCGCTGTTGGCCTTCGTCTGTTAGAAAATCCTTGCAGCGTGCCGTTTGCAGGATGGTACCCCCACGCTGGATAATGTCACCCACACTGCGGATGTCCATTTGAAACAGATCCTGATTCAGCAGACCCTGGTATCCCCGTTGAACGCCGTAGACTTCCAGACCGCGGTACAGCGCGCCGCGTACGACGGCCCGAACGGCCGCGTTCATTCCTTGCGAATCCCCGCCGCTTGTCAGAACGGCGATTTTCTTCACTGCACTCATCTCGTTCATTCCTCCCCGAATCTCTGCTGAGAACTACATGGCCTTGCGTATCCAATGGCTGTTAAACCAGAAAAATAACCTCGTCCACGGGCTTCCCTTCATTAATAGACGGGCCGTTCTCTGAACGCGCCTCTGTCCCTTCACCTTCGGGTCCGACAAATACAACGCAATCAGTCCTTCGACGATCATCCGGTGAAACGAACGAACCGGCAGCCGGTCCGCCGCCCGCCTTGCCGCTTGCACCATCAGGAGCATGCGTTCGTCCAGCGTCTCTTGACTGCCGAAGTAGCTGCAGAAATTCAAATCGCCGCCCTCCTGGTCCTCCGCCTGATCGATCAAATAATCGAGCAGAATGTGCAGTCCGCAAATGGCAGGGAAATAACTCTCTTTGATCAGATCCGCCTGCTCCGGTTTTAACTCCGGATCGCTTGCCGCCAAAAACAGCATAAACATGCCAAGGGTAGACCCTGTTGCCGCGGCAAATTCGTTCCATTTCAATTCCGGATAAGAAGCCTTATGCTGATCCCACCAGGCGAGAAGCTCCGCTTCGCGCAGCGGCTTGGCGATATGCTTATATACCTGGAGGTCTCCGTACAGGCCGACCAGCTCGCGGACATGCGCTTGTACCCGGCCGTAAGCAGGCAAAGCGGCGGTGCATGCCTGGCATTTCAGGACCAGCGAATGCAGGTAACCGCCGTCTTGCCGCTCATCTCGAAACGCGTAATAGTCGGTAATCGGCGCTCCGGGTGTAACGGCATCCAGCATGCTCCGGTGCAGCAGACGGAAATCTTCCGCGCTCAGGGAGGTGCTCCGGTCGCACAAATTGTCCAAATAATCGCTGATCGTCTGAAGGGCCACGATCAGCGGAATGAGTACATCCTTCTTCTCTAAGTTCGCCGCGGCATATACCGCCCCGCCTTCACAGTGGAACTTCTTCGCATTCATGCTGTCCAGCGCCTGCCTGCGGAGTTCGGCGTCAGGAATCGCCTGCGCCGTCTTACGCCATTCTGCTAACTCCGCCCGCACCCCGGGCAGGATGTACTTGTATACTCGCGACATTAGCGTCACCGGCCCGCGAGGGTAACGGTCAGCTATGCTTTTATATTCCATTGGGAAGGTCCTCCACTTGCTCGTTCAACCGTGCCTTCTGTTTTCCTCGTCCAGATCCTGCTGGGTCCGGAACCAGATATTCAGACCGTTGATCCGGCTTGCCAACTCGGCAATATCCGCGTTTAACCGACAGGAAACGGCGAAATCATCCTCATCGAACAATTTATCCTGTTTGACCGTGATTTGTTCTTCAAATCGCTTGACTTGATCCGGAATCGTTCCCCGGATCGTCTCCCAAACTGCCAGAACCGACGTTTGCTCGCTGCGGCTCATCTGCTCCCAGTCACGGTTCAGAGCCGGCACCGCGATGCCGAGCCGTTCATTCCAAGCAAACTGACGGTCCAGCCAATCGGAGTCTCCCATGGCAATCTCCGTTTCTTCCGTATCGGCTTTGCTGTTTCGACAAATGCGTCATCCTATAATTTATCACTTCGCTGCGGTGAAATCCAGCGCGAATGTTCTGCCAATCTACCGTAGAAATCCGTCGAAATCTGATATAATACTAGCTGTCGCCATACCTGACCGGACAATTACGCGACGGAGGAGCTGAACCGATGAACCCTTCCGACCCCCCCGCCTCGCTGAGACAGATCTTGCTTTTTTTCATTCCTATGGGCTTATCAGTCGTCCTGATCAACCTGTCGCACGTCATTATTAACGGTACGTTGGCCCGCTCGGATCATCCGGAAACGGTGCTGGCGGGTTACGCGCTGGCGATGAGCCTGTTGGCCGTGTCGGAAAGACCGGGGGTTCTGCTCCGTCAGACCTGTTCGGCGCTCGTAAGGGACCGCTTGTCTTTCCGGGCTGTCCGGGTCGTGAGTCTCTTCGTATGTGGAGTGTCGCTGGTGTTCGGGGCTTTGATCGCCTACACCCCTGTCGGCCACTGGGTGTTCGGAGGAGCATATGGCGCGCATTCTGCGGTAGAACGAGAAGCCATCGGGGCCTGGTTCGCCCTAATGTTTTTGACGTTGTTCTCCTGTCTGCGCTGCTTGTTTCAAGGTGTTATCATTTATAAAATGAGGACGCGTTGGCTGACGGTCGGCATGTTGTTTCGGCTCTCCGGCATGTTCCTGCTCTCCCGGTATTTCCTGCATGTCGGGGTGACCAGCGCCTTTCAGGGAGCCGTCATATTCGTGTTCGGGATGATGATCGAATGCCTGCTGAGTTGGCTGGAATGCCGTAAGCTTGTGGGCGCAATGCCGGAAAAAAAACCGGAAAATGAGATTGTACGGCCGAAACAGGTGCTGCCGTTCTACAATCCGCTTCTCTACTCGTCATTGATTGTTGTTTGGGTGCTTCCGATTCTGAATGCCCTGCTGGGCACGACCGAGCGGGCCGCGTTGGCCATCGCCTCGCTCGCCGTGGCGGGCAGCCTCATGAACTTGATGCTCGGATTCTTCACTTATTTCCATCAAATTGCCTTGCATTTCGGCCGAACCTCTCCCGGCCAAGTGCGCCGTTTCACGCTGATGCTCGGCTTTGTACCGACTGCGCTGCTTGCGCTTATGTCCTTCACATCCGCCGGTTCATGGATGTTCAGTCATTTGCTCGGCGTTCGCGGCGAGCTTCTTCAGGCCAGCCTACACGCTATGAAAGGTTACTTGCCTTTCGTACTTGTATTCCCTTGGCTGGATACGTTAAACGGTTTCGTCATGTCGCACGGCGAAACCAAGCTCATGTTCGGCTCGCAAACCGCGAACGCCGTGATGACGACATTGGCGATAATCCTACTCGCAATCACACTGCCGATGTGGAGCGGGGTTCTGGGCTCCCTGGCGCAATCCGCAGGAGTGATAGCGGAGTTGGCGCTGCTCGCCTGGTTGTACCGGAGAAACCACAAGCTCCAGCAACGAAGTGGACTGACCTCCCAGATGGAGGTCGGGTCATGATGAATCGCACTTCTCACGCCAGCCAGTTGACCCTTCTCCGCTCTCTTCAATTCACCTGGTACGCCGTGATGGTGCTGGTCGTCTCGTATTTCCCTCTCTACTTTTATAGTATAGGCTTCACGAAGCTGCAAATCGGAGCCATCTACTCCGTCGGTCCCGTTATTTCCATCGGAGCCAATCTGCTGGCCGGCATCATCAGCGATAAAACGAAAAGCGTCCGGCGGGTTCTCAATCTGTTGTTCGCCGGCCAGATTCTGGCGCTCGCCTTGCTGGTTCCGCAGCACGAGTTCGCCATGATGGCCGTGGTGATGGCCCTATTTTACCTGTTCCAAACACCGGTGAACTCCATGATGGACAGCGTCACGCTGCTGGCAGCCGATCAGTTGAAACGGAGCTTCCCTTCCATCCGGATGTTCGGCTCGCTCGGTTACGCCGTCTGCGCGGTGCTCTTCGGCTATTTTCTAAGCAAGTACGGATCCAATTGGACGATTGGATTGGCGCTTGGGGCGGTGACGATAACGCTTGTGCTTTCCCTTCTGCTGGAGGATTTCCAGGCGAGGGCCCGAAAATTCGAATTCGGCGGCCTTTGGATTGTCCTTCACCGCCGGGATACATTCATTTTCTTCACGCTTATTGGACTCGTATCCGTCGCCCATCGAATGAACGAAGGATTTCTGGCTGTCGCTATGCGTGACTTGGGTGCGAGCGATTCGACGATCGGCATTGCTTGGCTGGTTTCGGCCTGCAGCGAAATTCCGATGTTTTTCCTGCTCGCCAAATTCGGCCACCGTTTCCGTGAATTGCCCCTGCTCGCGGTTGCAAGTTTCATGTACATCGTACGAATGTTGCTGCTCAGCGTCATAACGGAACCATGGGGAATCGTCTTGATCCAAACGATGCACAGCGTAACGTTTGGTATTTTTTACATTACGGCTCTCCGCTACTTGCAGACCCTGATTCCCGACGAATACCGGTCTTCCGGGCAAGCGATGTTCGCCGTCGTCTGGTCCGGTTTCGCCGGACTTCTGGCCGGTATTCTGGGCGGGTGGATGTATGACTCGTACGGACTCGCCGCCATTTTTCGGTTAGGCGCCGTTTTCGCACTGACGGCATGCGCCGGCTTCCTGCTCTTCCATTACCGCCGCACTGAACCTTGATCACCGGGTGCCCCGCCACTATAATAGGATGGAAGGAGAGAGAATACAAACGATGGAATATACCGAGCTGAAAGAGTTAATCCAAGGACGCCGGAGCATTCGTAAATTCGCGGATCGTCCTGTTTCCCATGAAGACATCCGTGAGTTGATCGACTGCGCACGTTACGCACCGAGCGATACGAACTCCCAAACCTGGGAATTCGTCGTGGTGACGAACCAAGACAAAATTCGCGAAATTGAAAAGATGACGTGGGGCGAGCTCCATCGCCGGGCCGAGGAAGCGGAGCAGCGGGGGCTGAGCCGAGAGGCCCGGCTGCTGCTCAAATCGTTCGGCCCCTATGCGACAGCATTCGCCGACGCGCCGGCCTTGATCGTTTGTCTGGCTACGCCGTATCAATCGAAATTCCGCGAACGTATTTTTGACCCGATCGGGCTCGTGAATGACGAAGTATGGCGGGAAGAAGGCATCAAGAGCAGCTGCCTGGCTTCGATGAACCTCATGCTTGCCGCCCATGCCAGAGGACTTGCCACCTGTCCGATGACCGGACCGGTCCTGCTTGCCGAGAAACCGCTCTGCGAATATCTCGGTATCGAAGAGTCCAAGCAAGTGAACATGGTCATCGCACTCGGGTATCCGTCCGAAACCCCGGGTAAGCTTGCCCGCAAAGAAGTAGACGAAATTCTCACTATCGTCAGCTGAACTGAGCCCCAAACCACAAAAACGTCCGATTCCTCCCGGGATCGGACCTTTTTGTCATCTGTAACGCTTACTTCTGATAAGGAATTTCTTTTGTGACGAGGACACGAAACTTATCATCCAACACCTTGACCGTCAATTTCCCCGAAGCCGGAAGTTGATCGAAATCCACTTCCATATCGAAGGGCGGAGCATATGCTCTCTTCAGCAGCAATTTCGATCCGGAGTATAAATGAACCGCATAAGGTTGTTGTCCCAGCGGGAGTTTGACGTAGGTGAAAAGATTCACCTTTCCGGTCAAATCTCTCACTTGGGAAACGGGCTTGTACGTTACCGGCTGATCCGGCGCAGCAGCATCTTCAACGGATGTAAGGAAGTAGGGTGCGGATGTAAGTTTAATATATTCATTCAGCATGTCCGGCTTGTCATGCAAGTCGTAATTGTTATTCTGGTTATCATAGTTGGTTGAGCGCTTGTCCAAGTCGAAATAGGTAATGGCTTTTAACTGCGGAAGCATCCTGGGCATGTATGCGTAGAAATTGGCGAGCTGCCCTACGCCCCATTGAGTGTAATCTTTGTTCAGCTGATAGCTGTAGAAGGAAACGGCACCCTCGGAAACCATGATCGGCTTTTTGGAATACTTATCGTACAAAGGCTTCAAATAATCGATCGGATTGCCGCCGAGTTTCAGTTTGCCATGGGAGAACGGAATGATGTAGAGAGAGAAACCCACCCAATCGACATAGTCGTCTCCCGGATAGTAATCATCGATATTACCCCTTGGCAGAAAATTCGGTGACCATACCATCGCAACGTTAGGCGCTTCTTCCGCCATGATGTCGTGGATCATTCGGAACTTCTCGATGTATTTGTTCGGATCTCCGTTCCACGGAACCCAATCCCCATTCATCTCGCATGCGTAGCGAAGAAAGATCGGGATGCCGGAAGCTTTGGCTTCTCGGGCAAACTGGCGTACATACTCATCATCCTGGACGTCATCTAGACCGTTCATCGGTTCCCAGCCGATCTGCAGCGCGCCTCCGAGTTTCGAGACTTCTTCGGCATAAGCGATCGGGAAGGCGGAGTTCGTTCTGGCGTACAATTGTCTCCAGTGGGTATACGTCAGATAAATGGCGTGTTTCTTGCCGAACGACTGCTCGGCGTTCGTCGGACTACCCTTGATGACCTTGCCCGCCGGATACAAGCCGACATAAGCACCGGTAAGAGGTTCAAACTTCTCGAGTTTCCTGCCCGGCAGCGCCGGCAGCTCGGCGTACGTATCCACAACGGTCCGGATATGATCGCCGCGGATCTGACTCGTAATGCCATAATCCGGCCGGCCATACCGGGTCCAATATTGGTCGGTCAGTGCGTAATACTTGGCGGCTAGATCGTATACTTTGCGGTTATCGTAATTCACGGCGATTTGTCTCGAGTAAGTGGCGGCCTTGCTCCATGACTTATACTTGACGGCATTGCTCAGGTGAACAAGGAGCGATTTGACGGTTTTGTCCGGATCCGCAGCCTCGGCCGGGGAGGTTGGGATGCCGGCAAAAAGGATAGCGGCGGCTAGTGCGACGGTCAACAGGGATAAGGTTCGGTTTTTCAGCATATTACCATTTTACCGCTTTTCCCTCTCTCGAAAACAGGGAGAAACTGTAAAATGCTGTCCGAGTTTGTTTGATTTTATCTAAAAGCCATCCGGAGGCAACAAGCATAAACGGCTATCGCCGTCCTCTTCACGGCGATAAACGGTTATGTCGGAGATCATTCAGAGAGGAGTGGTGCAAACTTATAAATCCTGAATGATCAAAAAAGCCCACGCTCCGCTGCCGCGTCACATGGGCTTGGTTATGATCAGCCGGTTTCGGCTTGTGGTTCCCATTCGGCTTCATCCGAGCGGGTAACCATGAGTCGTGAAATACGCAGATGATCGGTTTCTTCGATCATGAAGCGCACTTCGCCGTTCTGCGATTCGACGATCTGATTTTTTTTGGGCGGAATTTCGATCTGAGAATAGATCCAACCGCCGATCGTGTCATAATCGTCCGTCGGGATGTCCAAGCTGAACAACTGGTTCACTTCGTCAATCGGCATCATACCGCTGATGGAATAAGTATTGTCATCCCGTCTTTCCACGTCCGGACGTTCCTCGTCGAATTCGTCCTGAATTTCTCCGACGATCTCTTCCATGATATCTTCGAGCGTCACCAATCCTGAAGTGCCGCCATATTCGTCGATGAGAATGGCGATCTGCGTCTTCCGTTTCTGCATCAGCTTGAGCAAAGCGCTGATCGGCATGCTTTCCGGGACGGTTGTGATCGCGCGCATCAAGTCCCGCATATCGTTGATGGTTCCGTCCTCGACCCTCAGTAAATCCTTGATGTGGACGAACCCGATGATGGTGTCTTTGTCGTTCTCACATACCGGGTAACGAGTATGCATCTCGCGCAGTGCGATTTCTTTATTTTCCGCAAAAGAAAGATTGCCATATAGACAACTCATGTCCGTGCGCGGAATCATGATTTCGCGGGCATTCGTCTCGGCGAAATCGAATATGTTGTCGACCAAGGTCAGTTCGGTTTTATCGATTAGGCCGCTTTTGTGGCTTTCTTTCATCAGAATTCGGATTTCCTCCTCCGTATGAGCCGAAGAAGATACCTCGTTCGTATTGATCCCGAAAGGCTTGAGCAGCACGTTGGCCGTACCGTTGAGCAGCCAAATGAACGGACTCATGATTCTACGGAACAGAACCAACGGTCCCGCGATCCATAAGGTGATCTGCTCCGCTTTGCGGATGGCCACCGATTTGGGTGCAAGTTCACCCAGTATGATATGCAGAACGGTAATGAAGGAAAAACCGATCACGAACGCCAGTACATGAATGAGCGAATCGCTCACGTTCATTGCCTCAAAAAGCGGTCGAATCAGGCTTGCGATCGCCGGTTCCCCGATCCAGCCAAGGCCCAGAGAAGCTAAGGTGATCCCAAGCTGACACACGGACAAATAGGCATCCAGGTGGTTCGTGACATGAGAGGCGGACGCAGCACGCTTGTTCCCTTCTTGAATGAGCGTGTCGATGCGGGTTCCTCGTACTTTGACCATGGCGAATTCAGCTGCCACGAAAAAACCGTTCATGAATACCAAAAACAAAATGAGGACCAAATCCACTCCTAGCGGAAAGGGGTCTCCGTCCAAATAGTCCCTATCTCCGGACATCCAGAGATAGGTGCACCTCCTTTATGATCGAAAAAATAAGTTGGAAAAGATGGTTGAAAAGACTTTATATTAGCTTAGACGTTTTGAAGTCCTCCGTCAAACAATGGGTTCCCCCGTAATACGCCGTAGTACCCATCTGTATTCGCCGTTGCCTGCCCCTTATGCCGGATTTTCGGGCAGGACGCTCTGAAATTGCCGATTGTAGATTCAGTAAACCATTTAGGCTCCTTTGAATCGTTTTGCTGTTCGGCCCACTGACCCCTATCGGGTTATTTTCGTTTCGTGCCTCGATTGTGCCGTCTTTCCTGGTTTTGGCGGATCTTGTCTTCCATCCCCTGCTCGGTGGCTTGATAGAAAACCCGGTCCTTCAGTTTGTCGGGCAAATACTGCTGTTCCACATAATGCCCCGGATAATCATGGGGGTACTGATATCCGACATGGCCAAGTTTCTTGGCGCCGCTGTAATGACCGTCCCGCAAATGCAGCGGAACCTCCGCCGACTTGGTCGCTTCAAACGATTCCATGATGCGGCCGATCGCCATGGCAACGGCGTTGGATTTAGGACTCTCCACAGCGAACAATATGGCTTGGGCCACAATGTATTTGGATTCCGGCCATCCAATCCGGTGATAGGCCTCCATCGCACTTACAGCCTGAACCATGGCTTGCGGATTCGCCAAACCAATGTCTTCGCTGCAGGCAACCGTTAAGCGGCGCAGGAATGTCATCGGATCCATACCGAGCTTCTCCACTGCATACAAAAACCAGTAAAGCGCGGCATCGCTCGAGCCCCGTACGCTCTTATGAAACGCAGACAGCACATCGTATTGCGTAGACTCGTCAGCCAGCACGGTCGGCTGGCGAATCGATTCCTCCGCCACCTCGAGCGTAATAGGCACGGTGCCGTCCATATCCGATGGCGTCGTTACGGCAGCCAACTCCAACGCAGTCAAGGCACGCCGAATGTCGCCATTGGCCATCGCAGCGATATGCTCCAGTGCTTCTTCATCCACCGACAGCTTCATAAACCCGAGCCCTTTGACCGGATCGGCCAAAGCTCGTCTCATGGCCATCATCGAATGCTCCTTGCCCAGCGGCTCGAGACGGAACAGCGTCGATCGGGACAGCAGGGCTCCGTTTACCGAGTGATACGGATTCTCCGTCGTGGCCCCGATGAATATGATGATTCCTTTCTCGACGGCGGGGAGCAGCGCATCCTGCCGGGCGCTGTTAAAGCGATGCACCTCGTCGAGAAACAGGATCGTTTTGCGTCCATACATGTTTTTGTTCCGCTCGGCCTGCTCAATCACGTCGCGAACATCCTTAACGGACGCATCGACGGCATTAAGCCGGACGAAGTCGCCCTCCGTCCGTTGGGAGATGATATGCGCCAGCGTCGTTTTGCCGGATCCCGGCGGACCGTACAGCAGGATAGACGTGACCGCGTCTCCTTCGATCGCCCGACGCAACAATTTACCCGCCCCCACGATATGCTCCTGTCCAATATATTCTTCCAGCGTTTCCGGCCTCATCCGGTCCGCCAGAAGACGGTTCCGCGGCTCGGACTCCGCACGGTAACTGAACAAATCCATGCTGCTCCCGCCTTTCTCTCCTCCCATCATATCAGAAAAAACATGGGATCGGAAAGATTAGGCGAACGCACGTTCCGTATTATAGATTCTCCAGTTCACGCCCAACGATTTCCCTTCGTTCCCGGACATACTGCCGAATCAAGTCCCTCTCGCCGGCAAAATCCGCATAAGACCAACGATCCGAACCATAATCATAGATATGGGGCTCCACGGCCGACAACATGCTCTCCGCAAGCGGCATCAGCTTACGCTCGGTAAACGGACCTTTCAAAGCCTGCCTTAGAATGTCGCGGTATTGCCGTCTGATCGAACGGCTCTCCAGCAGCTTGTCGGTCAATTGGTTATACCCGGTTACGGCCACCATCTCGCTGTCCACGATCCGCCCATAGCAATTTCGGCCCCAAGTCCCCTCGTAATCCCATGGAATCATGCAATATTTCCCTGTTCGTCGATGGCGGTATATGGCGTAATTTTGCTCAAAACCGTCATAATTTCCGGTCAGAACCGCGCCTGCCAGCCATCTGAGATAATTGTCCACGTCCAAATGCTTTTTTAAATATTCGACCGTCTGCCGCCGGGACTCACCGCGATGTATGCCCCGGAGGAAATCTTCGAATCTCGATTTTTCCCCGGTCCGCCCAAACCGGTATTCGTATCCGGACAGCATCGAGGATTTCGCACGTTCCGAATTCGGATCGTTGAGTCCGAAATCGGCTTGTTCGTTCACTGCATAAAACAAGGAGATCGCGCTGATTCCCCTTCGCCGGAAAAACCGTTTCCCCACACCTTCAATCTCCAAATAAACCCCCAACGGTTCGTCATTCCGATATAGCTGCACATGTTTGGTCCGCGGTGCAGGCACGCCAAGCATGGGAAAAAAGGCGAACGAGAGCGCATTGCGGATCATCGAAGGATCGTCGAACTCGGCATTATAGTGAAAGGCCTCTCCGTTCCGAACGACCTCGTACGACCTTTTCGTATATCCCCTTGTATGACCTCCCCGAAACCTCACCTTGATGTTAGCCGTTTGTCCGTTGGTCTTCATCACGGCCGGTACGAATCGATCGTTCCACAAATTTTTTTCCAAAAGTCTGCTGTTTGTTTCCGTGAGACGTATCGTTCTGACCGGTAATGCCATGCCGTATCCGCCTTTCTCCGGAAGCACGGCAAAAAAGCACAGGCCGCCTGTTCCGTGTTCAGGATGTCATCGACTCCGCACCGATGTGCTTCAGCGTATGACCCGGAGGCTATGGCGGAAACGGCATTTGTCTAGTTGTTTTGGAGCGTCACACGTTGAAATGGGTTCCTCTCCGTGATACTCCCGCTTACGAACTTTAAATTTCAGGGACAGATCCCGAGGAAAATAAGCGCAAAAAAGCTTTTGCCCCTGCAGAAGGGCAAAAACTTTTATGTTCCTTATCCAGACTTCGTTCGTCTCTTTTTGTAGTCAGCCGCCAAACTTTTGATCTTATTGTAGAACGTTTTATCCTCCAACCGGTCAAACAATTTATAGGAGGGATACGCGAGGTTCACCTCGATAATCCATATCTTCCCTTTCCGATCGATACCCAAATCAATTCCCGTTTCATGGGAGCGATACCCTTTTTTCCCGGCATATCGAATCAGTTTAAATCCGTCGCTGATCAACTTATGTTTTACGCTCGCGATTCGTTCGCGGCCATAGCCTAATGATTTGGCTAAAGCATCGTCGATTGTGGTGGCGTACCCTCCACCGCGCCGAACATTGGTCACTACGCTGCCTTCTCCTGCGACTTTCGCCAGCATTCCCGCATAATGCCATTTTTCTTTCCCGTCCCGCATCAGCATAAGACGAATGGAGAAGGGTCTTCCTTCAATCATGGGCACATCAATGGTCCTTTGGACAAGAACCGAGCTACTACGGCGTCCGCCTCTGAGTTGTTCATATAAATCATCGATCGATTTGACATCTACCGGTTTGCCCTTGACTTTAATGTAACGATAACCTTCTTCTGTTTTCCATGCCTTTATGATTCCTGAGCCTTTATGCTCGTTCTTTCCTTTGATATACACCGACTTATATTTATCCAAGTATTTGGAAAGGGAGCTTGGAGTCAGTATCGATGTCGGAGGCAAAAGTTTGCGGAGATCGGAATGTTTGGAATACAACCGATGGATCTCCCACTTTGAAGGATCCCATTTTAAGCCCATGCCATCATTCCTTTTTCTTTTTTGTTTAATACCGCTTATCTTGCTGACTTCCTCAGCCTTTGAATTTTTCGATAGAGGGTTAGATCCGGCAGCTTCATGAAATTCCCTCTGGTCAACGGTTCGTTATTGACTTCGTAAATCCAGATTCTCTTCCGGCGGTCAATTCCGATGTCGACGGCGAACTCATACAGATTGGGATACATTCGGCTCACCTGGCGCACGGTTTTCACAATACATAATTCCAATTTCCGATTCATTTGCTTTTTTTCCTTACCGGTATATTTCAAATGTCGTGTAAAAAGCGTATTGAGCAATGTCGGGGTACCTCCCAAATGCGAGGTTGTCACAATACTTCCCTTCTCGCCCAATCTACCGCAAATCCCACCGACCTTCCACTTCCCGTTCACTCTCAGGGCATGGCAACGAAGGTCGAAGTGTCTGCCGTCCTTCGTCACACTGTCTACCGCCCGCTGGACGACATATCTGTTGTCCTCCGTCATCTCTTTCACTTTCGTCCAGAGATCCTTAGAATCGACGTAGGCCAGGCTGGTCCCTTGCCTGAATTTAAAAAGGTTATCCTTCCATTTCTCAATCCGAATGACGCCCCGAGATTTTCTCCCCCGGTCCGGTTTGAGATAAACTTTGTCATACTTGTTGATCATTCTGTGGAACGCGCTTTCCCGCAGCAGATCCGTATCGGGAATATGACCGGACACCTCAGGCGTATGCATGAGCTGGTAGGCCACCGCGAGTTTGCTTTTCACATGATGTGCCCCAATGGTCATGAAATCACCCGTCGCGCATTATTTTTTTTGCATTGACATATTTTCGATACAGCCTCCGGTCGAACTTCTCCAAGCCGATGCAATCCGGTTTGGTATTGGCTTCGATAAACCACACTTTCCCTTTCTTATCGATTCCCATATCTAATCCGAGAATTTCAAGCGGAAAATGGGAACTTAGAATTTGTGCGATTTGATGGGAGGAATCCATTAAATCCCGCATGATTGCAGAACTGTCCAAGGATTGATCGATCCCCTTGAGCAATTTGTAAAGATTGTAATCCTTTGCGCCCTTCGCTACATTCGTGACGATCGATGACCTGTGAGGCGCAACTTTGCCGGACATTAACGTCGCACGCCACCTGCCCAGAGGTTTTTGCAAAACAACCCGCACATCGAATGGGCGATGCTGATAAGTTGCCAAATCCACCCCTTGTTGAATGATGTATTTCTTATTGGGATTCAGTATCTTTTGGATTCGAGAATACACTTTATCCGGTGAGCTCAGGCTCGTGGTTTGTTGATACGAAATCTCACATTTTTTATCGTTAAGCTTCTTGACCCGGATGATTCCAGTCCCTTTCCTTCCGATATCCGGTTTAATATAAACGCACGCATAGGTTTGCAGCATTTTTTGGAGGGTGGAAACTTCAAACCAATCCGTATCCGGAACATAATGTCTCATGATGGGATCTTTCATGATCGGAAGCCCCTTTTTCATCTTGCTGCGAATGACAGTGTGTTCGATACGATCACCTCCTTACACTTCCTTAATAATCCCGTTTCGCTTCAGATAGTTTTCAAGCAGATTCAAAAATGACTCTATATCTTTGCATGTGATATCACCGATATTTGCGATCCTGAACGTTCTGAATTCATCGACTTTGCCGGGGTAAATCGTATAACCTCTGCTATGCAAATAGTCGTACATCTCTTTGAAGTTGTAGCCTTCCGCGTTCGGTTCGAATATCGACGTAACCAGCTTGGAATGGAGATTGTCGCTGGCGAGATACTTTAATCCGAGCCGCGTAATGCCGGCGATTAACGTCTCCCAAGATTTCTGATATCGCAGATACCGTTGGTCGATCCCCTCTTCTTTTAATTCTTCTATCGCTTGTTTAAGTGCATAAAGCGTTTGAACGGGCGGAGTAAACCGGGTTTGGCGGGTTTCGGAGAAAAAATGATATTGGGCGTACAAATTCAAATAATAATTTTTCGGTTTGGTAAAAGTTTTTCTTTCCAGTAATGCCGTTTCGGCGACGACGAACGATATCCCGGCCATCGCTTGAAGATTTTTGTTGGAACTGGCCGC